>JBGOUV010000108.1:0-17187 GCA_041477815.1 Terriglobia bacterium | reverse complement strand
TGTCCAGCCGCGACCGCATCCTGGTGGTCGTCCATACCGCGGATGACAACCTGATTCGGATCATCAGTGCCAGACGCGCAACCAGTCAGGAACGGAGGTTCTATGAAGAAGCCTAACCGCAAGCCCGTAGACTATATGCTCCCCGAGTACGACTTCGCGTCCATGAAGGGAGGAGTTCGCGGCAAGTACGCCGCGCAGTACCGGGCCGGGACCAACCTCGTGCTCCTCGACCCAGAGGTGGCCGAGGCCTTTCCCACTGATGCCGCCGTGAATCAGGCGCTGCGTGCGGTGCTGAGCATGACGAAGGTGGTGCGCCTATCTAACAAATTAAGGATTCCTGTCGCGCGTAAGCCGCGACAGAATCCAGGTTGAACTAAATCCCCCGTCCGAGTGTTTGGGTTTTTCGAAGCGTTTTCAGTGCCTCTTGGTAGTGGGACGAGCCGGTTTGGGACGTTCCCCCGCCCCGGTGCAGCCGCTGGAGCGGGCCCGGCAGAGAGGAGACGGGGTGGGAAAGCGGTCTCCGCGGTGCTCCGGGAAGGGCCCGGGATACACGGCCACACACTCGCGCCGATAGCAGCGCGCTGCGGTGAGAAACGAGTGGCTGGCAACGGGTGGTCATGGGGGCGCCCTCTGGGGAAGCGGCCCCGGGGGGCCGCCCCGCCAGGCCGTCGCGAAGCGCCGAGTTTTTGCAGCTAAGGACCGGGCGGCAGCGGCTTCTGGGGCAGCCCCGCCTCGAGCTGCCGCATCAACAGCGCCAGGACGCCTCCCACCGTGCCGCCCTCGGCGCCGCCCATGACCAGCGTGTTGGGCATGAAGGGAACGTTGCTTTTCGAGAGCGCTTCGATCGCGTTCACCAGCGCGGTGGCGTTGGCCCCCAGAGCCGCCACCTGGCGGGCGTAGGCCTCGGCTCGGGCCAGTCCCACGGAGCGGACCTGCGCGCCCTGCGCCGCGCCGGTCTCCTCGATAAATGTCGCCTCGCCCTGGGCTTCCATCTTTCTGGCGGCGGTGCGGTTGTTTTGGATCTCCACTCCCACCTGCGACTTGGCGAGATCCGCCTGCATGTCGGCCGTGCCCTTGGCCTTCTCGGTTTCGGTGCGCTGGTCCTGCGCGGCCTTCTGCATCTTGTAGGTTTCTATTTCTTGATTGGCGATCTCCCGTTGCGTCAGGACTTGCACCAACTGCTCCGGCAGCACCACCGCCTGGATATACACACCTCGCGTCTCCACCCGGTATTTGGCCAGCTCCTCCTTGACGTACTCGAACGCGCCTTGCTGCACCATCTCGCGGCTGGCAATGAATTTTACCGCCGGCATGCTCTGCAGCTTGTTGCGGAAATGGTTGCCGACGGCCGCCTGCAGGACCTCGTTCACCAGGTTGGCCACGCTTCCGACCATGGAGATGACATACGGAGCCTGGGTGTCCGGAATGTGAATCTGCACCTGCAGATCGATGGCGAAGTGGAAGCCTTCGCTGCTCTTGGCCTCCACCTGCTTGAGCTGCGCATCCAGATTGTGAGCCTGGGAGACGACGTCCGCCCAGTTGAGCGTAATGATGAAAGTGGGTACGATTACGGCCTGGTAGCAGCGCGGGTTAATGGGATATTTGCCCGTGCGCAGCGGTTCCTGCCACACACCGCGATGGCCGGGCCGCACCAGGCTGCCGAATTTGAACTCGGCGCCTGACGTATCTTGCGTCGGGAGACCGGAGTAGGCCTTGACGACCGCCACCTGGCCCTGCTCGACCACCAGCATGGGCACCTCCTCGACCCGCACCAGGAAGGGGTTGAGGTTGTAGGCGCCGTACAGCAAGGGATCGTGCTGCAGCCCGATCTTGCCGCCGAGCTCCAGGAACTTCTGAAAGTCCTGGTAGGCGCGGTGCTTGTCGTTTTGGTTGCCCAGTATGGTCTCGATGAGTCTGGCGTCGGTGGCCGTGTCCGCGCCGGCTCGCCCCTCCAGCGCGTCGATGTCGGCGAAGCTGCCGAGCCGGCTGGCAATGTCGCCGCCGGGCAAAGGCTCGCCCTCCAGGGTGGTGACGATGCCTATCATATCCACTACTCTGCCGGCCTCGGAGGGGTGCGGAGAGATACGGGTTACCTGGAGTTGCTTTTCCCCCAGTCCGAAGGCCTCGTAGGTGAGCTGGCGCTTCTTTTGAGCTAGTGTTCTCAGGTCGGAGGAAACGGGAACGCCGAAAACCTCCGGCTGGGTGATGACCAGGAAAGCGGCGGGATGGATGGGAGCCATGGTGCCGGGCGACAAGACCGGCCGCTGTACACCCTTCTGTCCGCCCTTCTCGACGAAGACTTTCAGGTCCGTGAAATTTCCGAACTCCGGCTTGTACACCGCCGACTTGGCGCCAATGGGCAGCGCCTGGCCGACTTGAGCGATGACCACGCCGATCTGTCCGGCGGGCACCTGTACCCAGGGATGCTTGGTGACGGCAAAAACCAGGCACAGTTTGAAGCGCAGGCCGGGCATGAGCATTTCCGCCTGGTAGCCCGCCTCCCCGCGAAACGCCAGCGGGTTATCGCCGGGCAGGTTGGCTCCGAAACGCTTGCGGACCAGTCCCACCTCGGTGGGACCGATACTGTAGATGGAGTTGAGGAGAAGGACCGCGACAACGACCGCGGCGGCCGCGGCGAGCATCAATACTTCGAGGTTGAATATCACAGCCAGGCGACTCCTCGCGCCAATTAGTGTTTCGCGACGTCCCCATAGAGCTCCGGCCGGCGGTGCCGGATGGGGCCATTGCCGAGACGGTTGTTATCGAGCCGGATGGTGGTGGTTACGATCTGATCGCCGTCGCCCTGGTTCTGGGCCAGGATCTTGCCGCTGGGGTCGATGAAGAGACAGCGGTTGGGGTGGACGAAGGCTACGTAGACGCCGTTCTCATAGGCGCGGACGCGCATCAGGATGTCATTAGTCTCACCGTACATCCCATAGGCTGGGACCAGGATGACCTGGGCGCCTTGGAGCGCCAGGAGGCGGGAGGTCTCCGGAAGCTGGCGGTCCATGCAGATCAGCGTGCCCCAGCGGCCCAAGGGCGTCGAGACCACCGGGAAAGCCGTGCCCTTGGTGTTGAGGGGCTCATCGTCGGCGGTATGGGTCTTGGAATAGCGGGTGAGCACGGCGCCGCTGGGGGAGAAGATCACCGCCGAGTTGTACATGCGGTCGTCACGCAGCTCGGCAAAGCCCACCAGCAGGTAGATCTGCAGCTCCCGGGCGAGGTCGCGGACGCGGGTCAGCAGCGGCCCCTCCAGGCGCTCGCCGGCGGCGACGTATTTCTCCCAGGTGAGGTCTTTGGTGCGGCCGCGGTTGCCCACGTAGCCTTCGAGGAATCCTTCGGGAGTGAGCACCACCTGGGCGCCCTGGGCGGCGGCCTGGCGGGCGTAGCGCTCCAGCTTGGCGAAGTTCGCCTGCTTGTTCCAGGGCTCGGGCATCATCTGGAGTCCGGCGATGGTGAAGGAGGCGTCGCCGGCGAAGGCGGCGAGGGAGGTCAGGAAACAAACAACGACTCTCATGGCGCGCTCATAGTGTAGCGCGTACAATTGCTGGAGTGCGGGTCAAGCTGCTCCTGTGGATCCCCGGCCTCCGGGGGCCAATGCGGTTTGGATCCAGGGCCACCTGGCTCCCCCGCGGATGGCAAGAGCCCCAGGTTCCGAACGTGTCCAGAGCGCTGGATCAGCGGGATCCCCAAGTGGCGCAGGCGCCGGCGGAGCACCGGCTGCCCTACTTCGAGATCGGGCGGGTGCGGCTGCCCGTGGGTTGCGAGGTTCCGGTGTATCAGCGCGAGTAGAGGCAACCTGCCGGTACAGCTTTACACCCTCGCCGGGCCAACAAGCATCCGGCGGTCCTTGCGTGGAAGATCCGGTCCCTACGCTGGAAATCGCGGGAGCTTCTGGTGGGGGAGACGTCGATTTACTTGGCAGGCTTCGCCACCGCTTCCTGGGCGGCCTGCTCGTCCGCGCGGGCCGCACCCAGCATGCCCTGCATCACGAGAGGATTCCCTTCGTGGCAGGCGAACTCATAAATGTCCTCCGAGGTTCGCCGCAGGGGAACCAGGGCCGTCCACGGTTTGGTCCAGGTAGTCGGGTCGTCCAGCGTAATCTCGTAGTTCACCGTGTCCGGGGCGACCCGGGTGAAGCGCTCCACTAAATGCAGGTTTTCGGCGGATCCCATGAAGTTGCTCCGCGGGGAGAAGTTAGTGGTATCGACCACCAGGGTCTTCCCCTCCCAGCGGCCTCGCGAGTCCCCGTTCCACTGGCGAATGCCCGGTGGCAGATGCGGGCGGCCGTCCAACGGAATCAGGCGGGCTTCGTGGATCACCTCCATGACCAGCACCACGTAATCGCGATTTTGCAGAATCTGGTAGTAACTATAGGGGCCGGCGCCGAAGTTACCGCCCAGCCGGGGGACGCCGAACGTGATGCACCGGTTCGCGTTGCTGAGGTCTTCCGGTCCCGCGGGAGGGCGCGGCACGGCAGCCGCGGCCTGCCTCTGCTGCGCGGCGGGCGTCAAGGGAGGGACCTTCCCGTCGGGCGGATCTACAATCAGAGACGTTCTGTTGCTGAACTCTCTCTCAATCATATCCAGGGAATCGCTGGTCGAAACGCCCTCGTAGCGCTTGAGATCGGCCAAGGCGGCCAGGAAAACATTATCTCCGCCGGCGTAGGCACTAGCCCCGTCCTTGAAGAGCCGCTCCGCCCGCTGTTTCAGCACCGCCACTTCCGCGTCCGTCAGAGACGCTTTTCCTTCCAGTCCGCTCGGCCGTTCCAATGGCGTCGCGCTGTTGCTCACCCAGACTCCCTGCAGGTCCGGCTGGCCGTCCGCGGTAAGGGGTGGAGTCCATGCGGCGGTTTGGCCCGCGACCGGCGCCGGCGCCAGCAAAGAGACGGCGATTACCAGGGCGCGTGATCTGTGACGCCAAAGACATGGCGCGGCACGCCAGAGTACGCGCGCTACGTCGCTCCAGACTGACGCGAGAAAGCGGCGGCTCATTCCCCCTCCTTCACTTGCCCGACCCGGAACCCTTCTGGATTATAGCCCCTTCAGCGCCGGTCGGGCGAGCGCGAAGAAAGGATCGACGCCGCGCTTGCCCAGGACCATTTGGGCCACCCGCTCGCCCACCGCCGCTCCCAGCTTGTAGCCGTGACCCGAGCCGCCCCCCGCCAGCCAGGCATTCCCGGCTCCGGGATGCCGGTCCAGGATCAAGTGCCTATCCGGAGTATTCTCGTACTGGCACACCCGTGCTTCGACCAGCGGCGCCCCCTTTAGGGCGGGAAAACGAAAGGCGACGAATTGGCGGACAGTCCGCAGGGCCTCGGGGGTGGGCGTCCGGTCTCCGGAGTTGGGATCGAACGGCACGGTGCGCGTGTCTTCGCCGATCTTGAACCCGCGCCACTCGATATCCGGGCATCCATAGTAGTGCTCGACGCTGTCGCCCCAGCAGGGGAAGCGATCTTCGCGGAAGGACCCGTCGCCGGCCGGCACACCGAAGAAATAAACTTCCTTGCGGTGCGGGCTGATCCGGCTCCCGATGACCTCCGGAAACAGGCGGCCCAGCCAGGGGCCGCAGGCGAACAGGTACTGATCAGCCACCAGGGTGGATCCATCGGAAAGCGCCAGCCCCTGCATCTGGCCGCCGTGCAAGGGGCCGGGCGTCGCGGCCACTTGCCGGTAGGTCCCGCCCTCGCCCACGAAACCCGCGAGCACGGCTTCACACCCTCGCCGGGCAAACAGGTATCCGGCGGTCTTTTCGTGGAAGATCCGGTCGATACCCTGGAAGTTGATTTGCGGGAACCGGCGGGCGGCTTCGCCGGGAGTGAGCTCCTCGTGGGGGATTCCGGCTTCGCGCAGCAATGGGGCCGCCGACCGGTTCAGCGGGTCGTCTTTGGAAACCAGGCGGAGAAAGCCCGTCCGCCGCAGCAGATTTCGATTCCAGCGCTTGCCGTTTTCCTCCCAGAGCTGGAACGAGCGCACGGTCATTTCGACGTAGACGCGATCGGGGTAAATGGCCCGGATGATGCGGGTCTCGCCGCCGGAGCTGGCCCGCGCGTTGCCGGGACCCCAGGCGTCCAGCAGCGTTACCTGGGCGCCGGATCGCCGCAGGTGCAGCGCCGACCAGCCCCCCCAAGCACCCGCTCCGATTACGGCAATGTGCGGCATCGCAACTCAGCGGCGGTGGACCTTGACCACGGCACGGTCCACCGCGGCCAGGTTCGGCCGGCCGTTCAGACCCATGGCCAGGGCCAGCTCGGACTGCAGCATTTCGAGGACGGCGCGGACGCCGTCGGGGCCATACGCGGCGAGCCCGTAGAGGACGGGGCGGCCAACCAGTACGGCCTTGGCGCCCAGGGCGAGGGCTTTGAGAATGTCGGTACCGCGGCGGAAGCCGCCGTCGACCAGAACCGGTACGCGGCCCTGGACAGCTTCCGTAATGCGCGGCAGGACGTCGAGCGTGGCAGGCAGGCTGGGGACCAGCTTGCCGCCGTGACTGGAGACGATGAGACCTTGCGCGCCCTTTTCGATGGCGCTGACGGCCTGATCGGGGCTCAGGACGCCCTTCAGTAGTACTGGGACTGAGCCGGCAGCCTTGCGGAGGCGGCCCAGGGTGTCCCAGTCGAGGTCCGGGCCGGCGTTGACCACCAGGGCTTTGGCCCCGGCGGCCACCAGGCGCGAGGCTGCGGTGGGATCGGGAGGAACCTGCGCCCAGAGTGGCGCGGTGGCACGCGAGGCGACCTGGTCAAACGGGACGCTGGGGTCGCGGCTCACGACCAGCACGGTCTTGGCGGCCTCCGCGCCCCTCCCCGTGGCGGCTTCGCCCTCGGCGTGGACGCGGCGGTGGCGGGCCATGGGGGCCACCAGAATCGGGGCGTGGAGCTTCTGGCCGAACAGATCGAGCGACAGGTCCAGGCGAGAGACGTCGACCAGCATGCGGGGACGGAAGGTGATGCGGTCAAACGCCTCGCGCCCGCGTTCCCCCTGCGCGATGCGGTCGTAGACGGCGCGGCTGAGCACCCCACGGGCGGCGTCCTCCACTTCGAGAACGTTGACCAGCTCGCTGAGGGGCGGAAGAGTCATGGGAAGTCGGTGGCGACCGCGGTGCGGTCGAGCGAGGCGAGGTTGGGGCGGCCCGTCTGGGCCATGGCCAAGGTAAGCTCCGTCTTAAGGATGTCGAGGACGCGCGCCACGCCGGGAGCGCCGAACGCGCCGAGTCCCCAGAGCGGGGCGCGGCCGCAGCAGACCACCTTGGCGCCCAGGGCCAGGGCTTTCAGGACATCCGTGCCGCGACGGACGCCGCTGTCGAGCAGCACCGGGACGCGGCCCCCTGCGGCGTCCACGATCTCGGGGAGCACCTCGATGGTGGCGGGGGCGTAGTCGAGGTAGCGCCCGCCGTGATTCGAGACCACGATGCCGTCGGCGCCGTTCTCGACGGCCAGGCGGGCGTCCTCGGCGGTGAGGATGCCTTTCACCAGTAGGGGGACCTTGGTGTAGGCTTTGACGGCGGTGAAAAACTTCCAGGTAAGGTTGGGGTTCTGGCCGCGGTTGCCGTAGATCAGGGGCGCCGGTTCGGCCTGCTGCCGCTGTCGGCCGGTGGCGACGGCGAGGTTGCGGTCGTGGAGGAGCCGCTCGCGGTGGGAGAAGTACTGTGTGTCCACCGTGAAGGCGACGGCGCGGCAGCCGGCGGCCATGGCGTTCTCGACGCGCTCGCGGCTTTCCTCGGGGGTCTCGCGGGCGTAGAGCTGGAACCACAGCGGTCCGGCCGCGGCGGCGGCGACCTTCTCGATCGGAAAGCTGGTGCCTGAGCTGACGATGTAGGTAGTCTTGGCCAGGGTGGCGCCGCGATGGGTTTCGAGCTCCCCTTCCGGATGGAACTGGATATGCCCGGCGGTAGGGGCGATAAGGATCGGATAGTTGAGCTTCTGGCCGAAGATCTCGGTGGAGAGGTCCACGGAAGCCACCTTCACGCCCAGACGCGGGACCAGGGTGACCCAATCGAAGGCCTGGGAATTACGGCGCAGGGTGAATTCCGCATCGACGCCCAGGGAGAGAAAGTCGAACGCCGTGCGCAGCATCTTGGCCTGGGCCAGGGGCTCGAACTCGAAGGTGGTGGTCAACTCCGAGAGGCCGGGAATGCGCTCGTGCCGGCTGCGGGAGACGAGCTGGGCGGCCAGGGGAGAGGCGGCCAGCCACGCGGCCAGCGAGCGGAGACAGTCGCGGCGAGTCATCGGAGGGGTCATGGGAGCGACTTGCCTTCGAGTCCGAAGTAACGAGCCGCCGCCAGCAGGTGGCGGTCGTTCGACCATACTTGGGTGAAGCCGGCTTCTCTGGCGGATACCAAGTGGATGGCGTCGCCGGCTCGCAGATACGTCTGGGAAGGAAGAGTTCTGCAGAGAGACTCTACGCGATACAGAAGATGTTCCGAAACGGGGAAGAGCACCAGCGTCCCGGCTTGCACATCTTCGAGCAGGAAGGAACGGCAACGGTCAGCCTGCATGCCGGTCATTTTACCCTCGCGCACGTGCCGAAGAAAGACACAAGCAAGTTCGGCGATCGAGAGCGCCGAGGAGAACAGACCCGCGGCACTCCGGGCGATGGTCCGTACTGCCTTGCCTTCCGGCTCATTCAAGTAGCACTTGGCCACGTACGCAGAGTCGAAGTAGAGCCTCACGGGCGATCCTCTTCGAGGATTCTGCCGGTGTCGGGGACCTTGGGAAGCCTTGTAATCAGGCGCTCGCGGTTGGGCATCGGGCGGGTGGACGGCAAACCTTGCAAGGGACGCAGTTCCGCGACCGGGACGCCCCTCTTTTCAATGACAAAGGTCTGGCCTGTGGTGACTTCGCTGACGATAGAGCTGGTTTTCAGATGAAGATCTCGGACCGAGGCGCGCTTCACGTGTCACAGTGTGACACGAGGGGGTGCGACCTGTCAAGAACAAACGATGGAGGAGCGCCCTTTAGGTTGCCGTCGCAGGGGTTGGCATCCTACAATGCTGTTTGTTTCTGGCAGTGAAGAATGTGCCGACCTTTCGATGTGTGAGCTGCAAGGGCACGACGACACTCATTGGCAAAAGAGAGTACGACGACACTATTCAGTGCGACAAGTGTGGGACGATTCTCCGGCTCACGATCTCCGATGGGGAAGTCACTAATGTGAGCCTTCGGAAGATCGAGTTCAAGATTCCTGGGCGGCTGCCCAAGAGTCTAAGGGGAGTGCTCAATGATGCCGTGCGATGTTTTGAGGTGGATGTACACTCGGCGACGTTCATTCTGGCCCGCGTCTTCACCGAAGGACTCTTGAAGACCGCAGGTATGACTGGGGGCAGTCTCAAGGAAAAAATCGACGCTGCTCACCGCGCGAGGCTCATTTCGGATCTGTCCTATCACGCTGCCAACGCATCACGGCTCACCGGCAATATGGGAGCACATGATCCGGAGCAGTTGGCAAACCTCAGAAGCTCCGATTGCCGGCGCGTTCTGGAGTTGGTTCGAGACTTGGCGGAGGATATGATTCGGTCTGGAAGGTCGCCAGGCAAGAAGTCTAGCACCTCGGCCAAGGCTAGTCAGGGGCTGAGAAACCACGCCTGATCCACGATCTCCTCGGCAGACTTCTCGGCCAGCACTTTCAAGAGTTGGCGCGCCTTTTCGCCCACCGAGTATCGTTGCTGAGGCGCCAGGATCAGGCCCGCGTGGGATCTGCCTGCTTGCAGCCATGCGGTGTGGATTCTGTAGAAATCGGCCACATTCGAGCTGAGTAAGACCCGACCTCCGGCGGTGGCGGCCTCCAGGTGCTCCTCGTCTCGGCGCTCCACCATCCCGGCCTCCCGAGCGGTGATCACGTCCACATTGCGAGCCCGCAGAACTCGGACGAGCGCACGGCTCATAGAGTCCTCGTCGATGTAGAGTCGGATGTAGCTCAAAGCTCGGGGCGGCTCAGCAAGCGCTTGACTTCCGCCTCTTCTTCCGCCAGGTCGGCCTCGATCTCGTCGCGGTTGGCGTGGTAATAGGCTAAAGCGGCGTGTACTTGCGCTAACGATAGTTCTACTTCATCGGCGATTTGTTCCGGGGTCAGTCCTTGCTTGTACCAGGTGACGATCCGTCTTACGGTGACGCCGGTCCCGGCGATCCGCGGCCGTCCCCCGCGCACGTCGCGAGTCCGCGTGATCAGGGTTCCGATGTCAACGGCGGTTGGCAAGACTCCCTCCTCGCTTCCAATTCCAGCGTAGCGCGGGAGGTCAGATTGGTCAAGGCAGGCGGATCTTGGCCAGATAGATCGAAGCCTTGCCCTCGTGCGAGGAGTAATAGCTCATCCAGAGCAGGCCGTCGCGGAAGACCAGGCCGGGGTAAGAGGTATCGCCTCCGGAGGGCAGGGTGAGGACCGGCTCGTAGGACTTGGTAGTCATGCGGGCCACCACGGTGGTGGGGCCGGGGGGCGCATGCGAGCGGCCGGCGGCAAGCAGGGAGCCGTCCGGCAAGACGAGGAAATTGGGGCCGCCCAGGCGGTGGGGGATCTCGGTCCAGGTCCACTGCGTATAGGGGGGAGGGCTCGTGCCGATCCAGCCGTGGCGGGGATCGATCTCGCGGCGGGCCAGAGCGACCATGGTGTGGTCCGGGAGGAAGCGAATGGTGACCTCGGACACGCCGGGGACCTCGAGGTCGGCTACGCGGGTATAGTGCAGGCCGTCTCGGGAGGTGTAGAGGGCGCCGGAGCGGGGTGCCGTGCTCGTGTCCAGGTAGGACACGCCGTAGGCGCGGTGTTGGTGCCAGGTGACGCGCCAGAGCCAGTCGCCGGGGGCCAGGATCTTCCGGGGGGAGGTCCAGCGGCGGCCATCGCGCGAGAACGCGACCCGCGATTGGCGGCCCTGGTAGGACAGGCTTCCGGCGGGCCCGACGTAAATAGAGCCGCCGGCTACGATCATCAAGCGGCCGTCGGGGGTGATGGAGAGCTTGGGGTCGCGCAAATCGACGCCGGGCTCGGTAACGAGGGCGGCGGACTTCCAGTGGTCGCCGTCCGCGGACACCAGGACCCGCAGGCCGCCGTTGCCCCCGACGTGGGCCTCCGATTCGCGGAACGCGCAGAACCACTCGTCGCGGAAGCGGAGCAGGTCGGTGAAGGCGTTGTGGGGCCCCTGGTCCCAGATCTTCTGGACCGAGACCACGGAGGGCGACTGCCCGAAGGCCACCCAGGGGAACAGCAACAGGACGCGGCGGGTCATGGCGCAGAAGGTAAGGTACCATGAACGCCGCCGGAGATCGACACCGAGCTATTGCGCTGGTGGCGAGAGGCTTGCGATCTCGGGCGGTAGAATCAGGAAAGCGCATGGAATCCGGAAATATCTTCCTGTCTCGGCCCGGGCCGAGGCCGGCACTGGTGCGGTCGGCGATGGGAGGGTTCTTTCTGCTGGGCGCGCTGATGGCTCTGTTGGGGGCGTCGCTGCCGGTATGGATGAACTACTTTCACTTCGACATGGCCACGGCGGGAAACTATTTTCTGGCGTTCAACCTGGGCATTTTTGCGGCGGCGATGGTGTCGCGGCGGATGTTGGGGAAGCTGGGGCTGCGGGGGATCCTGGTGATGGCGTGCGGGCTGACGGCGGCTAGCCTGCTGACGGTGACCGGGATCTTTTCTCCGCTTTGGCTCCTGCTGCCGCTGCTGGTGCTCGGATTTGCCACCGGCATGCTCACCTCCGGGGTTTCCTGGCTGATGTTCGACGCTCTGACGGCGCCGATGGCGTCGACCATCCTGAGTCTGGCGGTGGCTTTCTTCGGTTGCGGAGCGGTTTCGTACACGTTGCTGTTATGGTTCCATGCGCGGCCGACCATTTTAAGGGTGGCGGCGGTACTGCCGGTGCTGCTGGCGGTGCTGTATTGGCGGCAGGGGGCGCTGGGCGAGCCGGCCCTGCAGGCCATGCCGCTGCGACTGGCCCCGGGAACCACGCGGTCGCCGGTAGCGGTGCTGCTGACCTTGGCTCTGTTCTTCGAGTCCGGCTCGGAGTGGGCGGCGGGCGGATGGATCGCGATGTACTGGATTCGTAAGCTGGGCGTGAACCGGGAGTGGGCCCTGTTCGGGCTGGTGCTCTACTGGACCGCCCTCACGCTGGGGAAGCTGCTGGGGCCGCGGGCGCCCGGACTGGGGCGTCCGATTCGTCTGGCCTCGGCAGGGACAGGGCTGGCGCTGTTCGGGTGCGTCGTGCTGCTGGAGGCGGCCGGCAAGGGAGGGGCGGCCGTGGGAACCATCTGCCTGGGCGGCGGATTAGGGGCGCTCTATCCGCTGATCATCGGCATCGTGGGGGAAAAGTTTCCCTACTATCATCCGGGGTTCTACAACGGTTTCTTTTCGCTATCCCTGATCGGGGGAATGCTGGCGCCCTGGTCGGTGGGCCTGCTGGCGCATCTGTGGGGGATCGAGTGGGCGGTATGGGTGCCCGCGTGGGGCGTGGCGATTGTCTACCTGCTGCTGGCGATCCTGCTGCTGGAGGCGCGGTTGAGCCGGCAGAATGCCGGCGCCGAGCCGTCACCGTAGGGGCGCGGTGGCGGTTCGGTGGTCCTCGGCGCCGGCGCCCCCTTGTCGGGATAGCCGGTCTGGATGCCTTCGGCGCGCCCCACTCCACCGCCTCCCGGCAGCGCGCCTCGGTATCCTGCCGGGGGAGTCGATCGACGAAGGCTCGGGCGCCGTGTTGGGGGCCCCGCGATGGGCGATAATGGCCACTCGCCCCCGTTCGACGCCTTCCGCCCCGAACGCGGCAGCGGCCAGGCCCAGAAAACCGCACAGCACCCTTCGTTCGCATGGGGATGGATCTCATCAGACGACATCTTCTCTGGCTGGCCCTGGCCGCGCAGACGCTGCTGCTAGCCCCCCGCCTGGACCTGCTGCAGCTGTGGGACGACGAGCGCTTTACCCTGCACACGGCCGGCCGGCCGCCGGCGCAAATGGTCCGCGCCGTGCAAATGGATGTGCATCCGCCGCTCTACTACTTCCTTACCAGCGCGTGGTGGAAGCTGCCGCTCCCGGGCAACCGGCTGCTCCGCGCGCGGGCGCTGTCGGTGCTGCTGGCCCTGGCGGCCACGGTCCTGTTCGACCGCCTCTGGCTGCGACATCTGCGCTGGGAACGGCGGGCCCTGTTCCTGATCCTCTGGGTGACCTCGCCCTGCCTGCTGCTGTACGCTCGCATGGCCCGCTCCTACACGCTGCAGTTGTTGGTGGCGGTGGTGGCGATCCGGATGGCCCAGGACTGGCTGCGCGACCCCGGCAAGCGACGCTTCCAGATCGGCTACGTCGCCGCGGCCACGGTTCTGCTCTACACGCACTATCTGCCGGGTCTGGCGGTGGTGGCGAGCGCCACGGCGCTGGCCCTCTGGCGCCACCGGTGGCGCAGTCTGGGAACCCTCGGGTGGATTACCCTCGGTTACCTGCCCTGGATCGCCACCCTGGTCCAGACCGCCGGCCTGGTAGCGGCGACGAATCCCTACCGCGTGGCCGGTAACTGGGCCGTGGAGAACGTCTTCAAGCTGGGCTATGCGTTCGTGGCGTTCCAGTTCGGTGAGACCCTCCCGCTCTGGGCGGCCGTGGTGGCCTTGCTCCTGCTGCCGGCCATCGGGGCGGCGCTCGGGAACGCGTGGCGCCAATGCCTTCATCCCCCCGTGTTATTTCTGCTGCTGGCCGCGGTCGGATACTTCATCGCCGCCAGTTGGGTCAGCTTTGCCTTCGTGGGGGCGCGTCTCCTGTTTCTACTGCCTTTCTACTACCTGTTCCTGCTGCGAGGCGTGGAGATCCGCCGCCCCCTAGGGGCCCTTACCTATGCCGGGTTGCTCCTGGTTGCGGCCGCCGGCGCCGGCAGCTACTACCGCAAACAGGATTTCCTGAACAAGGGTTACCTGGTGAACTTCGAGGCCATCAGCCGCACGGTTCACGAGCATACCGGGAGCGACACGGCCTATATCCTGGTAGATCGCTTCTCGACCAGCGCCGGCTATTCGGTGCATGGGCCTAATATCCCCTACGTCAGGATCGTGGCGGACGATACCGCCCGGGAGGAGGCCCTCGATCGAATCGGCCACGATCGGCCCCCGCGGGTCTGGTACGTCCACCACACCCGCTATGGGACGGGCCTGCCGGACCTGGTCGGGCGCCTGACCCGGGACTACCGGGTGGAGCGTCATCTCTTCGTGCCGTACTCTACCCTGGACCGCGCCGTAATGAGCCTGGTCGGCCCCGGGGACCCGCCTACCCATGTCATCGAAGTCCTGGAGTTCCTTCGCCACCCTGTATCCCCTTGACCGCCCTGCCGATACCATAGGTGATGAGAGAGGCGGAACCGCTGCCCCGAGGAGTGCTCGATTTTCCGGAAGGGCTTCCCGGATTCGAGGGTCTGAATCAATTCGTCCTGCTGCAGGATGAGGAGCTGCTCCCCATGGTGTTTCTGACCTCGCTCGGAGAGCCCAAGATCTGCCTGCCGGTGATGTCGGTGCGGAGCATTCGACCGGACTACCAGATCCAGGTGGGCGAAGAGGATCGGAAGCTCCTGCGCTTCGCCTCGGACCCGGCTCTGGGAGGCAACGCTCTGTGCCTGGTGGTCCTCAACCTGGGCAACGGCGCCCAACCGGCCACCGCCAACCTGCTGGCGCCGATCATCGTCAACATCGAAACGTGGATCGCCAAGCAGGTCATTCAAGCCGACAGCTCGTACTCGACCGCCGCGGAAGTGTTCTGATGCTGGTGTTCCGGCGCAACGAGGGGGAGTCCTTTACGATCGGCGATTCGGTCGAGGTCCGGATCCTGGAAATCGGCCGCAACCAGGTCAAGATTGGAGTGAACGCTCCCCGCGAGGTGGGGATCTATCGGACGGAAATCTCCCAATTGAATCGGAGATCCGTGGTCGGAGACCCGAAGGCTCCCCAGGTCCGGGCGGCGGCGGCGGCCTTGCGCAAGGCGTTGCATTTGTAGGAAAGGCCTCTGGCCTGTCCCAGCAGCCCGTGGCAGAAATAAAGACCTGGCAAATTTGCCGGACCCCGCAGAATCAACAACTTGCCGTGGTGCAAATTTGCACCACGTGACTCCCAAGGCACTCTTGCCACGGGCTAGGCGGGGTTGGTACCCGCCTGCGTGGACCTGAACTGCCTTTCGTCGAGGGTGGTGAGAAAGGCTGTTATGGCCAGGGATCAAAGGTGCCGGGCACGGCCAGTTACGCCGACTGCGCGACCAAGTGGCCTTCGGGGCTCGGTTGAACAGGAATGGCAACGGCTCCACTCCCATCCTCCCAATATTTCATGTCCGCAGTACCATCAAGCGCTCCGCTATGATCTTGGTCCGTAAGCCTCTCAGTAGTGCATCGAGCACGCCGAAATCAACTATCCAGCGGCCCCCGATGCCCTTGCTGTACGTGGGTAAAAAGCTCTCGGGGGTCGGATATTCGACGTGAATGTCGGTGTGGATTCCTTTTGCAATGAAACAACCCACGCTCTGCATCTTGCTGCCCGTAGGCGCCAGAACAACCCGGTACTCAGCAGCACTGGTCCAATATAAATCAAGCAGCACGCTGACTGTTTCGGTGTAGTCTAGCGTAGATGTGACGCGCTCCGGCAAGGCCAGCCCCTCCTTCGTTGCGGCGCACGGATTGTCTCTCTCTGGCCATTCCCGTCGCAGTTCGTCATGGATCCAAGCCGTCGCTTGCTCTCGCCAGAAGTGGAGCGGCGGGCGCCCGTTGACAAGAAATAGGCGGCTCGGAGAGATGCAGTTTATTAGCGCCTGAGTCAACACCTCATTCATTGACATGAACGCTATAACAGCTATCGGTTCTCCCTGAAGGGCGACGCTGGACAGACGTCGGGACCGGACAACGCCTCCCACGCCACTGTAAACCTGAATGCTCGGTCTTGGGTAGACTCCAGCCTTCGCACGTTCATATTCTTCTTGAGACGGACCGTACTCAGCGGCCTCAGCATAGAAGATCGTGACGTCCTTTTCCAACTCCCGACAGACATCGAGCACGACCATTACGGCAAGCCGTGACATCGTGGAGATGTCCACTAGAACCCGCTGGCGACCGGTCTCTTTCAACCAATCCTTCAGAGTATCGCCGAACCCATCGGGATTGAAACGGTCGTAGTCGAGGGGCTTCCTGGCGGTTGGCGCAATGCCGATCGCGGCATATGCCTCTAGGAGGTTGTCCACTCGATTGTCTTTGTCCCAATCCTTATAGACCAGCAGACCAAGGACACAATCTACCTGGCCAAGCATAGCCGCCAGGGCCATTGTTCGTTCTTCGAACCCCACCGCAGCTATGATGGCGGTGTCATCAACCACCAACCTTTCGGGGCTGCGCACGACTCGTGGTAGGTCGACTGCGTCTTCCAGTCTCTTATTCAACATTGCGCTGCTCCAATGCGTCAGTCCTCGTCATGAAGGTCGTCGTAAGCCGGATCAAACCCGACTTCTACGTGCTGTTGATCACCCTCCACAAAGTTCAACTCCTCTTGTTCGGGGCTCACTGCGAGCACAGGCCGCCTGTGCTTCCGCCAAGCGTCCATAAAGGTGTCCGGATGCAACAAAAGATCGCAGAACCACTTGCAGGACATCATGACGCTGTCGCGCTTCGACAGGGCAAGCACGCAATAAGGCAACAAAAGTCGACGGAGGTATAACCGCGGCACCATCGCGCCGCGGACGCTCTTTCCGCGTGCATCGCGCATAAACAGTCCGTATCGAATCAGGTCGCGATAGATTTCGGTTGCGAGGCCGTCGAGCCTGAACTCATCTGTGATCTCAATTCTGAAGGCCATCTTTGGCACCTCCCGAACCCGCCCCTCTTCCCTCATCACATACACTGGACCCAATAACTCCAGACGGGCGGCATCCTTGAAAGCCTCCACGACGGCCTTCAGATGGATTCCGTACGAGCCACCAGCCAATTGGCGAAACCCACCTGCACCGTCTGCTATCTCAAGCAGCGATTTCACGCGCTTTGGATCGCTTGGCTAGTTGCGCGTCTGCATATCCAGCCATTGGCTACCTCGATTCCTGAAGACTCTGTCTTGATCCTCTTCGCTGATCTGCCTTATTAATGCGGACTTGTCGCTTAGGGTGCCAGCTTCTACAAGATCTTGCATTAGGCAGCGTAAATAAATAACATTTACATCTACCACCTTAATGTGTTATTACTGTGGGCATGGACACCGATGCCCAACTCGCCCGG
>JBGOUV010000035.1:0-27215 GCA_041477815.1 Terriglobia bacterium | reverse complement strand
GGAAACGCGGGCGCGGTTCTTACGGTGCTGGCCAAGCCCTCCGAAGCGGAGTTGTTGAGCCTGGCCGACGCCAGTGCGCGGGTGAGAGTGGTGCTGCGGAACCCCCTGGATCGGGAAGCGGCGCCGTTGCGTGGCGGCGATCTGGTCTCTCTGTATCAGAATCGGCCGGCGCCGGCGGTGACGCGAGTTACCACGGGTCCCCGGGCGAGGGCGCAGGCGCCGCCCGTGGCGGCGACCGGCGAACCGCGGGTGCGGTTCGAGGTGCGGGTCCTGGGGGCCGGCCGGGCGGCGGTCGAGGAGTTGAAAGCGGCGTCGGTAGGGGGACGGCGGCCGAGCGGATTGCAGGTCGCGACGTTCCGGGCCGGCTGGGACCTGGGTCAGGCCTTAGAGCGCCTGCAGGGGAATCGGCAAGTGGACATCCTCTCGTCTTCCTCGCTGGTGACCGGGGACAACATGCCGGTAGGGATGCAGGCGGGGGCGGCGGCCTGTGGAATCCGGGTGCAGTTTGTGCCCTCCCTGGGCGCCGGAAGCCGGATGCGACTGCGGGTGGAAGGCGGGCCACGCCAGGCCGAAGCGGAGGTGGACGCGGCCGATGGGCAAGGCCTGCTGGTGACCGGTCTGGCCGGAGAGGATTGCTCCACAGAACGGCTGTATACAGGCCGGAAAGCGCCTGCGGAAGCGCGTGAGGTGGTCGTGCTGGTGACACCCCGGTGGGGCCGCGCGGCGACGCTGCCCCGGCCGACGGCGGTGCTCCTGACCAAGCCCTGATGCTCGTTGTTTCCACCATTCTCGTGGTGTTTGTGGCCACCTTCCTGGCCGCCGCGGTGGCGGTGCTGGCGGGCTGGGCCGTTATGCAGAGCCGCGAGCCGGTGGCCGCAGAGGGCGCCACGCCGGGCGGTCTGCTGGAGTTCGACAGAAGCACGCCGCTGCTCAAACAGGACGTCCTCAGCACCATCTCCCTGTGGGCGCGCCTGCTGGCGCGGTTCGACTTTATGCACGGGATGAAGTCGAGGATTGCTGAGGCGGGGAAAACTTGGTCGGTGGGAAGAATCACCCTCACCATGCTCCTCACCGGTTTGGTGACGCTGGTGGTGCTGTGGAGCCTGGACTGGCTGCCAGGAATGGTGGGCCTGGGCGCGGCCTGCCTGGCCGGCTCGATTCCGTATTTTTACATTCTCCGTCTGCGCGCCACGCGTCTGACCAAGTTCGAGGAGCAGTTCCCCGAGGCACTCGATTACCTGTGCCGGGCGCTGCGGGCGGGACATCCGTTTGCCGCCAGCCTGGAGATGCTGGCCACCGAAAGTCAGCCGCCGCTGTCGGTCGAAATGCGGACGACCTTCGAGGAGCGGCAGCTGGGCATGAGCTGGGAGCAGGCTCTGGACAACCTGGCCACCCGGGTGCCGGTAATGGACGTCAGCTTCTTCACCGCGGCGGTGCTCTTGCAAAGCCGCACCGGCGGCAAGCTGGGCGAGGTGCTGGGACGATTGGCCGAAACCATGCGGGAGCGCTCGATGGTACGCGGCGAGATCCGCGCGCTCTCCACCCACGGACGGGTGACCGGGATGGTCCTGACCATGATCCCGATCGTGGTGGTGGCGGTGATGAGCGTCGTCAACCCGGCCTACTTGGGGATCCTGTTGAACAACCCGCGCGGGAAGGACTTGATCCTGGCCGCGGCGGCGTGCCTGGTGACGGCCCACCTGGTGATTCGGAAGATCGTGAACGTGAAGCTATGAGCGGCGAGATTTGGATGGTGCTGGGTTTCTTCGCCTGCGTGATGGCGCTGATCACGATAGCCGGATACATATGGATGACCCGGGTGGGAGGCACTCCGGCGGAAGTGGCGCTGGCCGGTCCCGTGCCGGCCTCGACGCGCACGGCACTGGCACAGCTTCTGGAGCTAGTGGGACAGGTCGTGCCCACCAAGACTTCAGACCTGGAGGCGGTACGCCGGCGGCTGCTGGCGGCGGGCTATCGGTCCTCGGCCAGCGTTCCCGTCTTCTTTGGATTCAAGTTCGGATCCGCGCTCCTGCTGGCCATCACGATGGGCTGGCTGGTGGTGGTAGTGCAGGAGAGCCTGTCGGCGGCGCTGCTCCCTTCCATCGGGGCGCTGTACATCGGCTACACCATGCCGGGCCGCGTGCTCCGGGCGATGACCAAGGCGCGTAGCGGGCGCATTCGCCGGGGCCTGCCGGACGCCCTGGACCTGCTGGTGTTGTGCGTGGAAGCCGGCCAGTCGCTCGACCAGGCCCTGGTGGACGCGGGCACTGAGCTAAAACGAAGCCATCCGGATTTGGCTATGGAGTTCCTGGTGGTCCACCTGGAGCTGCGGGCCGGAAAAAATCGGGCGGACGCGCTTCGGGACCTAGCCGATCGCAACCCCGAGCCGGAGTTGCGCAAGCTGGCCACCTTGCTCATCCAGAGCGATCGCTTCGGGGCCAGTTTAGGACCGGCGCTGCGGGTCCACGCCCGGTACCTGCGTATCCGGAGCAAGCAGCAGGCCGAGGAAACAGCGCGCAAGATCAGCATCAAGCTCCTGTTCCCCATTTTCTTTCTGATCTTTCCGGCCATGCTGATCGTCACGGCCGGACCTGCCATCCTACAGATCTTTACGCAGCTCCTCCCGATGATTCGAGGCGAATAGCCCCATCTACTCTTCAAACAACTCGATCTGTTCCTTGGCCGGGACCAATCGCTTGGCCCGGGGCTTGTGGATGGGACTTCCGATCACGCCCAGGACGATCAGCTCCTTTAGAGCTTGGCGCGGGACGAAAATCCTTTGGTGGTTCGAGTAGGGGTCGGGTGGCGTGATGGTCACACCCAGGTCGGTGACCTGGAGCAGATCATTGGCAAGAATACCCTCCAACTGGTCGTCGTCCCGGAAACGCAAACGAATCCACAGGCCCTCCAGTTTCGGACGGGACTGGAAGAGCTTCTTCTCGTCTCCCGTGTCCGGGACATCAAAGTCACGAACGAAGTACACTGCTTTCAATTCTTTATAGGGAATCACCAGGAGTTGGCCGTCACGGTTGAGGAGCTCGATCCCGTCCGCGCGGAGGTAGCTTTGGGGGGCGGCGTAGCCGGTGACGGCCTGACCGTCGAAGCGGCGTACGAGCACTTTTTTGGTGGTCGACCCGGCCATAAAGGACTATAAAGAGCTAGCAATCGTTGCCAGCTTGATGACGGCTATGCTAATATGCGCCCGAGGCTGTGTCAAGCGCTGCTTCACCGTAACCTACTGATTCTTGGGGTCTTTTGAGCATGGAAAAGGTGCAGTGCAAGTGATGACCGTCGATCCCGGGATCGCGGGGTTTTTGAGTTACTGCCGGATTGAGAAAGGCTTGGCTGTCAACACGTTAGCGGCCTACGGCCGAGACTTGGCGGCCCTGGCGGCGTTCTGTTTGCAGCAGGGGTGGAAGGTCGAAAAGCTGGGTCCGGAGGGGGTGCGGGCGTTCCTGGATTCGCGATACAAGGCGGGGTTGAGCAGCCGGTCGATTGCCCGGCAGTTGGTTAGTGTCCGAAATCTTTTTCTCTACCTGATGAGAGAGGGAGTAGTGGCGGCGGACCCGACGGCGGAGGTGGCCGCACCCCGGCAGTGGAAGAGGCTGCCGAAGTTCCTGAATGTGGAGGAGGTAGACCGGCTGTTGGCTATGCCGGAGACGGGCCGTCCGCTGGGTCTGCGGGATCTGGCGATGATCGAGCTCCTGTATGCCACGGGACTGCGGGTGTCGGAGCTGGTGCGGGTGCGTACAGCGGACCTGAACGCCGAGGTGGGGGTGGTTCGGACGGTAGGCAAGGGCGGTAAGCATCGGCTGGTGCCGGTGGGGCGGTCAGCCTTGGCGGCGATCGAACGATACGCTCCGGCGCGGCGGCAGTTGTTGCGGGGCCGGGCATCGGAGTACCTTTTTTTGACGAGTCGCGGCAAACCGCTGACGCGCCAGAGCTTCTGGCACCGGATGCGGCTCTATGGGCGGAAGGCGGGGGTGCGGGGAAGTTTGACACCGCACGTGCTGCGGCACAGCTTTGCGACTCATCTCCTGGAGCGAGGGGCAGACCTGCGGAGCGTGCAGGTCATGCTGGGCCACGCCGACATCTCCACAACCCAGATTTATACCCACGTGGTGCGGGACCGTTTACGGCAGGTCTTCGATCAGCACCACCCACGAGCCTGAGCTATGAGCGACTACATGTTTCTGCTGGAGAGCCGACTGAGTCCCGACCAGTTGCAGGCGCTGGTTCAAGTCCACCAAGCGGCCGCCCGGGCCCATATGCCCGTTTTCCTGTCGGGGGGAACGGTACGAGATTTGCTGGGGGGCTTCCCGATCCGGGATCTGGACTTTTCCGTGGAAGGGTCCGCTCTGAAGCTGGTCCGGCAATTGGATCGGGGGCTGTTTACGGTGCAGTCCACCGACGAGCAGCGGCAGACGGTGGAGTTGGTTTTTGGCGGTGGGGCCACGCTTGAGATCGGCATGTGCCGCAGGGAGACGTACCCGAAGACCGGGGGGAAGCCGGAAATCGAAGCGGCAACTATCCAGGATGATCTGCGGCGGCGGGATTTTTCGGTGAACGCCATCGGGTTGTCCCTGAACCAGGCCTCGCGAGGATTGCTGCTGGATCCAACCAACGGCTTGGCCGACATGGAGCACAAGGAGTTGCGGACGCTCTCCAACTACGCCTTCTACGAGGATCCGTCGCGGCTGCTGCGGCTGATCCGGCTGCAGGCGCGATTGAAGTACAGCGTCGAAGAGAGGACGCGGAATCAGTTCGGGAATGCCCGGGAGGCGGGGGTGCTGGAGCAGATCCAGCCGCGGAGCCGATTGCGGGAGTTGCAGCAACTGGCGGACGAGCCGGAGATGGTGGAGGCCGTAAAAGGGCTGGAGTCGGCGGGGCTGCTGGAGGTGTTCGAGCCGCACCTGGGAAAGAAGCTCGACCTCCCGATCCTGGCCCACCTGGAGAAAACGCGGCGCCTGGTGGAGAGTTCCGGCCTGCGCGTGGACTGCTTTGGTCCGTTCCTGTGGGCGCTGGCCAAGAAGTTGAGCACGGCAGAGCGGACCGGCCTGAGAACGAGGCTAGGACTGAAGGCGGCCGAAGCTAAGCCTTGGACGGAGCTCGAAACACAGGCCAGGACGCTCCAAAAGACTCTGACCGGCAAGCAGATGGTCCAGAATTCGCGGCTCTACGAGGCGGTTACAGCCGAGGACCCCGCGGTGGCGCTGTTTCTGATCGCCTATTCGCGGGTGCAGGAGGTACGGCAACGGCTCCGGAGCTACTTCCGGGAGCTGCGGCCGGCGGTGAGCAAGGTACGGGACGAGGAGATCGAGGAGCTGGGGGTAAAGCGGGGGTCGCCGAAATTCGAGAAGGTGCGGGAGGCGTACGTGGCGGCGCGGCTGGACGGGAAGATTACCAGCAAGGAAGAGGCGGCCAAGGTACTGGCGTCTTACTTGTGAGCGGCGCTCTTGGGGCCGGGCATTAGCCAGAGGGTACCCCATTCTCGCATCTGCGCCCGGGTGTTCTTACGGCCGGCGAGCCACTGCTCGTGGTAGAAATGGAAGCCGTTGCCGGCGCCTTTTTCCTTTTCGTCCAGGTCGCCCAGGGCGATGTTGAGACCCATGGGGCGCTCGCCGAGGGAGGGGTCGTAGAAACGGCCGGGAGCGACTTCGAGGCAAGGATTGAAGTTGATGGCCCACTCGAGGATATAGCCCTTGCCGCCGGGTTTGGGTTGGATGGCGGCTTCCTGCGAGCGGTCCAGAATCCACTTCTGATAGGTATCCCAGGCGGATTGGACGCGGCGGGGCTCGCCTTCGAGCAGGCCGCCCACACCGACGCCGCCGAGGCGGGACTTGGTGAGGTTGGCGACCATCTGCCAGGAGGTTCCGTTGCCGCGAGCGCCTTCGTTGCCGGTCCATTCGTTGGAGGCGTTGAGGAGGATCTCCATCTCGTCGCCGAACCAGGGGAAGCCCTTCTGGGACAGCTCGTGGGCCAGGGGGTTCTCGTCGGGGAGCCAGCGCGGGATGTCGATGGCGTAGAGGACGTCGTCGGTGATATCGAAGGCCAAGTAGAGGCGGCGGCCGTCGTGCTTGACCCAGCCGCGCAGGGCCAGGTCGGCGTCGGAGGTGACGGGGGAGAATTGCGGGGTCCAGTCGCGGACGCCGGAGAAAGTGGTGGCGTCGTTCCACTCGCCGGGGGAGAGGACGCCGTCGAGTTTGGGAGTCGAGCCGCGCCAGGCGCGGAGGGTCTGGGGGGAGTCGCCGGCGGCGAGCGGCAGGGCGAGCAGCAGGCAGAGCAGGGAGCGCATGCCAGACATGGTAACCTGTCAGCGTATGCGCGTGGTGGTGGTATTTTTTCCGCTGGTTGTGGCGGCGCAGACGCTGAGCGTCGAGGAGTATGAGCCGAAGTCCACCTTGGTGGTGGGGCAGCATCCGGTGGCGCGGGCGAAGTTTCCGTTCATCGACATGCACGGGCACCCGCGGCGGACGCCTGTGGACAAGCTGCTGGCGGAGATGGACTCGATCAACATGCGCGAAATGGTGGTGCTCGACGGCGGCAGCGGCGAGGCGATGAAACAGAACCTGGCCAGGTTTCGGGGACGGGATGCGAAGCGGTTCGTGGTGTTCGCCAACATCGATTTCAAGAAGACTAACGAGCCGGACTTTGCGAAGCGGGCCGCGGCGCAGCTCGAGCAGGACGTCCAGAACGGGGCGTCCGGGCTGAAGATCTACAAAGAGTTTGGGATGGATCTCAAGTACGCCGACGGGCGGCGCGTGCCGGTGGACGATCCGGCGCTGGACGCCATCTGGGAGACGTGCGGGCGGCTGAAGATTCCGGTGATGATCCATACCGGGGAGCCGTGGACCCACTTCCAGCCGATCGACAAGTTCAACGAGCGATGGCTGGAGTTGAAGCAGTTTCCGCGACGGGCGCGTCCGCCGGACCGGTATCCCACCTGGGAAGCCCTGATGGCCGAGCAGCAGCGGTTGTTCGCCCGGCACCCCCGGACCACGTTCATCGCGGCCCACCTGGCGTGGATGGGGAACAACCTGGCGGCGCTGGGCCAGATGTTCGACCGGCTGCCCAATGTTAATACCGAGTGCGGCGCCGTGCTGGCCGAGCTGGGACGGCAGCCGTTCACCGGCCATGACTTCCTGGTGAAATACCAGGACCGCGTGCTGTTCGGAAAGGACATCTACGCGGTGGATGAGTATCCGTACTACTTTCGTGTGTTCGAGACGCGGGACGAGTACTTCGACTACTACCGCAAGCGGCACGCGTTCTGGAAGATGTACGGGTTGGGGCTGCCGGACGAGGTGTTGAAGAAGATCTACTATAAGAACGCGCTGCGGATCATTCCGGGGCTGGACGCGGCGGGGTTTCCGAGGTAGCGGGCAAAGGTCAGCGGGCGTGCCGCTCCAACCTATTTCGGATTATGTCATCACGCTCCATGCGGGGCTGGAGTTAGAGCGACGCAAGCTCAGCCAAGAGTTGGTGCATCAGGTGCTGGCCGCTCCTGAGCAGCGCCTCGAAGTAAGGCCAGGCCGGGATGTTCTGCAATCTCGCGTTCTGCTGGGTGAGCCACCGAAGGCTTATTTGGTGAGAGTCGTCGTAGACATCGATCGGCGCCCGGCCGAGGTGGTAACGGCGTATCGAACCAGCAAGGTGCTAAAGTACTGGAAGGGGCCCGCATGAAAGTTACCTATGACTCGGCGACCGACACCCTCACCGTTCTGCTTCGCGAAGGCGTCGAAGTGGCGGAGAGCGACGAAGACAAGCCTGGGGTCATCCTGGACTATGACGTCGAAGGAAACCTGGTGTCTCTGGAGGTCCTGGACGCCTCCAGGCGCGTCACCGAAGCCCGGCGGATGGATTTTGAGATGACGGCCTGACTACAGCGGCTTATAGGCGACGCAGTTAGGCAGAATGGTGTCAACTCGCCTGGCCGGCGACGCGAAAGATTTGGGCCGACCGGGGCATTCAAGCAATGAGGAGATCGGTGGGTTCAAGTACGTAAGCGAAATGGCGATCCGACCACACGACACGTTCTGGCCAGCATCACTGGGTCACCGGGCGCGCCCATACATGACTGCCGACGACGAGCACGTTACGATTGCAGAGATCTCAAGCGAACCGGTTAATGACTTTGCGGGCTACCGGTGCCTTTTCACGGCGCTCGTGCCGAAGGATCGGATCGATCACGTGCTGGCAGCTTCCGGCGGCATCGGAACTGAAATCCGGTGTTGGGGGCCAGGGCCGTGCGTTGACCCAGAAGGAGGCTACGATGGGTCCTTCTGGATCGACGGACCAACTGGTTCCTCCGAGAAGTACGAAACGATCGTCAATTCCTGGCTCCACCACACCAAGGTTGTCCTGATGCCCGACAACGGGCTGCTGATGTGCTACGGGCTGGTCCCGCGGATCCTGAAAGAAAACGGCATTTCCTGGGATGACCCGAGTAGGCCCGTCTACGATGTCCTACGGGTAACTCCACTTTCCCACTACTCCATGCCCGTCTTCACAACTGCCCGGATCATTATCAGAAAGGACTACCTGGAAGACTACCTGAGTCTGAAGGGCTGCATCGCGGTCGCGACGTACTTCGAAGAACGATATTCGTCGAGCGATCGAGACGTCGAGGGTCTGCTCGAAAGCGAAGAAATAGCAAGCTTCGATCTGCCCGGACGCAAGCTGACGCTGCGCCGAATCGATTCCCGCTTCGGGAACCAGCTCTCGCGGGTGTGGGGCTGTTCCCTAATGCTCGCGCCGGAAGGCCGGCCGATCTCGGACGAGCAGGAACCCGTGTTGACCTGGCCAGACCGGCCGGGGCCGGTTACGGGACGGGATATCCGCGTCTTCGCAAGTGCCATGGACTTTGCCTACGTTCGAGACGAGGTACTGGCGGAGTACGAACACCGCGACGAGTTTGACGTCAGCCCAGAATCCGGCCTCATCAGCTACAACGGGTGGTGGTCCGTTTCAGACGGTCATCGTCACGGCCGCAATCATCTTGCGATCGAGCTCCGAAGGCTATACGAGGGTACCCCGGTCGACGTGATCAAACGCTACAACAGGTTCGCCGTATCTAAGGAGGTGGCGAACAAGGACCGTGAACTCCACGGTGCCCGTCACATTGGAGTCCGGGCGAAGGAAGTTGTCTACGCATTCCTGCACCTGACGGCAACCCTTGAAGATCTTTCGGACCGCGTCGGACTCGCCGCAACACAGGAAGAGATCGGCGGGTTCACAACCGCGGATGTGAGCTATCAGGGCTGGTGGACGCTTCCCCCACTGCGACCGTTGGGGCACATCGCTCCCATGACCTTGCCCCACGCGGACTTTGTCGGCCGATCCAAAGAGTTGTTCAAGCTCGTTGAAAACATCCAGCCTGCATCTCTTCGCCAACTCCTGACTCACCTCGGTATGAAAAAGGAGCACCTCAAGGATTTCAGATCCCTCAAGCTTCTGGCAACGCTCTGCCAACTGGCGAGAATCGCAGAGCACAACGGGCTTCATCTCGTCTCCGACTTCGAGCAGATCTTTTCGCAATGGGACAGCTCTACGACGCTGAACGAATTTCAGCCGCTCTTTGCTCTAAACAGCCTGCGGAACGCCGAAGCTCACACCTCTTCGATTTCAACGCAAGAGCAAGTTCGCAAGGCCCTTGATGTATTTGCGATCGACGAGACTGAATGCCGCAATGGGTGGGGCAAGGCATTGGACAAGGTTTACGACACGCTCAGCACATCTCTGACAGCCATCGCGGGGCTAGTTCAGGACATCTGTGTATGAGTATGGGACTCGGCCTAACGAAAAGACGAGCGTTGTAAGCCACGCAGTCGATCTCTACTTTGCTGCCGTGGGCGGGCAGAGCGGGCGGAGTAGACCTATGCCAACGTTCACAATTGGAGTGGATGGAGCGAGAAGAGTCGGAAACTCGCTACAATCCGAGGTATGACTCGCCGTGACACGCTTGCCCTATTTGCCGCTTCACTGGCCGCACGCGGCGCGGCCGCGACCTTCGACGCCAACTTCGGGTCCGCAGTGGACGCCGCGGCCGCCATCGGCGCCCGCAAGATCTCATCGGTCGAGCTGACCCGGCACGTCTTCGGGCGGATCGACAAGTTCCAGCCCCAGCTCAACGCCTTCGTCTACCAGATGCGCGAGGAAGCGCTCGCCCGGGCGCGCCGCGTCGATGAGGCCGTCGCGCGCAAGGAGAAGCGCGGGCCGTTGGCCGGCGTGCCGGTGGTGGTGAAGGAGAGTTTCGGCATCGCCGGACGGCCCTGCACCTGGGGCGTTCCCGCGTTGAAGGACTCGCGCGCCCCCGCCAACTCGACCGTGGTCGAGCGCCTGCTGGAGGCCGGTGCGGTGATCCTGGGTGCGACCAATGTCCCGCTCGACCTCATGGACGGGCAGAGCTACAACGAGATCTACGGCGCCACGAACAACCCCTGGGACCTGACCCGCACGCCCGGCGGCTCGTCGGGCGGTACGGCGGCGGCATTGGCGGCCGGGCTCGGGTTTCTGGGACTCGGCTCCGATATCGGCGGCAGCATTCGCGCGCCCGCGCACTGCTGCGGCATCTTCGGTCACAAGCCGACGCTCGACCTGGTGAGTCTTCGCGGGCATGCTCCGGGTGGCGTGCAGGCGGACCCGGGATTTACGACGCTGCTGGCGGTGGCGGGTCCGATGGCCCGCACGGCGGAGGACCTGGAAGCGGCGCTGCGCGTGATCGGAGGGCCGGAAGCGCCCGATTCAGTGGCCTACTCCTGGCGGCTACCGGCGCCGCGGCAGGAGCGGCTGCGCGGGTTCCGCATCGGCTACATTCTCGACGATCCGGTGATGGCGGTTTCTTCGGAGGTCAAGCCGGCGTTGGAGTCCGCGGTCCGCGCGCTTGAGAAAGGCGGGGCGAAACTGCAGTTCGGCTGGCCGCCGGGATTCTCTTTTAGGGAATTCTTCTCCACGTACCTGTTTATGCTGGCGGCTTTCACCTACAGCACCGTTCCGCCCGAGGAGCAGGAGAGGCAGCGCGCGGAGTTTGCCGCCGTCAAGAACCACCCGTTCGCGCCAGGATCGCTAGCGGATTTCGCATCCTGGCAGCGCCGCAACTTCCAGCGGCTCGCGTTTCGCGCCTTCTGGCAGAAGTACTTCCGAAACGTGGATGCCTTCCTGCTGCCCGCGCTACCCGTGCCGGCGTTCCCGCACGATCACAGCGAACAAAGCCGGCGCACCCTGGCGACACCGGAGGGGCAATTGCCTTATCTTCCGGCACTGCTCAGTTACATGAGCCTGGCGATTCTTACGGGCTGCCCGGCGACCGTGGCGCCGGCGGGCAAGACCGCTAAGGGACTGCCGGTTGGAATCCAGATCCTGGGACCGTACCTGGAGGACGCGACCCCCATCCGCCTTGCGGGTCTGCTCGCCAGGGAGAACGGCGGATTCACACCGCCTCCCGGATATTGATGTGGGACAGGCCTCCGGCCTGTGCTACAAGGGCTTATAAGCCACGCAGTCGATCTCTACCTTGCTGCCGTGGGCGGGCAGGATGGCCTGCACCGTGGTGCGGGCCGGGCGGATGTCGCCGAAGAACTGCGAGTAGACCTGGTTCATGCCGGCGAAGTCGCGGATGTCGGCGAGGAACACGCCGCACCGGACCACGTCGGCCAGGTCGGCGCCGGCGGCTTTGAGGATGTTGCGGATGTTTTCGAGGGTGGCGCGGGTCTCGCCGGCCACGTCGCTGAGCTTGAGCTCGTTGGTGACCGGGTCGATGGGACCCTGGCCGGAAACGAAAATGAAGTCGCCGGCCCGGACGGCGTGGGAGTAAGGACCGCGGGGTTGGGGGGCGCCGGGAGCAATCAGTCTTTCGAGCATTATTGGAGTTTTCCTCTTCCTTCGACTTTCCAGGTCAGTTCTACCTGGTCATTACGAATGCCGTAGACCTGTTCGTGGAGGTTCACGGCCACGCACACGTGATTGGGGATGATGCGGAGGCGGTCGCCGACCTGAAATTCCTGGTCACACTTGCGGGTGTCGATGTAGCCGTGCTCCTCGTTCTGGGAGTAGACGACCGCTTCGGGGGCCTCGGTGACGTAGCCGAAGGTCATCTCGGAGGAGCCGGCGAGGCGGTCGGAGGAGAAGGTCTTCGAGCCACCGTCCATGATGATGTAGCCCTGGCCGGCGGTGGAGACCACCGTGGTCAGGATGGTGACGGCGCAATCGTCCAGCGTGGCCATGCCGCTGCGGACGCAGTTGATGTCGGCGAACACGTAGGTGCCGGGGCGGATCTCGTTGACGCCGGGGAACTCGTGGGACTGGAAGACCAGCGGCGTCGAGCCGGCGCTGAAGAGCTTGAGCGGCAGGCCGGCGCTGCGGAAGTCGTCGGCGATCTGGGCGGTGTCGGCGGCGAGCTGGTCGATCAGGCGGCGGAATTCTTCCTCGGCCGAGCGGATGTGACCGGGATAACAGGTGACGCCTTCCAGGGTAATGTGGGGGGCCATGCGGTCGATGCTTTGGGCCAGCGCGATCAGGTCCTCGCCCGGGGCCACGCCGCAGCGGTGCATGCCGACGTCCACCTCGACCAGGACGCCGATGGAGACGCGGGCGGCGCGGGCGGCGTCGGCAAGCTGGCGGGCGGCCTGCAGGCTGTCGAGGGCCACGGTGACGCGGGTGTGGGCGGCCACCTCCATCAGGCGGCGGAGCTTGCTGAGGCCGATGATGGGGTAGTGCACCAGCAGGTCGGGGGTGCCGCTCTGGAGCATCACCTCGGCCTCGCCCACCTTGGCCACGGTCAGGCCGACGGCGCCCAGCTCGATCTGGCGCCGGCCGATGGCGGGGGTTTTGTGGGTCTTGGTGTGGGGCCGCAGGCGGAGATCGTGCTACTTGGCGTACTGGGCCACCCGGCACAGGTTGCGCTCCATGCGGTCGAGGTCGATTAGAAGGGCTGGGGTTTCGAGTTCCGAGATGTGCATACGGCGGTCACACGCCAGATTAGCACAGGTAGAATAGAAGCAACCCATATGCGATACGGTGTTGCGGTCAGCGGGCTGGCGGGGGTGTCGGCGGTGGTGCTGGCGGTGATGTATCCGGCGGACACGCGCGAGGAGCGCCTCGCCCGGCATGTGAACCTGGGGAAGGCCTTCTACGAGAATCCGGCGACACCGAAAGAGGCGGCGGAGGAGTTCCGGCAGGCGTTGGCACTGAATCCGAAGGCGGCGCGGGAACACCTCAATTACGGACTGGCCCTGCTGCGGGCTGGAAATACCAAGGAGGGCGTCGCGGAGCTGGAGAAGGTGCGGTCGATCGACCCTAAGCTCCCGCATCCGTATTTCAACCTGGGGGTGGTGTTCAAGAAGGAGGGGGAGTTTCCTCGGGCGCTCCAGGAGTTTGAGCAGATGACCAGGCTCGTGCCCGACGAGCCGATCACACACTACAACCTGGGGGTGCTGTACAAGCTGGAGAGTCAACTGGACCGGGCGATTCGGGAGTTCGAGACGGCGGCGCGGCTGGATCCGACGCTGGCGGCGCCGCACTTTCAGTTGTTCAACTCGTATCGGACCAGTCAGAAGACGGCGGAGGCCCAGAAGGAGCTGGCGGCGTTCCAGGAGATCAAGAAGCGGCAGGCGGCGCTGGGGACCTCCGAGGATATGGACTGGTGCTACTATGCCGAGATCCTGGAGACGATCCCGGCGGCGGGAGCTGCGGTGGGGGCTCCGGTGGAGGTGACGTTCGCGGAGCAGAAGCTGGGGAGCCTGGGGGGACCGGGGTTGGGGATCGCGGTGCTCGATACGGGGGTGGTGGCGTGGTCGGCGGAGAAGGTGATGGTGTTCGGGAAGACGCCGGTTACGCTGGCCGGGGTGAAGGGTCCGGTGGCGGTGGGGGATTTCAACAACGACGGGCTGCCGGATTTGTGCGCCGGTGGAAAGCTGGCGGTGAACCAGAAGGGGACCCTGCGAGTGGTGGAGAAGCCGGTGCTGGCCGGCGAGTTCGAGCGGTGCGTGTGGGTGGACTACGACCACGACTACGACCTCGACCTAATGTTGTTCGGCCAGACGGGACAGGCCTTGGTGCGCAATAACGGTGACGGGAGCTGGACCGACGTGACGCCGTCGTTCCCGTTTGTGGCCGGGCGGGCGGTGGATGCGGTCGTCCTGGAATTGCGCGAGGACAACGGGTTCGACGTGGTGGTGGCTTACGAGGGTCGGCCGGCGGTGGTGTATAGGGATCATAAGGCGGGCCGGTACGAGGCCGTGCCGCTGGGGTTTGCGCTGGCCGCGACGCTACAGGTGGGCGACTTCAACCAGGACGGGTTTCTGGATCTGGCGTCCGGGGCGATGCTGGTGGAGAACCAGCGGGGGACGTTGAGGCTGGGGCCGAGTCTGCCGAAGCCGGCGCTGGTGTTTGCCGATTTTCAGAATCGGGGACGGGCGGATATCCTGACCGGCGACGGGATGCTGTTGCACCGCGCCGGGTTGGCGTACGAGGCGGGGAAGGTGCGGGGGTATGCGGGGGCGGTGCAGGCGGTGGCGGCTGACTTCAACAGCGATGGGTTGACCGATGCCGCGGTGGTGCGGGCCGATGGAACGGTAGCGCTGTTGCGAAACACTACGCCGGTGAAGAATCCGTGGCTGCGGGTGGGGCTGGTGGGGGTGAAGAACCTGCGACTGGCCTTCGGGGCGCGCGTGGAGGTGAAGACGGGGGCCTTGTATCAGAAGAAGGTGTACCAGGGCGTGCCGCTGGCGTTCGGCGTGCCGGGATACACGCTGGCCGATACGGTGCGGATCACGTGGCCGAACGGGCTGATCCAGAACGAGGTGCGGCAGAAGACCGGCGTTACCTACAACTACAAGGAGGCGCAGCGACTGTCCGGGTCGTGTCCGATGATCTTCACCTGGAATGGGGAGCGGTTCGAGTTCGTGTCGGACGTGCTGGGGGTGGCGCCGCTGGGGACGGGGCTGCCGGTGGACCACGACGAGTACGTCCAGGTTCCGGAGGGGGCGCTGCGAGCGCCTTACGAGGTACGGATTACCGAGGAGCTGCGGGAGGTCTCGTACCTGGACCAGATCCAGCTCGTGGCGGTGGATCATCCGGCCGGGGTGGAGATTTTCACGAGCGAGAAGTACCAGGCGCCGCCGTTTCCGGAGTTTCGGTTGTACGGGGTGGAGCGGAGGCGGTACCCGACGGCGGCGGTGGATCAGCAGGGGCGAGATGTGCTGGAGCGGATCGTGAAGCGGGATGGGCGCTACGTCCAGGGATTCGAGCGCGACGGGCGGGGACGGGCCCAGACCCATTCGCTGACGCTCGACTTGCCCGGCGAGGGCGTGCTGTACCTCAATGGCTGGGTGGATTGGGCCGATGGGAGCGTGTTTGTGGCGGCGGCGCAGGGGGAGCCGCTGCGGGGGCCGAAGCTGGAGGCGCAGGATGGGGAGGGGCGATGGGTGACGGTGCTCGAAGATATGGGGATGCCGGCGGGCAAGCCGAAGACCATCGCCGTCGACCTGACCGGGAAGCTGCCGCCGGGGGCGCGGCGGGTGCGGATTACGACCAACATGTGCGTGTACTGGGACGAGGTGTTTCTGGGCGATACCAATGGCACGCCCGAGGCTCGGATTACAAGGCTGGCGCCGGCGAATGCTGAGCTGCGGTTCCGGGGGTTCTCGGCGGTGCAGGGAAAACCGGAGGTGTTCGACTATGGCGTGGTGCGGCCGGCTTCGATGTGGAATCCGACGCCGGGGCTCTACACGCGATACGGCGAGGTGGGGGCGTTGCTGGAGCGGGTGGACGACCGGCTGGTGGTGATGGGGTCGGGCGACGAATTGCGGCTGCGGTTCGGGGGGCAGGATCTGCCGGCGCTCGCGGCGGGGTGGAAGCGGGATTTCCTGATCTATGTGGACGGGTGGGCGAAGGACGCTGACGCCAATACGGCGTTCGGGTCAACAGTGGAGCCGCTGCCGTTCCACGCCATGCGGGGGTATCCGGACCCGGATCGACAGCATCCGGATGCGGAGTATCGAAGGGTTTACAATACGCGTCCGGCGCTGCGGTTGGTCCGGCCGCTCGCCGCCAGGTCGGGCGCCACCAGCGAGCCGCGGCCGAGGATGATGGGAACCGAGCCGGAGGGCCGGGCGGCCATCAGCCATCTTACTCCTCCCTTCGCCCCTCTGCCCTCGGAAGGGGACACTCCCCTCACGGTCGCGCCTCGGCGCCTGGAAAGCGCCGGCGCAACTCGGCGGTGACCTGGCGGTGGCACTTCAAGCAAAGGGTGCGGAGGTTGTCCAGGTCGCACTCCCCGCCACCCTCGACCACGGGAACGATATGGTCGGCATCCCACAGACTGCGGCGGTTGAGCTTCCGGAGCCCCCACTGGGCCAGTGCCGCCGGCCGCCGGTGGTAGTGCGCGCGGCGCAGACGGCGGTATTCGGCTATGGTATCGACGCCGCATATGGCGCACACCCCCTTGTCGCGTTCCAGGACGCAGTCGCGCAGGTAGCCGGCGTCGGTACGGAGCCTCCACTCGTGCACGCAGTACGGAGAGCAAAAAGTCCGGCGGCGGCCCGGGGGGATCTCCAGATGGCAGTAGCGGCACAGCGGGCGGCCGGTGGCGCCGGTGGGGAGCGTCTCGGGCTTGATCCATCCGCCGGGCATCCGGCGCGGGGGACGCGGGGTCATGAGCGCGAGTGACGGACCAGCCGCAGCGCCATCTCAATCGCCGCCATCATGTTGGTCGGGTCGGCGATGCCTTGTCCGGCGATATCGAAGGCCGTGCCGTGGTCGACGGAGGTGCGGATAATCGGCAGGCCGAGGGTTACGTTGACGGTTTCCTGGAAGGCGATGAGCTTGCAGGGAATGTGGCCCTGGTCGTGGTACATGGCCACCACCATCTGGAATTCCCCGGCGGCGGCGCGGTAGAAGAGCGTGTCGGGGGAGACCGGGCCGGTCACGTTGATACCGGTGGCGCGGGCGCGCTCGATGGCGGGGACGATCTGGTCGCGATCCTCGTCGCCGAACAGGCCGCTTTCGCCGCAGTGCGGGTTGAGGCCGGCGACGGCGATGCGGCCGTCCGGCTCGCCCAACTGCTTCAGGCCGTGGGCGGCGATCTCGATGGTCTTGACGATACGGTCGGTGGTGGCGCGGCGGCAGGCCTCGGCGAGCGATACGTGGGTGGTCACGTGGATCACGCGCAACTTGTCGCTGGCCAGGAGCATGCGCACGTCGCGGACGCCGCACAACTCGGCGATGAACTCGGTGTGGCCGGAAAAGGGAATGCCGGCCTGCTCGACGGCGTACTTGTTGATAGGACCGGTGACCATGGCGTCGAGGTCGCCGGCGAGGCATTGCTCGACCGCACGGCGAACGGTTTCAACGGCCATGCGGCCGCAGTCGGGGTGGAGCCGGCCGGGGGTGACGGGAGTGGTCGGGACGCCGAGAATGCGGAGGTCGGCGCGGTCCTGGAATTGGCCGGAGGCGACGGCTTTCTGAGCGACCTCGGGGCCGATGCCGGCGGGATCGCCAACGGTTATGGCGATGACCGGGTGATGGGTGTTGGGCGTTGGGTGTTGGGGGGAGGTCATGCGGATACGGCCCGAATGGCCTGGACAATGGTGTCGGGATCGCCGAAGGCGCCGGCCTTTAGGATCATCAAAGTGCCATTATAGCGCCCGTCGAGAATCAGGCCGGCGGGGACTCCCGGAAGGAGCTCGTGCAAAGACCTCACGCCGCGGGCGCGGTGGCGGCGGAGAAAGCGCGCGGCGGTTTCGCCGCCGGTGGCGAAGACGCCGGCTAGGACGGCGGGCTCCTCGGCGGGGTTGAGGAGGACGTTGGGAGGGCGAACCTCCTGGAGGACGCGGAGCTGCGCCTGCGACACGGGGTTATCACTGCCTATCAGCACTAGCCAGGGGCCGGAGGTCGGGGGCCGGGGGGGGAGGGGGGAGGGGTGGCAGGCGAAGATGTGGCGGGCCAGGCCGGCTGAGCCTACTGGTAAGATTGAGGAACAGATTTGAGAAGCGATGCGGGCCAGGTCGTCTTCGGTAATCGCATCGCGGACCTCGAAGGGACACACAATCTGCTGCACCCGCCGGCCGTGGATCCAGAGCCAGCCGTCCCGAACCGTCCGGCCCTGGGCGGGGAAGGCCGGGCAGACCAGGGCGTGGGAATAAGGTGTCACCTGGAGCAGTTCATCGACCTCGTCGACCCAGGGGCCGCGCAGCGTGGAGTCGATTTTCTTGTAGAGGGGGCGGCCGGCGAAAAACGGCGCGAGCGTTTGAAGGCGCGCGCGGGCTTGGGGGCCGGTGGCGTGGCGGGTCTCGGTCGAGAGCGCAAGTAGTTCTGAATCAGGCACTTCCAGGGGAGGCTCAAGCAGGGCGGCGGCGTTCGAGGAGGCTCGGGCGGCAGCGTCACAGGCCCCGGAGAAGTCGTCGGCGAGAATCAGCGAAATCACGTTCACAGCAATTTTCACATTTTTGCGCCTTTGTTTTCTTGTAGATCCGTTTGATACCGGGCCGGATCGCGACGGTGTAGTGATAATCTGAAGTCAGAGAGAGGGCACGTGCCTGAGTGGGCAAACGGGCCCATCCCGCTGGGCTGGCGGGGTGGGCCCTTTTGTTTGGAGGGGGGACCCTGGTGGCTACGGAATCTAACAAGAAGAAGTCGAGAGCCGCGCATCGGGATGCGCTGGTGAGGAAGGCGTACCGCGTCGTCAGCCAGCAGTTGGATAGCAAGGAGCCTAACAAGGCGATCGACGACCTGGTGAAGCTGCTCAAGGCGGATAAGGACCTGGGCGCGGACGAAGCGGACGCGGGGGAAATCGGGCTTAGATGGGAAAAAGGCAAGCACGAGGAGTAACCTATGACGCCCTGCCATCTCAAAAGCGGTTTCATGAGAGTGCGGCGCGCTTCAAGGGTTTCTCCGGACCGGTGGGTACAGGCAAGAGCCTGGCACTGTGTCACGAGGCCATCCGGCTGTCCTACGTCGACCACGGGAGGACGGGATTGATTGGGGCGCCTACATATCCGATGCTGCGCGATGCGACGCAGGCGACGTTCTTCGGGATCCTGGACGAAAACGCGGTGCCTTACACCTTCAACAAGGGCACGAACACGCTGAAGATGGGCGACAGCGTGTCCACCATCCTGTTCCGGTCGATGGACGAGTACGAGCGGCTGCGCGGCAGCAACCTGGCCTGGTTCGGCATTGACGAAATGACCTACTGCCCGGAAGAGGCCTGGATGCGACTGGAAGCGCGCTTGCGCGATCCCAATGCGCCGGTGCTGTGCGGCTTCGGCGTGTGGACTCCCAAAGGCTTCGACTGGGTGCATCGGCGATTCAAGGGCGAGCCGGTGGAGGGCTACGAGCTGATCGAAGCCCAGCCCTACGAGAACCGCCACCTGCTGGAGAAGGTGCCGGACTACTACGAACGCCTCAAAGCGAGCTACGACGAGAAGTTCTTCCAGCAGGAAGTGCTTGGGCAATACCTGAGTCTGACCTCGGGCCAGGTCTACTACGCCTTCGAACGGAAGGCCAACGCCGGCAAGTTCCGGCTGGATCCCAGCCGTCCGCTGTTGTGGTCGTGGGACTTCAACCTGAACCCGATGTGTTCGGTGATCTGCCAGGAGCAGGACGGACAGGTGCTGGTGATCGACGAGATCGTCATCGAAACCTCCTCAACGCCCGAGGTTTGTGAGGAGTTCCTGACGCGGTACGGAAACCACGTGGGCCGGGTAGAGGTCTACGGAGACGCGAGCGGCGAGCACGGCCATACGGTGACCGGGAAGTCGGACTTCCACCTGATCCGGCAGTTCTTCCACAACTATCCGGCGTTGCGGGGTACGGTGGACGTAGCGGGGTCGAATCCGGCGGTGCGGGACCGTGTCAACGTGGTCAACGGGCGCCTGCGAAACGCCCAGGGGGAGCGGCGCCTGCTGGTGGACGCGCGGTGCAAGGAGCTGGTCAAGGACTTGGAGCAGGTGTGCTACAAGCCCGGCACCAGCCAGATCGACAAGGAGAAAGACCCGCGCCGGACCCACCTCTCCGATGCCCTGGGCTACTACCTGTGGCGGCGGTTTCGGCCGCTGGCGAAAGTGGGAGAGCAAACGAGGAGGCTGGTGTGATCGAGCTGTTGAATCGGGAGCATCCGCAGTACCGGGCGCGCCGGGAGATGTGGCGGCGGTACCACGACTTCTACGTGGGCGGCGAACAACTCCGGCGCAACGCCGGGGACTACCTGGTGCGGCGGCAGAAAGAGCCCGCCGAGGTCTACCAGGAGCGCCTGGGGCGGGTCTTCTACGAGAACTACCTGGGCTCGATCGTGGACTGGTACGCCGCCACGTTGTTCCGCAGCGAGCCACGTATCGCGTTTCGCGGGAGGGAGGACTTCTACCCCGACTTCCTGCGAGACGCTGATCTGGAAGGGCGCAGCCTGCTGGAGTTCAGCCGGAGGGCGTTCATTCAAGCCCTGGTGTTCCAGCAGAGCTACGCCCTGATCGACTTCCCTCGGGTAGCGGCGACCGCCGCTACCCGGGCCGAGGAAGACGCGGTGGGACGGTCGCGGGCCTACCTGGTGAATTTCTCGCCGCTGGACTTGATCAACTGGCGGCTGGACCGGCACGGCAACTTCGAGTGGGCGGTGCTGCGAACCGAGACCTCCTACCAGCCCGACTACCTGAGCGCCGACGAGGTCATCGAGCGGCGCTGGACCTACTACGACAAGCAGAACTTCCGGGTCTACAGCCAGACCGAGTTCACTCCCCGGCGGGACAGTAAGGCGCCCGAGCCGGTGCTCGAAGACGAAGGCCGGCACGGGCTGGCCGAGCTGGGACGCGTCCCGCTGGTGAAGCTGGAGCTCACCGACGGGCTGTGGCTGGCGAATAAGGCGGCGCTGCTCCAGCAGGAACACTTCAACAAGTCGAACGCGCTGTCGTGGGCCCTGCACATGGGCTTGTTCGCCATGCCGGTGATCTACTCGGACCGCGAGTGGCACCAGATCGTGGGCGAGGCCTACTACATCCAGTTGGGACCTGAGGATAAGTTCGGCTGGACGGAGCCGGAGGGGCACGTCTACCAACTGGCCGCCGAGAACCTGGAACGCCTCAAGGATGAGATCTACCGGGTCTGCTACCTGATGAACCAGGCGGCGGGGCGGGAGGCGCGGGGACTGGCGCAGTCGGCGGCGAGCAAGCAGCGCGACCAGACGGTGACCCACGAGGTGCTGCGCGCCTACGGCGATATGGTCAAGGCGTTCTTGCGCCAGGTGCTCGACCTGGTGGCGGCGGCGCGCCAGGACGAGGTGAAGGTGGAAGTCAATGGCCTGGACCAGTTCGACGTGAAGGATCTGGGGGACGAGGTGGAGAACGCCCAGCGGCTGCGGACCCTGGAAATCCACTCCGGCACCTTCGAGCGGGAGTTGCACAAGAAGCTGGCGCTGAAGTTCCTGGACGACAGCAGCCAGGAAATCAAGAACCAAATCGTCAGCGAGATCGACAACGGCCAGTGAGAACAGTGGCCAGTGGTCAGTGGCCAGTAAGAAAAGTGAGCAGTGAGAGGACTGAATGGATCAGGAACTGGATATTCGCAGGGTCGTCCAGGAAGCGGTGGACGAGTACAGCCGGAAGCTGGCGGAGCAAAAGGAGCCGGCCGTGAACGCGGAGCTGGCCGAGGAGCGCCGGCGCCGGGAGCAGGTCGAGAAGCGGCTTCGGGAGGTGTCGGAAGAGAACGACCGGAATCGCCGCACGGCGGAGCAGGCCGAACGGTCGTCCACGGTCAAGGCCGAGCTCCAGCGGATCGGGGTGAGGAAGCCGGACTTGGCGTTCCGCCTGGTGAAGGACGAAGTCTTTCGAGGCGAAGACGGGCACCTGTACGCCCGTAGCGACGAGGGCGTCGTCGGGTTGCGGGAATACCTGAACAAGTTCGTAGTGGAGAATCCGGAGTTTTTGCCGGCCCGGATCTCGGGCGGCTCGGGCGCGAGCGGCGGCCAGCGGCAGGAGTCCGAGGGGGGTCCGTTCGACCTGAGCCGGATCAAGCCGGGGATGAGCGCGGAGGACAAGGACCGGGCGCGGCGAGAGATCGCGCGCCTGGCGGGGAAAGATTTTGGGGACTGGATGTAGTCCAAAAAAGGAGCAGACGAATGGCAGCAATTACCTCAACAAACGTCGCGCAAGCGATCGTGAAGCTGGTGGCGGCCGAAGCATTGCCGGCACTGGTGGGAAACCTGATTATGGGGAACCTGGTGAACCGGAACTACGAGCCGGTTCTGAGCCAGGCGGGCGATACGGTCAACGTACCCATCGCCCCTACCCTGGCGGCCAACAACATTGCGGAGGGCGGCGCGGTAACGACGCAAAACCCCAACCTGGCGAATGCCCAGATCGTGCTGAACAACCACGTGGAGGCCACGTTCCTGGTGCCGGACGTGACTAAGTCGCTGGCGGTGCCGGATCTGCTGCTGACCTACCTGCAGCCGGCGGTGGTGGCCATCGCCGAGAAAATCGAGCGGGACCTGTTGAGCCTGTACGCGGGGTTCACCACCAACACGCCGGTGGGAACGGCGGGGACGGCGCCGACGGAAGCGGTCATCGACGCCGCCGAGACGACGCTCTTCGCGGCCAAAGTGCCGCCGGCGCAGAACAAGTACCTGGTAGTGGACGCGGACGCCTATTCGGCGCTGCGGCAGAACCCCCGGTTCAGTGAGTTCCGGACCGCGGGCGAAGCCGGCGTTTCGGCGCTCATCAACGGGACGGTGGGAAAGCTGAAGGACTTCTACGTTTTCCGGTCGCAGTACGTGACGAAGACCGGTACGAGTCCGGTCAATACCCACAACCTGGCGTTCGCGCGGGACGCGGTCGGTCTGGTGATCCGCCGGCTGCCACAGCCCCTGCCGGGTACCGGCGCCATCGCCGAGTACGCCGAGCTGGGCAATTTCGGCATGCGGGTGGTGATGAGCTACCAGCCGAGCACCCTGGCTCAGCAGTTCACCGTGGACGTTCTCTACGGGTCGGCGCTGCTGCGCAACAGTTTCGGCGTGCAGGTCAATTCTTAGGGGAAAAAGCTGTTAGCTGTTAGCCGTTAGCTCTTAGCAACCCGTTCAGACCGGGGGCTGATTGCTAATGGCTAATAGCTAGTGGCGAGGAGCGCTCATATGGATCTTCGAGGGTACTACCGGAAGCTGCGGGAAATTGAGCAGGGCTTGCAGGACGAATACGTGGTGGTCAGGAGTCTGGCCACGGCCGACGGCGGGATCGCCGGGCGGCTGACCGAGGTGGCCCGGGGAGTGGCCGCCCGGATGGCCACCGACGGGCTGGCCGAAGTGGCGGGACCCGACGAGGCGGAGGCGTTTCGCCGGGAATGGGCGGAGCAGAAGAAGCGCGAGGACCAGAAGCGGACGGCGGCGCAGATCAACTTCACGGTGCTGTCGGAGGCGGATATGCGGACGCTGCGGAAGACGGCGAAGGAATAAGTTATGGCCCTGTTTACGGATGGTTCCATATCGGACGTGCAGGACATCCTGGCGTACGAGGCCAACCTGGTCGAGGTGGCCGATGCGGAGGGGATCGATCTGGAGGCGAAGCTGCGGCTGGCCCAGAGCGAGGTCGGGGCGGAGCTGGGCGTGGCCGCGCTGGGGCCCGGCAACCTCTACTGGACGGGGCAGACGGCGGCGCAGTTCCAGCGGTTTCATCTGGAGCAGGTGGTGGTCACCTCGCCGTTGAAGCTGTGGCATGCCTTTCAGACGCTCTCCATCGCCTACCGGGATGCCTACAACCGTAAGCTCAACGATAAGTACCTGCCGAAGTGGACCGAATACAAGGATTTGGCCCGGTGGGCGGCGAATCTGCTCTACCAGAGCGGGGTCGGCGTGGTGCTGGGACCGGTGCCGCGGCCGGCCCCGCCGGTGATGGATGCGGTTACGGGAACCCTGGACGCCCTCGCGCTGTACGTGCGGGTGAGCTGGGTGGAGACTAGCGGGGTGGAGGGGGTTCCCAGTATCGAGGCGGCGTTTGAGACCGAAGCGAACCAGGCGCTGCGGGTGACGCCGCCCTTGGGGCCACCGGTGGCAGCGGGGTGGAACGTTTTTGTGGGCACGGCGAGCGGCGAGGAGACGAAGCAAAATGCCTCGCCGCTCGCTCCGGGGCAGCCGTGGGTCATGCCGGCGACGGGATTGGTGATGGGGGTGGCGCCGGGCAACGGCCAGGAGCCGGACCTGTATAAGACCATCCCAAGATTTGTGCAGCGAGGTTGAACGTGGCGAACCTTTGTTGGACAGCGCTAGAGAGACTGCGGGCCGTCGTGCTCGGCAGCGGGCCGCCGTTCGAGGAGAGAGCGGTGCTGGTGCACAACATCGCGCCGGACCTGGCCGATCAGAACCGGGGGACGGTGTACCCGGCGGTGTACCTCTACCTCTTGCGGATGGAGAACCTGCCGCGGAGGAAGTTTGCCGGATTTTCGGGTCCGATCAAGCTGGTGGCGGACGTGCGGTGCACCGGCGAGCGGTTCGATGGGCTGGAGCGGCAGCTTACGACCTGCGTGGAAACGCTGACGGCGGCGCTCGCAGCGAACAAGGGGTCGTGGGGCGAGGGACTGATCTACAGCGGCGCCTATGCGGTGAAGTTCGAGCCGGTGAAGCTCGGCGGACGGAATTTTATCCAGAGCGCCAAGATCGAGCTGGATCTCGAGGCGTGCGGGTGACAGGAAAGGGACATCGATGAGCTGCGGAGTATTGTCGAACCAGAATCGGTTTTACGCGAAGGTGGAAGCGTCGTACGGCCAGGCGCCGGCGATTGCGGCGGCGGACCGGCTGTCGGCGGTGAAGCTGGCCATTCGCCAGGTGGACGAGGTTCGGGAGCGGAAAGACAAGACGGGAACCCGGACCTTCGTCGGCGTCGCGCCCGGCGGACGCAAACGGACACAGTTTGGCCTGCAGACGTACCTCATGGCAGGCGGTATCCCGGGGTCAGCGCCTTCGGCGGGGGCGTTGTTCCAGGCGGCGCTCGGGGGGGCGCCCCTGATGTTCCCCGGCAGCACGGCGGGGGCCGGCTCTACGACGTCAGACGTCGTTTTCAGCGGCCCCCACGGGCTGATCGAGGGCCAGGCCTTCGGGTCGGGCGGCGAGCTGCGGTTTGTGAAGACGGTGAACAGTCCGAGCAGCGTCACGGTGAACGCTCCGTTCACGGCGGCGCCGGCGTCGGGTGGGCAGCTTACCGGCGCCGTTACCTATAAGCCGGCGGCAGATCTGCCCTCGCTTTCCATTTTCGATTACTGGGATCCCGCGTGGGCCGTCAACCGCTTGCTGGTGGGGGCGGCGGTCGGGCAGCTCGAGATCAAGGTCAACGCCGACTTCCACGAGTTCGAGTTCAAGGGCGAGGCGCAGGACGTGCTGGACACAGTGTCGTTCGCCGCGGGCCAGGGCGGCTTGGGCAGCTTCCCGGCCGAGCCGGCGGTGGCCGGGTTCACCGGTGTGCCGGTGCCGGGCAACCTGGGCCAGGCGTGGCTGGGGGCGACGGCATCGAAGTTCGTGACGGTCACCAAGGCGGGCATTTCGCTCGACAACGACCTGGACCTGCGCAACCGCGAGTTTGGCTCGAGCGTGCCGCTGTGTCATGGCGGCGGCTTGCGCAAAGTCTTGGCCGAAGTGCGGCTCTACGAAGACGACGACGCGGCTACGCGCGGCCTCTACCAGGCGGCGCGGACTCAAACGCCCATCGCCGTCATGTTCCAGTTGGGGCAGGCGGCGGGGTCGCTGTTCGGGGCGTACCTGAAGACCGTGGTGCCCAAGGTGCCCGAGTTCGACGACACCGACCGGATCCTCGAGTGGAGCTTCAGCGATTGCCGGGCGCAGGGCGCGGGGGACGACGAAATCTATGTCGCATTCGGATAGTCAACGGTACGAGAGCGTGGTAGAGGTGGCGTCCGTCCGGATGCCTGGGGTGAAGTTCCGCGTGGAGCGGATGTCGTTCGGGCGGCGGCTGGAGCTGGTCCGCGAGCTGAAGGTTCTGCTGGGACGCCTGGAGTTCGTCCAGGCCGGACCCTTGGGGCCGGAGCAGCAAGCCGAAGCCGCGCTGGTGGCCGGCGAGATAGACCGGATCTATCTGCGGTGGGGCCTGCGCGGCGTCGCGGGGCTGGAGATCAACGGCGAGGCGGCCACGCCCGAGAACCTGGCCGCGAGCGGGCCGGAGGAACTGGTCGAGGAGGCCTTGGCCAGCATCCGGCACGAGGCGGGGTTGAGCGAGGCCGAAAGAAAAAACTCCGGGTCGCCTTCCATTTCCTGCGCGGCAACCAGGCCGGATGGAAGTGCGACGATTGCCGCCGGCTAGGTCTGGAAACCAAGCGCGGGTGCGGGTTTCTGCCGGCGAGCGCGGGCCGGGTGGTGTGGCTGGCAGGCAGGTTGGGGATTGAGGAGTGTCCGGTCAGTTACGTGACGGGCGAGAGCCTGGCGTGGGTGGAGGATTTCTGGGTCCTCGAGGCGCTGGGGAAGGCCGAGGATCTGCTGGGGTGGCCGGGGCGGCGGGTGGATGCGTTTTTGGTCTTGAAGGTGGAGCAGCGAAAGCTGGAGGCGGAGCGATAGACGTGGCGCAGACACTTGTGTCGGCGCTCGGTCCTTCCCGAGGACCCAGGGCCGAGACTCGTCTCGGCCCGGCAGGCTAAGAGCCTGCGCCACATCGAAAGGCGAGGGAAATGCCGGAAGGCGATCTGGGAATATTGGCGGAAGCGCAACGCGAAACAGTGCGGGCGCTGGCGACCCTAACCGAGCGGCTAACCCCGCAGGCAGCACAGGACCAACTGCCGGCGCCGCGCCTCGAGCGCGTCTTGACGTCGACGACGCAGGCAGTGAGCGACCTGGGTTCGGCCACGACGGCGAATGCCCAGGCCATGGGCAGCCTGGCGCGCGAGTTGGGCGGCCTGCCGGCGTTGGTGGCCGGATTGGCGGGCGCCGGCGGCAAGAGTGGCGGCGGCAGCGTGCTGGGGAGCGTGTTGCGAAGCGGGTTGGGGCTGGTGCCGCTGGGGTTGAAGATCGCGGGGCTGTTTCGGGGAGGCGGCGCGGAGGAACCGGCGGCGGCGCCGACGCCGTACACGCCTCCGCCCAGTCTGGCCCTGGAGGTTGCTAATACCGAGAACGTCTCGGCCGGCTTCACCCGGGTGGAGCACGGCGAGGGCGGCCGGCCCCGGGCCGTGGAGCCGGAGAAAACAACGGTGGTGCAGCCGCAGGTGACCGTGAACGTCAGCGCTATGGACAGCCGGTCGTTCCT
>JBGOUV010000238.1:0-10795 GCA_041477815.1 Terriglobia bacterium | reverse complement strand
GCCGAAGACGGAGCGTAGTAGGCGCTGCCGGTCTTGAGGTACTTGACGATTTCGGCGCCGCCGTTGCGGGTGCGGTCGACGATCTTGTCGAGGGTGGCTTTGTCGAGCAGGTCGGCCACCGGGATACCGGCGACGCTGGTGTAGCGGACCAGCGGCACCATGGTGTCGCCGTGGCCGCCGAGGACGAAGGCCACCACGTTTTCGACCGAGACGTCCAGGGCCTCGGCCAGGAAGCTGCGGAAGCGCGCCGAATCGAGTACCCCGGCCATGCCGATGACGCGGTTCTTCGAGAAGCCACTCACCTTATAGGCCACCTGGCACATGGCGTCGAGCGGGTTGGTGACCAGGATGAGGATGGCGCCGGGAGAATACTTGACGGCTTGCTCGGTGGCGGCCCTGACGATCTCGTAGTTGGCGATGAGCAGGTCATCGCGGCTCATGCCGGGCTTGCGGGGGAAGCCGGCGGTGATGACGACGATATCGGATCCGGCGGTGGGGGCATAGTCGTTCGCGCCGGCGACCCGGACGTCCGTGCCTTCCACGGGGCACGACTCGAGGATGTCTAAACCCTTCCCTTGCGGGACTCCTTCGACGATATCGACCAGCACTACGTCGGCCAGTTCCTTGTCGGCCAGCCGGACGGCGCAGCTCGCGCCTACGTTGCCGGCCCCTACTACTGTTACCTTTTTACGCATATGATTCCTCTTCGCGATTTGAGAATTTGAGAATTTGAACATTTGAGAATCGCTGCCGACCTGGGGCAATTCTCAAATCCTCAAATTCTCAAATCTCTACATATTATCGACCAGCGCCCTAGCGAACTCGCTGGTCTTGAGCTTCGTCGCTCCTTCCATCAGCCGGTGGAGGTCGTAGGTCACCTTCTTCTGGCGGATGGTTTCGGTCATGGCTCGCTCGATGATGCCGGCGACCTCCTTCCAGCCCAGGAACTCGAACATCATGGACCCGGACAGGATGACGCTGGAGGGGTTGATGGCGTCCTGGTCGGCGTACTTGGGGGCGGTGCCGTGGGTGGCCTCGAAGACGCCGTATTCGTCGCCGATGTTGGCGCCGGGGGCCATGCCCAGGCCGCCCACCTGGGCCGCGCAGGCGTCCGACAGGTAGTCGCCGTTCAGGTTCGGGGTGGCGAATACATCGTATTCATCTGGTCTTAGCAGGATCTGCTGGAACACGGAGTCGGCGATGCGGTCCTTGATGAGGAGCTTGCCGGCGGGGACCGGGCCGGTCAGCTCGGACTCGGTCACGGTCGCATCGCCGAACTCCTCTTTGGCCACCTCGTAGCCCCAGTCCCGGAAGGCGCCTTCGGTGAACTTCATGATGTTGCCCTTGTGTACCAGCGTGACGCTGCGGCGGCCGTTGTCCAGGGCGTAGCGAATGGCCCGGCGCACCAGTTGCTTGGTGCCGGTGATAGAGATCGGTTTGATGCCGATGCCCGAGTCGGGCCGGATTTTCCTGCCCATCTCCTTCTCGAGAAACTGAATGAGCTTGGCCGCCTCGGCCGTGCCCTGTTTCCACTCGATGCCGGCGTAGACGTCCTCGGTGTTCTCGCGGAAGATGACCACGTCGAGCTTCTCGGGATGCTTGACCGGGCTGGGGACGCCGGGATAGTAGCGCACCGGCCGCCAGCAGGCGTAAAGGTTCAGGAGCTGCCGCAAAGACACGTTGAGCGACCGGAAGCCGCCGCCGATGGGGGTGGTCAGCGGACCCTTGATGGCGATGCGGAAGCGGCGGATGGCGTCCAGCGTGCCGGCCGGGAGCCAGTCATTGAACTGCGAGAACGCCTTCTCGCCGGCGAAGACCTCGTACCAGACGATGCGGCGGCGTCCGCCGTAAGCCTTCTGGACGGCGGCGTCGAAGACCAGGCGCGAGGCCTTCCAGATATCGCGTCCGGTGCCGTCGCCTTCGATGAACGGGATGATGGGATTGTCGGGAACGATAAACCGCCCGTCGCGGACATCGATGACCGCGCCGTCAGTGGGAACAGGGTTGTTATTGAACGACTCCATAGAGTCCTTATGCTAGCAAGAGACGTGCCATTCGCGCCGGTTACATTACTGGGACCAGCGTGAGACCTGGAAGATGTTCAAAGTCGCGATAGTCCGTTGTAATAAGAGGGAGGTCCCACTAACGCGCCGTTGCAGCAATCCAGGTGGTGTCGAGCGGAAAGACCCTCATTTCGAGGTCCGCTGCAGGGCGGGCTGCTGGCGGCGGAGTTCCCGAATCAGAAGCCGAAAGCTATCGACTTCGTCTGGATCGCCCAGATCCCGATACGGTAAGATGGTCACGGGCGGCTTGGCTCTTAGGGTCGAGAACTACCTTCGCCATGCCATTGGTCTACCGCGCGGCTAGTTCCGGCTCCGCCTGCAACCGCAGGACGTTCAGGGCTGACCCCGCTTGGAACCACTCGATCTGCTCGCGGTTGAAGGTGTGATGGAGGAGGAACTCCTCGCTGGAGCCGTCGGCGTGGCGGAGGATCGCTTGGACTGGTCGGCCTGGGGCTAGTTGCTTCAATCCGACTAAGCTGATCCGGTCGGTCTCCTGGACGCGGTCGTAGACGGTGGGGTCGGCGAAGGTCAGGGGCAGGACACCCTGTTTCTTGAGGTTGGACTCGTGGATGCGGGCGAAGCTGCGCACCAGGACCGCGATGCCGCCTAGAAAGCGCAGCGACATAGCGGCGTGTTCGCGGCTGGAGCCCTCGCCGTAGTTCTCATCGCCGACGGCGACCCACTGCTGGCCGCGGGCCTTGTGGTCGCGGGCGATCTGGGCGAAGGGGCGGGTGTCGGAGCCGGTTCCGGCTTGGCCGGTGAAAGAGTTAATGGCGCCGTTGAACAGGTTATCGCTGATATTGTCCAGGTGGCCGCGGTAGCGGAGCCAGGGGCCGGCCGGGGAGATGTGGTCGGTGGTGCACTTGCCTTTGGCCTTCACGAGGACGGGGAGATCCAGGAGGTCCTTGCCGTCCCAGGCGGGGAAGGGATCCAGGAGTTGGAGGCGCTTCGAGTCGGGGGCGACGCGGATCTGGACCGTGCCGGGGTCGGCGGGGGGCGGGACGTAACCGCCGGCGGTGGCGGCGAAGCCGTTGGCGGGGAGCTCGGGGGCTTTGGCCGGGGGAGCCAGGCGGAAGGGTTGGCCGTCGGCGCCCTGAAGAGTATCAGTAAGAGGGTTGAAGGACAGCCGGCCGGCCAGGCCGTAGGCGATGACGATCTCCGGGCTGCTGATGAAGGCCATGGTGGCGGCGTTGCCGTCGTTGCGTTTGGGGAAGTTGCGGTTGAAAGACGTGAGGATGGTGTTGGGCTCGCCCGCCTTGACCTCCTCGCGCTTCCATTGGCCGATGCAGGGGCCGCAGGCATTGGCCAGGACCTTGGCGCCGATGGCTTCGAGCTGGGCCATCTGGCCGTCGCGCTCGATGGTGGCGCGGATCTGCTCGGAGCCGGGGGTGACCAGCAGCGGGGAGCGCATTTTGGCGCCGTGGGCGGAGGCCTGGCGGGCGACGTCGGCGGCGCGGGAGATGTCCTCGTAGGAGGAGTTGGTGCAACTACCAATCAGAGCTACTGAGATGCGGTCGGGGTAGTGGTTTTGGGCGGCGTCGGCGGCCAGGCGCGAGACCGGACGGGCGAGGTCGGGGGTGTGGGGTCCGACCACGTGGGGCTCGAGTTTGGAGAGATCGATTTCGACGATTTTCTCGAAGTGCTTTTCGGGATTCGCCTCTACCTCGGGGTCGGCGGTGACTAGTGCGGAGTACTGGCCGGCCAGATCGGCCAGGGCGGCGCGTCCGGTGGCGCGCAGGTAGACAGCCATGCGCTCGTCGTAGGGGAAAATCGAAGTGGTCGCGCCCAGTTCGGCGCCCATATTGGTGATGGTGCCTTTGCCGGTGCAGCTTATGGAGCGCGCGCCGGGGCCGAAGTACTCGATGACGCGGTTGGTGCCGCCCTTGACGGTGAGGACCCCGCAGAGGTAGAGAATCACGTCCTTGGGCGAGGCCCAGCCGGACAGCTCGCCGGTGAGGCGGACGCCGATGATCTGGGGATTCTTGACTTCCCAGGGGAACCCAGCCATGACGTCGACGGCGTCGGCGCCGCCCACCCCGGAGGCGAACATGCCCAGGCCGCCGGCGTTGGGGGTATGGGAGTCGGTGCCGATCATCAGGCCGCCAGGGAAGGCGTAGTTCTCCAGCACTACCTGGTGGATAATACCCGAGCCGGGCCGCCAGAAGCCGATGCCGAAGCGGGCCGACACCGCGCGCAGGAACTCATACACCTCGTTGTTCTCGAGGATGGCGAAGTCGGTATCCTGCTGCGCGCCGGCGCGGGCCTGGATGAGATGGTCGCAGTGGACGGTGGTGGGGACAGCGACGTGGTCGCGTCCCGCCAGGGTGAGCTGGAGGAGGGCCATCTGGGCGGTGGCGTCCTGCATCGCGACCCGATCGGGTCGCAGCATCAGGTAGCTGACCCCGGCGGTGAGGTCCTGGCTTTCGGGGTCGTCCAGGTGGCCGAACATGACCTTCTCGGTGAGGGTGAGGGGGCGGCGGAGGCGGCGGCGGACTACGGAGAGGTTTTGGTCAATGCGGCGGTAGGCGGAGGCGACAAAATCCGGGGTGGAATCGATCGTGTGCATCACTCCTATTATAGCGCCGGCCCGGGCCTCCCGTTTCCCACCGCCGGCACGGTGAACCGAAAGGTCGACCCCTGACCGAGTTGGGACTCGACCCAGATGCGGCCGCCATGGCGCTCGACAATCTTCTTGCAAACGGCCAAGCCGATGCCCGTACCCTCGTAGCGCTCGCGGCTGTGCAGGCGCTCGAAGACCTGGAAGACGCGGGGGGCGTCCTGGGGGGCGATCCCGATACCGTTGTCGCGCACCGAAAAGGTCCACTGCTCCGCGCCCGGCTCGGCCCGGACCTCCACCCGAGGGGGCTCGGGGCCATGGAACTTGAAGGCGTTGGCGAGGAGGTTTTGAAACACCTGACCCAGCTCGACGGCGTTACCGCGCACGCTGGGCAGGGGATCGTGAACCACCTGGGCGCCGCTCTCTTCGATGGCCGCCTGCAGGTTGGCCAGCGCCGCCTGGAAGACCTCCTCGCTGGAGACGGCGGCCGGCTCGTCGCTCTGGAAGCCGACGCGAGCCCAGGTCAGCAAATCGTCAATCAGGCGTTGCATGCGGCCGGCAGCGGCAGTCACGCGATCGAGCAGACCCGCAGCCTCCTGGTCTAGCAGGCCGCGGCAGCGCCGGGTCAGCGATTGGCTCATGCCGGCCACCGTACGCAGCGGCTCCTTTAGATCGTGGGCCACCACCCAGGCGAAGCGGTTCAACTCGGCGTTGGAGCGGGCCAGCTCTTCCACCTGGCGCCGGTGGGAGGTAATGTCCCAGAGAGAGGTCTCCACCGCGCCGGTGGCCCCGGAGGCGTCGGGCAGCGGGGTGCAATTGACCAAGACAATCCGGCAGCCGCCCTGCGGGGTTCGAATCTCCAATTCCCGGTCGCGGACCGGCTGGCCGGTGTTGAACACGCTCCGCCAGAGAGCGGCCAGCTCGGGTGGCGGCGCCTCCGCGAATTCCCGCGCGGCGGCGTTGACCAGAGTGGGACGGCCCTGCGGGTCGACAATGAGGACCCCTTCGACCAGGTTCTCTACGACGCGGCCCAGACGGTCGCAGCTCTCGCGCACTTCGGCTTGAACTCCGGCCAGCTGGAGGGCCAGACCAAGCTGACTGCGCACCGCTTGGGCGAAGGCGGCCCAGTCCTGGCTCAGCTCTCGGTCGGGCGAAACCATCAGCAACAGGACCCGCCGCCCCTGGCCAGCGCCCAAAGGAACGAACACTATGGATCGGGCTCCCACCCGCTCCAGCAGTTCCGCCGGGACCGGGGTGTGGGGCGAAGGCGCCACCACCGACTCGCCTTCTTCCACGACCCGGCGCAGGAAGCCGTCCTGTCCAAAGAAGGTCTCCAGGTCGAGACGGGCCGTCTCCGAGTAGCCCAGCCGGGCCCGCAACGATAACTGCCCCTCGGGCTCCATCACGTAGGCCAGGCCGTAGGATACGCCGCTGGCGTCCAGGAAGCGGTAGAGCAGCTCGTCCAGCAGGGCATCGACCGAAGGGCTGCGCTGGAGCATGTCGGTGAAGCTGGCCAGGATGGCCAGCTCGGCTTCCCGCAGTTCGAGCCGGTGCACCGAGCCATTGTTGTCATTGAGGGTCAGTTGGTGCTCCAGACGGCGGCCCAGGCGCAAGCTGTAGGTTTCGGAAAATGGGGCTGGCGGCAGCCGGGCTTGCTCCTCCAGTTTCTGCACGAGGGCAGCAATGAGGGGCCGGCAGTCAGGCGTGGCCGGCACCACCGCGCTGGCCCTCACCAGCGCAGCCAGCCGTTCTTCCTCGGCTGTGCTCGTCGCGGCCGACACCAGCACCACCGGCAGGGACGCCAACTGCGGGTCCTGGCGGAGGGCGGCGCAGAGTTGAAACCCGTCCAGCCCCGGCATCAACATGTCGCTCACCACGGCTTGGGGCGCCCACCGGCGAGCCCCTTCGAGCGCCCGCTGGCCGTCGGGGGCCGTCTGTACTTTGAAGCCGGCCTGCTCCAGACACGCCTTCTGCCCCTCCCGCTGGATGTCGTCATGATGGGCCAGCAGGACCCGGGCGCCGGCCCCCGGCTCGACTGGAGTCTGGCCGGGAGAGGCCAGGTAAGTCTGCACCGTTTCGACCAGCGCCGCCGGCCGCACCGGCTTGTACAGATACCCATGGAATCCCGTCTCGGGGCTCCCCCGGACGTCACGCCGCTCCGGCGAGCCGGCAAACGCCAGAATGGGCACGTCACTGCCCAGCACCCCTCGCAACCGCCGCACCAGATCGTAACCATCTATATCCGGCAGCACCAGACCCTGGAGGACCAGATGGGGCCGCTCACTTTGGGTTTGCGCCAGGGCCGTCCGCCCGTCCGGCGCTTCCATTACCCGGTAGCCCTCCTCCTGGAGCGCCACCGTAACCGACTTACGCGTGATCGGGTTGTCCTCGACCACCAGAATCACTGGAGTAGTCATATGCCTCTCCCTGGACATCGGCAGGGCAGGGGCGGGGGTTTAGGGCAGTGGCCGGCGAAGAATCAGTGGTCAGTGGTCAGTGGGCACTGGCCGGCAAAACACACCACTACACACGCGTCGCCGGCTACTGGTCACTGGCCACTGGCCACCAGGCGTTGTAATACCTGGCGGAGATCGGAGCCGTGGTCGGGGTCGGCCAGTGCGAATTCTACGAAGGTCTCGAAGTAGCTGCGGAAATTGCCTATGTCGTAGCGGCGCTCGGAGGGGTCCAGCTTCACCCCCAGGATGCGCCGGCCGGCGCGGGCCAGCATCCGGATGGCGTCGGTAAGCTGGATCTCTCCCCGGCCGTCCGGCTCGACCGCGCGGATCATGGGAAAGATCTGGGGTGAAAAGATGTAGCGGCCGGCAATGGCCAGGTTGCTGGGGGCGCGGTCGGGGGAGGGTTTCTCGACCAGGTCGCGGATGCCGAACACGGCGCCGCCCGAGTCCGGGTCGACCACGCCGTAGAGAGCGGTCAGCTCCCGCGACACCTCCTCCACGGCGATGATGGCGGCGGGGCGCTCGGCCGCATACAATTCGGACATACGACGGCTGATGGTGGATTGCCCGTTCAACCCGATGATGGAGTCCCCCAGGGCCACCAGGAAGGGCTCCTGGCCGGCGAAATTCTCGCCGCACAGAATGGCGTCGCCCAGTCCCTTCTGCTGCCGCTGGCGGGTGTACAAGTAATGCACGGGCAACTGCTCGAAGTCCAGGGTGCGCAACAGACCATCTTTCTCGTGCAGGGAAAGCTGGCGGCAGAGCTCGGGATCGTGATCGAAGTGGTTCTCGATGGAACTCTTGCCCCGGCCGGTGACGAACAGGATCCGGTTGATGCCCGCCGCCACCAACTCCTCCACCACGTACTGCACGATGGGCTTCTGGGCCACCGGCAGCATCTCTTTGGGTTGGGACTTGGTCGCCGGCAACAGTCGGGTGCCCAGCCCGGCGACCGGGATAATCGCGCTCTCGATCACGTGACGAATCTCCCGGAAAGCTCTATCGTAACATTAGTGACACTCGCAGCGACCAAAGAGGATGCCGGGAGGAGGCTGGACCAGTTCCTCACCCGCAAGCTGGTGGGCTACAGCCGGGCGCGGATCCAGCAGTGGATCGAAGGCGGGCGGGTGCAGGTGGAGGGCGGGCCGGCGAAGGCGTCGTCGCGGCTGCGGGGCGGCGAGCGGATCGAGGTCACACCGGAGGATCGCCCCGCTTTGGCGGCCGCCTTCCCCGAGGACCTCCCCCTGCAGATTCTCTATGAAGACGCCGACCTGGTGGCCCTCGACAAACCGGCCGGCATGACCGTCCACGCCGGGGCCGGCCGCCGGGAAGGCACTCTGGTCAACGCCCTGCTGCATCACTTCGGCCGGCTCTCGGGGGTAGGCGGTCCGCTGCGTCCCGGAATCGTGCACCGGCTGGACCGGCTCACCAGCGGCGTGATCCTGGTGGCCAAGACCGACGCCGCACATCTGGCGCTGGCCCGCCAGTTCGCCGGCCGCCAGGTGCGCAAGACCTACGTGGCCCTGGTCCAAGGGAATTTTCGGCCCGCCCCGACGGGCTGGACCCGCCTCGTTATGCCCATCCGCCGCGATCGCCACCACCGCGTCAAGATGACTGCCCGCGCCGGCGAGGGTCGCGCCGCGCTCACCGAGTTCCGGGTGGTGTCGGAGCGGCCGGGGTACACGCTGCTCGAGGTCCGCCTGGGCACCGGCCGCACCCACCAGATCCGGGTGCATCTGGCCACCATCGGTCATCCGGTGGTGGGCGACACGCTTTATGGAGCGCCGCGGCAACCCGAGTTGGGGCGGTTCTTTCTGCACGCCCGGGAGATCACGTTCAGCCATCCGGGTACGGGAGAGCCGGTGACCGTATCGGCCCCCCTGCCCCCAGAGCTAAATGAATTCCTCGGCCGCCACGATTTCTGCCCCGACCCCCGACCCCCGGCCCCCGACCCCCTGCTATAATGTCTGCGAACTATCCGCATGAAGGCAGTCCTGCTCTTCTTTCTGTGCTGGGTCCCGGCGCCGGCCCAGGCGCCCCAACGGCCCGCCCCGCCGGCCACCGGCCCCGATGCCAAGATCGTCGTCGAAGTGCCGCGTGTGCCCTTGCTGTTTACGGTCACCGATAAGAAGGGCCGCTTCCTCACCGACCTGGCCCAGAACGAGTTCAAAGTCTTCGACAACCGCAAGCCGCAGCACATTCTGGCCTTCAACCGCGAGAGCAACCTGCCGCTGCGTATCGGGATCCTGATCGATACCTCCAACAGCATCCGCGACCGCATGCGCTTCGAGCAGGAGGCGGCCGTCGAGTTCGTCAAAGGGGTGCTGCGCGAGAATAACGACAAGGCCTTTCTGGTCAGCTTCGACACCGCCGCCGAATTGGTGGTCGACTTCACCCGGGATATGGAACGGCTGGCCAAGGGGGTCCGGAGCCTGCGGGCCGGCGGTGGCACCGCGTTCTACGACGCCGTCTACTTCGCCTGTCGCGACAAGCTCCCCGAAGATTCGCCGCCCGAGCAGTTCCGCCGCGCCCTGGTCATCCTGAGCGACGGCGACGACAACCAGAGCCGGGTCAGCCGCGAGCAGGCCCTGGAGATGTGCCACCGCGCCGAGGCCGTGATCTTCACCATCTCGACCAACCGCAGCGGTATGCAACTGGACGGCGACCGGGTCCTGCAACGCTACAGCGAACAGACCGGCGGCCTCAGCCTGCACCCCTTCCGGGCGGAGGACTTGGGCCAGTCGTTCGAGAACATCGCCAACGAGCTGCGGCACCAGTATTTCCTGCTGTACGCCCCTAGTCCGTTCGTGGCCGACGGGCGCTTCCACGAAGTGGAAATCAAGACTACCGCGAAGGACGTGCGCGTGAGGGCCCGTAGGGGCTACTTCGCCCCTTCGCGGTAAACTTTCCTCTTTCGCTTTTTATTCGCCTCTGCTAGAATGGGGGTCGAACCAAAGGAGCACCTCATGGATGACCGGGAACGCGCCCGCGCGCTGGAATTGGCGCTAGGGCAGATTGAGAAGCAGTTCGGCAAAGGCTCGGTTCTGCGCCTTGGGTCGAAGGACGCCGTGCAACCGGTGTCGGTGATTGCTACGGGGGCGGTATCCCTCGACTGGGCCCTGGGAGTGGGCGGATTTCCACGCGGCCGCGTGATCGAGATCTTCGGACCCGAATCGTCCGGCAAGACCACCCTGGCTCTGGAAACCATCGCCCAGGCCCAGAAAGGCGGCGGTACGGCCGCCTTCATCGACGCCGAGCACGCCTTGGACCCGCTCTATGCCAAGAAACTCGGGGTGGATGTGGATAACCTGCTGGTCTCGCAACCCGACTACGGCGAGCAGGCCCTGGAGATCGCCGAGGCGCTGGTGCGCTCGGGAGCGATCGACGTCCTGGTCATCGACTCGGTGGCAGCCCTGGTGCCCAAGGCCGAGCTCGACGGCGAGATGGGCGACAGCCACATGGGCTTGCAGGCCCGCCTGATGTCCCAGGCCCTGCGCAAGATCACCGGCATCGTGAGCAAGTCCAACACGTGTTTCATCTTCATCAACCAGATCCGCGAAAAGATCGGGGTGATGTTCGGCAATCCGGAGACTACCACCGGTGGGCGGGCGCTGAAGTTCTACTCCTCGGTGCGGGTCGACATCCGCCGCACCAACGCCATCAAGGACGGCGAAGAGGTAGTGGGCAGCCGCACCAAGGTGAAGATCGTCAAAAACAAG
>JBGOUV010000454.1:0-4979 GCA_041477815.1 Terriglobia bacterium | reverse complement strand
GCCGTAGAAGTTGTGCTCGATGGTGGTGAGGCCGCCGGCGTTGGCCGGAGCCCCCATCGGCTGCATGCGGCCGCCCAGGAAGGTCGCGCCTTGGCCGGCGCCGCCGTTAGGGGCGAGGAAGGGAGGCAAGGGTCCGGAGCCGCCCTTTTCGAACGCCACCACAGCGCCGAGGTGCGGCGTCTCGGCGACAAACGCCGGGTTCGAAGGATGACCGGTCTGCAGATAGAACTGGCCCCGGTCGTGTGCGTTCTCCCAACTGGAGACCGAGTGCAGGATGCAGAGGTCACCGGTGATGGCGGAGAGGCTGGGGAACAGGATGTTCGACAGGACGATGCCGCCGGCGCCCTGGCGCAGATCGACGTCGGGCGGGTTCCAGGGGGCGTCTTTGGGGTCCCAGGTGTCGAGGTGGCTGGCGGCTCCCTGAAGGTTGACAAAGATGCAAGCCCGGGCAGTGGAACGGACCCGCACCGGCGAGGAGTCGGTCTGGGTCTCGCCGCGGCGGGCCAGGGTCAGGAAGGCGCCGGCTCCGGTCAGGAGTTGGCGGCGTGTCAGGGTCATGGGGAAACCCCTCTTTCACCACAAAGACACCAAGACACAAAGATCACTAAGGAAATGGAGTGGTTTTCTTTGTGGTTTTGGTGTCTTGGTGTCTTTGTGGTGAATTGCATTGACTTTACTGGCTAAAGATGAAATCCAGCTTATTGAGCAGGACCCACTGGATATCGGTGAGCCACTGCTCCCGGTTGGCCGTCTTGCGCCGATTCACCGCGTCCATCTCCGCGCTGGTGGGATAGCGGCCTAGGGTGGCCAGGAACAGGTTCTTGACGGCGTCGGCATCGCTCATAGCCGACTCCATGAGCCAGGCGACGCGGGTGTTGCGGCTGTTGTTGTTGTTGGCGAAGGTCCGGAAGTTGACCATGTTGTCGTTCATCAAGTAGAGGACCTGCAGCACGGTGGTCTCCGAGGTGCGATGGTTTTGCCACCAGTCGCCGCGGCCGAACTGGGTCATGAAGTTGCGGATGCCGCCGTCCTGTCGGGGCTCGGTAGGATCGGGGAGCTGGCGGGCGTATAGCACAGGCTGCTCGAACCCCTCCACGAACATCGGTGTTTCGGTCATGGTGGCCTGGGCCACGGCGTCGTAGATTTCTTCGGCGGACAGGCGGCGGGGGAAGTGCTTGGCAAAATAGCGGGCGTACTCGGGACGCCACTCGCCGTCGTAGCGGCTGGAGAGCTGGTAGGCGTTGGATTCGACGATCAAACGAATGATGCGGCGAATCGAGTAATTGGACCGGATGAACTCGTCGGCCAAGGCTTCGAGCAGCTCGGGGTGGCTGGGCTGGAGGGTCCAGGGAGCGGGGGGCGGATTGCGGGGGTCGAGGCGGGCGAGGTCCCAGGCGTCGGGCGGGTCGACGATGCCGACGTTGAAGAAATGCGCCCACAGGTAGTTGACCGTGGCCCGGGCAAACTGGCGGTCGGAGGTGAGGAGGCGGGCCAGTTCCCGGCGCCACTCGCCGGTGCGGGGACGCTCGCCGGTGAACATGTAGGCGGGGTCGTAGGGGCCGCCGACGCGGGGGGGCCGGGGACCGGGGTTATTGGCAGGGACGATACCGTGGTAGCCGCCGGTCTTGCGATCGGTGATCAGGAAGTGCATTTGCTGGCCGAAGGCGTCCACATTGAACTGGGAGAGGTTCAGTCGGGAGACGAAGGCCGATTGGCGCCAGAACTCCTCGCGGCGGCGGGCGGCCAGATAAAGATTGATCGGCTCCAGGTGGCCGCGGCCGTTGTGGCAGGAGACGCACTGGGTCTTGACGCCCAGAAAATGCGTGGTGATGCGATCGGTCAGCGCATCCCAGGTGTCCTGAATGGGGTCGCCCTGCTGCCAGGCGCGGATCACGTAGTTGGCCGGACCGGCGCGGTGGGAGTCGCCCGTGGCGGTGATCAGCTCGGTGACGAAGTCGCGGTAGGAGCGGTCGCGGGCGACGAAGTCGCGCAGGTAGTTATGGAACTGGTTGCGGCCGGGGATCCCGATCAGGTTGTAGTAACCGCTGGTGACCTCGAAGTGGTCCGCGAAAAAGAGAGTCCAGTTGTCAATGAAGTCTCCCGAGCCGAGCAAGGCGTCAATATGGGCCTGACGGCCCGGAAACTGCTGGACCTCATCGACAGTAGGGAGGCGGCCGCCCAGGTCCAGGGTGACGCGTCGCAGAAATTCGGCGTCGGTGGCGCCGGGGGCCGGCGGGACGCCGTCAGCGGCCATTTTGGTGAACAGAAAGGAGTCGATGAGGTTGGCGGCCTGAGCAATGGGGCGGTAGGCGGGCTTCTGTTGGGAGCGGGAAGCAAAGGCGCGTTCGAGGTCCAGCCGGGCCAGGTCGGCCTGGCGACGCTCCCGGGGGTAGGCCGGGCAGTAAGGGTCGGTGGCCCACAAGGAGAAGGCTGCAAGCGTTAGGACAAAGGTTCTCAGGACCATAGGCCGCCCCAGATCGTGCTTATTGTATGGCAGGCGGCGGGAGGTGTCAACCGGTAGAGTTGACACCTGTCCAAGCGCCGAGGAGGCGCCGCAGGAGCACCAGTTCGCCCAAATGATAGGCGTTGTGGTCGGCGACCAGCAGGGCTTCCCGCAGAATGGTCTGGCCGTCGCCGTGGGCGATGGGCGCGTAGAGGTCGGTGGCAGGATCTTTGACCAGCTTACACATGGCTTCGAGGCCGGCGCGGAAGGCGCGGACCGAACGGGCCCAGGCGGCTGCCGAAGGTGGAGCCGCAGTCGCTGGCCAGTAGCCCGCGGGGAAGTCGGGGGAGACGTGTTGCGGGTTGATGCTGAACTCCAGGATGTCCCACTGGGCGATGCGCAGGTGCTCCAGAATCTGCCAGGGGGTATGGGTGGCGCCGCGGGGCTTCTTGCCGCGCAGCGCCGCGGGGAGGTTGCCGATAGCGGTTTCGAAGTTCACGTGGGCGCCGCCGCCGCGCAGCAGGTAGAGGACATGTTGGCGAAGGGAGTTACTCATCGTCGTAGGCCACAAAGATGGATGCAAGTGCGAGCGGACCGGGCCTGGGGCCCGGCGCGGCCCAGGGCGGCCGCCCCACACTTACAAGGGAGAGGTCGGCGGTCATGATCGGGACCGTTGGTAGAGGAAAAAAGCCCCGGCCGTCAAGGCGAACAGGACCGCCGAGAGGGGAATGGCCCAGGATTCGTCCCACTGGGCCCAAGGGAGACCGGCCGCGATGCCCCCATAATACAAAACTACATAGTTCCAAAACACATAGAGGCTGCTGGCGGCGAGGAGCGACAAAAGGGCCACGTTGAGGATGCGGTTGCGCTGGCGCCTGGCCTCGTCGAGCGAGCAGACGCCGCGGCGGCGGAAGTAGACGACCAGGCCCAGCGTGAGGAACACCAGGGCGGCGGCGCGGAAGGTCCACTTGTAATCGCCGTACAGCTTGTTGCCCAGGTCGTTGGCGATCGAGATGCCAGCCAGGCCGAACAGGACCAGCACGATGGGGGTCAGGCAGCAGAGGGCCCCGATGAAGGCGGTGAGGGACGAGACTACCAGGACGGCTTTGCGATCCGTGGTCGAGTTATTTCCCGCAGAAGTTTCCGCCAGGCCGCGCGTTCCCGGGAGGGGTGGAACCGGGGCGTCAGTCGTCCGCACCATAGCTTCAGTTTCGCATAGAAGCGGGGATCGGTCTCGGCGCGGTAGAGGAGACGGGTGAGGGCGGCGGTGTCGCCCACTGGAAAGTAGCCCGCGTAGCGGGCGCCGAGCAGTCCGAGGGAGCCGGGGATACGGGAGGCGAGGACGGGGACCCGGTCGGCGAGGGCTTCGGAGATCGTGTTGGCGCCGCCTTCCAGGTGCGACGACAGGACCAGCAGGCGCGAGGAGGCGATCAGGCCGCGGGTCTTGGCGCGCGGGATACCGCCGAGCCAGTGGTAGCGCGGATTGTTGAGCTCTTCGGTCCGGGCGTACTCGGCCATGCCGTTCTCCATGGCGGAGCCGGCGTGGAGGATCCGCAGGCGGGAGGAGGGAGGCAGGTCGCGGCTGGCCAGGGCGGCGCGGAAGGGGTCCTTCACCTCGCGCAGATGGCCCACTACACAGACGTCGAACGAGTCGCGGCGCGGGCGGCGGCGCGTCACAGTCTGGGGAGCCGACTGCAGAATCACGAGGACCTTGCGGCGCAGGTGGGGGGAGAGTTCCTGGGCGGCCAGGGGTTGCAGAGCGACCAGCCGGGTGGCCAGTTCCAGGACGCGCTGGGCGTCCCGGTCGGTGCGGATGTCGCGATAGAGATCCGTGCCGGTGAGGGCGACCAGGAGGCTCCGGTCGGGATGCTCCTCGGCGAAGCGGAAGGCGGCAGGGGCGCTGCGGCGGGCGTGGAGGGCTACCAGGACGTCGCAGGGCTGGTGCTGCCAAGTATCGGCGATGGCGACTCGGTGCCCCAGCGACCGCAGGATACGAGCCCATCGCTTCGCCGTGACCCTGTTACCATAAAGGCTGCCCGGCGGCGCCGGACAGGCGATGACGATCCTAGACATGCTCACCGACGCGCGGAAGCGCACCCTGGAGCTGGTAGGTGATTTGACCGACGAACAGATCCAGGTTCCGCTGCTCGCCATCATCAACCCCATCGTTTGGGAGATGGGGCACGTCGCCTGGTTTCAGGAGAAATGGGCGCTGCGCCACCTGCGCGGCCTCGAGCCGATCCGGCCCGATGCCGACTCCCTGTGGGACTCGATCGCCATCCCGCATGACGACCGCTGGGAGCTGCCGCTGCCTTCGCGGCGGGAGACTTTGCGGTATATGGAGGATGTGCTGGAACGGGCGCTGGAGCATCTCTCGAAGGATAGCTTAACCGCGGAGGAAGCGTATTTTTGCTGGTTGGTGGCGATGCACGAGGATATGCACGGGGAGGCGTTTACTTATACGCGGCAGACGTTGGGGTATGCCGCTCCGGTGCCCGGGGACGGGGGGGCGAGGAGGCGAGGGGGCGAGGGGGCG
>JBGOUV010000026.1:0-30100 GCA_041477815.1 Terriglobia bacterium | reverse complement strand
TGCCGGTCTTGCTCCGGGCCACACGCTGCAACTGGCGCTTCTCTTCCGGGGTCAGTTCGAGAACCGCTATGGGTCGGGACATGGACCCAGGATAGCAGGGCTGGGATATTATTTCAAGCTTTTTCAATTACAGAACACTAGCACTAACGCGAAAGGAGTGACGCGCCCCCGCCTTCGATCGCGGGACATGGTTGGGCGGCTGCTGCCGCAGAAACAGGCCTCCGACCCATCCTGGCGAGATGCTCGTCGAGGAGCTCTTGAAGCCGCTCGGCATCAGCCCGTCGGACTTCGCCATAAGACTCGGCGTATCGTTGGCGCGCCTCAACGACATCCTTCGCGGCAAGCGGGGGCTAACCCCGCGGCGAAAGCCGGCCCCGTCCGCTCGCGGCTCAGCAAGTTGTTGATTCTGCTGAGCCGAGCGTAGTGCAAATTTGCACTAACGGCACTATTGCCACGGGCTCCTAAACTAACCCCGGATACTGCCCTGCGGTTGGCTCGCCTCCTGGGGATAGCGGCCGACTTCTGGCTTGGATTGCGGCTCGACTGGGACCTGTGGCACGCCATGAGAAGCAAGAAGGCGGCGGAGGTCGCGCGGCTCGAACCGATCGGTCGCTCGGCGTGACAAACCCATCCGGCGGTGGTGTAATCGAGCCCGGTGTCGGCGTCGGGAGGGCCGCAGGGGTTGGCCCCAGGGCACGCGGCGGCTAGGCTTCGCGACGGCGCGGTGGAAGCTCGGTGAGCCCGGCATTGTAGTCGAGCAAACTCGCTATACTGAAGGCGTGGTGTTTGAGTGGGATCCGATCAAAGCAGACGAGAATCTCCGCAAGCACAAAGTATCCTTCGAAGAAGCCACGAGCGTGTTTGGTGATTTCCTCGGCATGACGGTCGCTGACCCCGACCACTCCCACGACGAACATCGATGCATTACCGTGGGACTTTCAAAGTCGGGGCCGCTTGCTGATGGTCGCTCATGCGGAGCGCCGCGAACGGATTCGGATCATCAGTGTTCGAAAGCTGACCCCGAGTGAGAGAAGAGCCTATGAAGAAACGCAGAAATGAGAGAGCCGACGAGTTGCGCCCCGAATACGATCTGCGCCAACTGCTCAAGGGAGGGATCCGGGGCAAGTACGCCAAGCGCTACCATGCCGGCACCAATCTGGTTCCGCTAGATCCTGATGTTCGCAACGTCTTTCGCGATGAGAGAGCCGTGAATGATGCCTTACGTCTCGTGATCCAGTTGCGCAAGATTCGCAGTCGTAGGGCTGGTGTGACTTCACGACAGACCGCGGCCCCACCCGGCGCTACAGGTGACAGCCAAACCCGGGCCGCGGCTGAGCGCTCCAGACGTTAGAACGCGTCGGAAGGAAACGGATAGGGTCACCTACTGGCGGCAGGTGGTTCGGGAGCGACACATGCGAGGGCAGAGGCCGAAGGCGTCATCGGGTTAGCAGGTTTTCGAGGCGGTCGGCGCCGGCCAGAAGTGCATTCGATTCCGAATCAACCTTCGGCCGGTAGGCCGGATCATACAGAACGTAAAGGGTCCATGCCTTTCCAGTGCCCAGGATCGGGCTCGACGACCGGATTTCGTATTCATCGCCTTGCCATCGAAAGGAGACCACATTGTCACGGATGGCGCCCGCCTTCTGAAACTCGTAGCCAGTGTGCGCAGCTAGCGACAGAATATAGCGGCCGCGGCCGGGAAAGTAGAACCAAAGAATGGAGCCGCTGGGTCTTTCGACAGAATACGCCTGTGGCAGTTCCTTCCCATTGACCAACCAGGTACAAGGTGGCTCGAAGCTGAGGGCCAGGTCGTCCAGCGTGAAGTCCTGCGGCGCGGGCATCCCGGGACGGTCTGAAGATTGTCCGAACGTTCGCTTTAAGTTCTTCGGAACTGCGGACCCCGAGAACGCCCCGGTCGCGGTGAATGATTTGGCTACCTTCGAACTAGACATGATTTGAATGTAGTCCACAACTTTCTGCTGTCCATCCGGGCTGACCAGCAGGTCGAGCGCGATGGTATCGCCATCCCGGATCACCTGAGGACCGGGGTATTTGGGCAGCGACACGACAGTCAGGGTCAAGGCATGGTTGCGCAATCTTTCTGGCAGGTCTTGCGGCATGAGGCTTGGCGGTTGGATGGCGACGCGGAACTGTCCGGCTCCTGCCGGATCGACCACGAGGTCATATCCAAAATACGAGTTGGTCCCGCCGTCGAACTCGGCCCGTTGCATCACGTTTCCCGTTACTTTGTAAAATACCCCATGCTGGCCCTGTTTTTGGGGGAAAGCGAAGGGAGGCTCGGCCACGGTCGACAATCGGACTGTAATTCCGCCGCTCATAGTGAAGGTTTGCCCGTTTAACCTTCCAGGTTGAGCGGCGGCTCGTACGCACGCCAGGGTCATCATGCAAAGGCAAAGAGTATTAGTTTGGCGCATTTCCACTCCTGATGATTCTTGGCCGTAGCTCGGCTACGGGCTGTAATCCGTAAAAGGTTGCCGCGGGCCGTTCCCGGTAGACCAACTTGGTCACGACGCGCTCGGTTACCACAGGGATTTCCACTCGTTCCGTTTTGACGACTACGCGCGGCGGGGCCGGGGCTTGCCGCTGCCGCACGCTTAGCAAGAAGAGCAGGACGAGACAGGCGGCCACGGGAACTGGGACACGGATGGAGGTGGTCCAGATCCGCCGCCACCAAGGCTTGTGCCGTTCGGCAAAGATGCACTTACCCAACCGGGTGGGGGTCGGTGGGGCTTGCCACTCGCGCAGTATTCCGTTCAATTCACGATCGCTCAGTTCCTCGTTGTCAAACGGTTCCATGGAGATTCCCTACCTTTCTGTATGGCGCCAGCGTGCGCTTCAGGCGCTCTCGCGCGCGGTGCAACCGCGATTTCACCGTGCCAATGTCGGTGCCAACAACGCTAGCGATCTCTTCGAGCGTGAAGCCTTCGTACTCGAAGAGGACCAGCGCTTCCTTCTGCAAGTCGGGCAAGGCGGAAACCGCCTGCTCGACGACCGACGCCAGTTCCTGGCCCGATCGCAGATCGATGACCCGCGAGAACTGATCGTCGTCGAGCTGCATCCCGGCCTGGTTGTCTCGATAGTACTTAAGCGCCAGGTTGCGGGCGATCGAAAACAAGTACGTTCTGATGCTGCCGCGAGCCTGGTCCCAGCGCTCCGGGGCGCGCAGAAACGCCAGGAAGCACTCCTGCGTGATGTCTTCCGCGGTATCCACCCGCCGGGTCAGCCGGTAGACGAAGCGAAAAACCGACTCGTGATAACTCTCGAAAGCCTGTTGAGCAGTCACGCTGGTCTCACCTTAGTATTACCGTGGCAGGCGATGGAGGATACGGGTGGCTTCAAGAAGAACACGTGTCGTTTGCCCGCGAGAGTAGGCGCGGCCCCCGCTTTCGAGATATAGTAGTGTTTCCGCCCTCGCGCAGCTTCCTTACGCTCCACGATCCGCCTATGAACATCGTCCACGGCAATACCGGCTGGCTGGAGGTCATCTGCGGTCCGATGTTCTCGGGCAAGAGCGAGGAGTTGATCCGCCGCCTGCGCCGCTCCACCATCGCCCGCAAGCGCGTCCAGGTGTTCAAGCCGGTCCTCGACAACCGCTATGCCCCCGACGAGATCGTCTCCCACAGCGATCTGCGTATCAAGTCGCTGACCGTGAATGCGGCCTCCGAGATCCTGGACCGGCTCGAGATCCGCACCGAGGTGGTCGGCATCGACGAGGCCAACTTCCTCGGACCGGACCTGCCCGAGGTGGCCAACCACCTCGCCGACATGGGCAAGCAGGTCATCATTGCCGGCCTCGATACCGACTACCTCGGCCGCCCCTTCGAGCCCATTCCGTCCCTGCTGGCCCTGGCCGAGGAGATCACCAAGACCCTGGCCATCTGCATGCAGTGCGGCGGACCGGCGAAGTTCACCCAGCGGCTGGTGGAGTCTTCCGAGTTGATCGTGGTGGGGGCCACCGGGATGTACGAGGCGCGGTGCCGGCGGTGCTTCGAGGCCGGAGTCCCCCGGCAGCAGGCGCTCGATTTCGTGCGGCCCAAGCTCGCCCCCAAGGTGTCCTCTTGATGCGCATAGAAAGCAAGGCGCCCTGCCGGGTCGATTTGGCCGGCGGCACGCTCGACATCTGGCCCCTCTACCTATTTCATCAACCCAGCCTCACCCTGAATTTCGCGGTGAACCTTTACGCCACCTGCCGCCTCGAGGAGCGCCGCGCCGGGGGCATCTCCATCACCTCCCGCGACCAAAAGGTGACCGAGACCTTCCGGTCGCTCGAGGACCTGGCCTCCCGCAAGCGCTACCGGCTGGCGCTGCCGGCGCTCCTGGTAAAGTTCTTCCAGCCGCCCCGCGGCCTGCACCTGGAGCTCGACTGCGAGGCTCCCCGGGGCGCGGGCATTGCCGGCTCCTCCACCCTCAACATCGCCCTCTGCGCCGCCCTCAACCGCTTCACCGGCCGCGATTATCCTCTCGAGAAGCTGCGCGAGATCGCCCAAAACGTGGAAGCCCAGGTGATCCGCGTGCCCACCGGATGTCAGGATTACTACCCGGCCCTGTACGGCGCGGTAAACGCCATCCACCTGACCCCCTCCGGGCTGGTCCGCGAGCCTCTTGACGTTAACGTGGCCGAGCTCGAACAGCGCGTGGCGCTGATCTACACCGGCGAGCCGCGCGAATCCGGGATCAACAACTGGCAGGTCATGAAGAAGCACATCGACGGCGACCGCCAGGTGCACCGCAACTTCCGGCAGATCGCCGCGATTGCGGTCGAGATGCGGCGGGCGCTGGAGCAGGGCCGCTGGGAGGAGGTCGGAAAACTTCTGGCGCGCGAGTGGACCAACCGCCGCCGCAACCACCCCAACATTACGACGCCCGGGATCGACCGCCTGGTCCGGGCGGCCACCCGCTACGGGGCCGTAGCGGCCAAGGCCTGCGGCGCCGGTGGCGGCGGTTGCGTGCTCTTGTTGGTCCGCCCGGGGGCCAAGGCCGCCGTGGAGCAGGAGATCGCGCGGCAGGGCGGACAGGTGCTGCCCGTGCGGGTGGCGCCGGCCGGTGTGGAGGTTCGCGGATCGTGATCCTCCGGTCGCTGCTGCGGGCCGTGGTCTTCGTGCTGATCACCTTCTTTCTGTGGTGGGGTGTGGCGTCTCTCATCCTCCCGTTCGTCGACGCCCTGGTCGCCAGCGCCCTCTCGCTGGGTGTCGCCGTCCTGGTCTCCACGGGTGTGATGATGCGGCTCTATGAGATGCGGCCGTTCCATCACGTGGGCTTGTTCGCCAACCACGCGGGGGCCGTCCACCTCGGCGTCGGCGTGGCCCTCGGGGGCGGCTCCTCGCTGTTGATCGTCGGCGTGCAGTGGATCTGCGGCTGGGCGAGGCTGGAGCGCGTTCCCAACCCCGAGAGCTGGATGACCACGCTGAGCTTCGGTCTGGTTGTATTGGTGGTGGGCGCGGTGGGCGAGGAGCTGCTGTTTCGCGGCTACGCCTTCCAGCATCTGATCCGCGCCTTCGGCCCCGGGGCCTCGATTCTCTCCACCTCGCTGCTGTTCGGATGGGCCCATACGCAGAATCCGGCCTTCACCCGCGTTAGCATGATCAATACGGCCATGTTTGGCGCCGTATTCGGGTATGCCTATTGGCGTACCCGGGACCTGTGGCTTCCCCTGGGCATGCACTGGGCCTGGAATTTTTCACTCGCCGTCATCGGCGCCAACGTCAGCGGGCTTAAAATAAAGTTGTTGGGCATTTCCGTGGTTTCCACGGGTCCGGCCCTCTGGTCGGGCGGCGACTACGGGCCGGAAGCCAGCCTGCTGGCCACCCTCGCGCTCGTCGCGGTGGCGGCCTTCTTAGGGAGGGTGCGGTTGGACCGCCAATTGCACGGAATACTGGCGGTCCCGGAAGGAGAGAGCGTATGAGGCTTCCGGGCGTGGCGCTGTGCCTGGCCGGCCTGTTATCGGCTGGAGCGAAACTGACGGTGGAGGAGCGGACCGAGATCATCCGCGGCATGGTGGCCGAGTATGCCACCGTCAAGGTAGCCCTGCCGCGCGCCAAGAAAGCGCTGGAAGTGAAGGCCGGCGGCAAGTACGAGAGAGAAAAGTGGGCCGACGCCATGCAGGAGAACGGTCCGGCGGCCCGCGTCGGCGACCTGGTGCAGATCACTAAAGTCGACATCGAAAACGACCGAATTGTCTTAGAGATCAACTACGGCATGAAGGGCAGAAAGCGCTGGTATCACAACGTGCAGGTCTCGGCCGGTGGTTCGACCTCTCCGATCGGGAGCGACCAGTCCAACGCCCCCGGCGGCACCGTGGTCGCCCTGGTGTTCCCCGACGGGGTAACCGGAACCAAGGCGGCGGAGCTGAAGAAGATGCTCCAGCCGGTGCTCGACTTCGAGAAGCACACCGCCACCGAGCTTTACTCCGAGTCGCTGCCCCCCGAGATACAGGCGGCCATCAAGGCCAAGAAAGTCCTGGTCGGCATGGATAAGGATATGGTCCTGCTGGCCAAAGGACGCCCCGAGAACAAGCTCCGCGAGAGCAAGGAAGGCGTGGAAACCGAAGATTGGATGTACGGCAAGGCTCCCGGCACGATCACCTTTGTCACCTTCGAGGGCGACAAGGTCATCCGGGTGAAAGAAATGTACGCGGGCGCGCAATAAGCAGTGGTCAGTGGCCAGTGGCCAGTTGGGGACGAGGAGGCGCAATAATTTCATGGTCTTAGGAGGAAGGATGATTAAAATCGGCATCAACGGATTCGGGCGCATCGGACGCAATATCTACCGCGCGGCCATGGGGCGCGACGACTTTCAGATCGTAGCCGTCAATGATATTACAGATACAAAAACACTGGCCCACCTGCTCAAGTACGATTCGGTGCTGGGCGTGCTGCCGGCCGACGTCAAGGCTGCCGGCGCCGACTGCATCCAGGTGAACGGCAACTCCCTGCGCGTTTTCGCCCAGAAGGACCCGGCCGCCCTGGACTGGGCCAGCGTGGGCGCCCAGATTGTGGTCGAGTCGACGGGGCGGTTCACCAAGGCCGCCGACGCCCGCAAGCACCTCGGCGCGACGGTGAAGAAGGTCATTATTTCGGCTCCGGCCACCGACGAGGACATTACCCTGGTCCTGGGCGTCAACGACAACAAGTACGACCCGGCCAAGCACCACATCCTCTCCAACGCCTCCTGCACCACCAATTGCCTGGCCCCCGTGGCCAAGGTGGTGCACGAGAACTTTGGCATCGTCAACGGGACCATGACCACGATCCACAGCTACACCAACGACCAGCACGTGCTGGACCTGCCGCACCCCGACCTGCGCCGGGCCCGCGCCGCCGCCCTCAACATGATCCCCACCAAGACCGGCGCCGCCAAAGCCATCGGCCTGGTGATTCCCGAGCTGAAGGGAAGGCTGGACGGCTACGCCATGCGCGTCCCCACCCCCAACGTGTCGGTGGTGGATTTGACCGCCGTCCTGCGCCAGGACGCCACGGCTGAAGAAATCAACGCCAAGCTGAAGGCGGCCGCCGAGGGTCCGCTGAAGGGCATCCTCGGCTACACCGAGCACGAGGCCGTTTCCACCGACTTCCTGCACGACCCGCGCAGCTCCATAGTGGACGCCGGCATGACCAAGGTAACAGGCGGAAACCTATTAAAGGTATTGTCCTGGTACGACAACGAGTGGGGCTTCTCCTGCCGGGTCTGCGATCTAGTGAAGCTCCTGGCAGACCGCGGCCTCTAGAATAAGAGTGGGGCGGCTCCCCGAGCCGCAGCCGGCCCCCCGGCCGGTCCAACTAACCACACATGCCCATCCCCTCCATCCGCGACCTAAACCTGAAGGACCAGCGAGTCTTCCTCCGTGTAGACTTCAACGTCCCCCTGGACCCCACCGGAACCCAGATCACCAGCGACAAACGCATCCAAGCCTCCCTCCCGACCATCCAGATGGCCCTCCAGCAAGGAGCCGCCCTAGTCCTCGCCTCCCACCTGGGCCGCCCCCCAGGCAAGCCCGACCCGAAGATGAGCCTCCGACCGGTGGCCGCGCGTCTCGCCGAGCTGCTAGGCCGGTCCGTCACGATGGCCCCCGACTGCATCGGACCCTCCGTCCCCCCGCCCCAACCGGGCGAAGTGGTTCTCCTCGAAAACCTCCGCTTCCACCCCGAAGAGGAGAAGAACGACCCCGCCTTCTCCCGCCAGCTCGCCCAACACTGCGACATCTACATCAACGACGCTTTCGGCTCCGCCCACCGCGCCCACGCCTCCACGGTCGGCATGGTCGAGTTCGTACCCATAAAGGCCGCCGGCCTGCTGATGGAGCAGGAGCTGAAGTATCTCTCCATGGCCGCCCAAAACCCGCCCCACCCGTACATCGCGATCTTAGGCGGAGCCAAGGTCTCCGACAAGATCGAGGTCATCGTCAACCTGCTGAAGATCGTAGACCGCCTGCTGCTAGGCGGCGCCATGGCCTACACCTTCCTCAAGGCCCTGGGGTTCGAGGTGGGCCGATCGCTGGTGGAGGACGACAAGCTTAACCTGGCCCAGGAGCTGCTGAGGGGCGCCTCCGACAAAATCCGTCTCCCCGTGGACCACGTGGTGGCGGCGGAACTCCGGCCCGACGCCGAGCACAAGGTCGTTGACGGCGTCAACAACCCGATTCCCAAAGCCTGGCTAGGTGTCGACATCGGCCCCGATACCATAGCCGAGTACTCCGCTGAAATCGCCGTCGCCAAGATGATCGTCTGGAACGGCCCCCTGGGCGTATTCGAGATGGAGCCGTTTGCCAAGGGCACCGTAGCAATCGCCAAGGCGGTGGCCGCCAGCGGCGCCATCAGCATAGTAGGCGGTGGCGACTCCGAGAAAGCCATCAAAACCGCCGGCGTCACCAAACAGATCACCCATATCTCCACCGGCGGCGGCGCCTCTCTGGAATTCCTAGCCGGCCGCACATTACCAGGCGTCGCCGTGCTCCTGTAGAGCGGGCCTCCGGCCGGTCCCCTTTGGGACTGTCGGGCTGCCACAGACGGGCGGCCCCCTACAAACGTCAAGTTACACGAGGATGGGGAGCTCAGCACTGCTTTCTCTTGATTCCGGAAGCCGGCCAGGGACCGACTGCGGCCCAGGGGGGCCGCCCCACAAACCTCCGCCGCCCAGTTGGTGTATGATAGAAACCAGGGGGTCGTCATGAAAGCCAAGTTTTGGACCCGGCTCGTCTCGGGTTTGTTGCTGATATTGTGCGCCGCCGCCCCGGCCGCGGCTCAGGAGATCACCGGGTCGATCAGCGGCGTCGTCCGCGACTCGTCCGGCGCGGTGATGCCCAACGTCAAGGTCACCGTCACCAATGTCGGGACCAACGTGGCCAAGATCGTCACCACCGGCCCCAGCGGCGCCTACCGCGTGCCCTTCCTGTTCTTCGGCACCTACCGCGTCAGCGGCGAGCTGGAAGGTTTCAAGACTACTCAGGTTGACAACGTCGTCCTCTCCACCAGCGAAGAGAACCGGGTGGATCTCACCATGACCGTCGGCCAGGTGAGTGAAGTGATCAACGTGGCCGAGGCCGCCATCTCCCTGAAGACCGAGGAGGCCTCCGTGTCGACCACCATCGTCCGGGAGCAGATCACCCAGCTCCCACTGGTGGGACGGCAGATCATCGGCGCCACGCTGCTGGCCCCCGGCGCCTACTTCGTCAACAACAACAGCAAGGCCCAGCGGGACTCCGGCTTCGTGCGCCGCAACGGCCTGTCGCTGAGCGTCAACGGACTCACCGACCTGTCCAACAAGTTCTACTACGACGGCATCGAAGGGATGAACTTCGACGGCGGCAGCCGCGCCTTCGACCCCGCCCTGGAAGCGGTGCAGGAGCTGAAGGTCCAGGTCAACTCCAATTCGGCCGAGTACGGCGGGGCGGCCGGCGCCTCGGTGAACATCGTGACTCGCGCCGGCACTAACCAGCTCCATGGCCACCTCTACGACTACCTGCAGAACGACAAGCTGAACGCCTACCAGATGGACGTCAAGACTCTGCGCGCCCGCCAGATCGCTTCCAACCAGTTGGTCACCTCCAACAAACCGGTGGTGCGCCACAACATCTTCGGCGCCGGCGCCGGCGGCCCCATCAAGAAGGATCGGGTCTTCTTCTTCGCCAACTACGAGGGCATCCGCGGCACGCGGGCCGGGCAGTTCGGCCAGCGCACCGTTCCCACGACCAGGATGCGCAACGGCGATTTCGGCGAGCTGATCACGGCCGCGCGCCCCGCCCTGCGCGATCCGCTGAACGTGGAGGGCGACGGCAACGGCGTGTTCAACGACCCCACCAACCTGCGTCGCTTCCTGCATCCCAGCTCGCTGAAGGTGCTGGACCTGGTGCCCGCGCCCACCAACGGGGCCCTCATCAACAATTTCCAGGGTCCCTTCGCCCCCGCCAAGATCCGCACCGACGAGTTCACCGGACGCGTGGACTACCGCCTCTCCGATAAGGATTCCTTCTACGCCCGCTACATCGGCAATTTCAACAACGACTACGTGGGAGACCTGTTCCCGCTGTTCGGACCCGGGGGCGGCGACCGCGGCTACAAGCGCCGCCGCCGCAACCAGAACCTCAGCCTCTCGGAGACCCACGCCTTCTCCTCGGCCGTCTTCAACGAAGCGCGCGCCGGCTGGAACCGCAGCATGGTCTTCGAGGAGTTGGAGACCAGTTACAAGCGGGATGTTATCAAGGAGCTGGGTCTCGACGACCAGCTCCCGCTTACCCGCAATCCGCTGGAGTGGGGCCCGCCGAATTTCGGTATCTCCCAGAGCTCTTCGGCGCTGGGGCTTCCCGGCCTGCGTACCGGCATGCCCTGGAATCCCAATGGCGGCCAGATCTGGCACTTCGCCGATAACCTGTCGATCGTGCTCGGCAAGCACTCGCTCAAGACCGGGGCCACGGTGATGCGCCGCAACGACGTCTTCATCGAGACCCTTACCGCCCGCGGCGCTTTCACCTTCGGCGGCGCGCCAGGCGGCGCCTACACCGGCGACGGACTGGTGGATTTCATGCTGGGCTACATGTCGGCGGCCACCATCGGCGTGGCCCCTCTCCACGGGCGTCCCAACCAGTTCTGGCTGGCCGGCTACCTGCAAGACGACTACAAGGCATCGCCAACCTTGACTCTCAACCTAGGCCTCCGTTATGACTTCTTCCAGCCCTGGAAGGAGTTGCGCGACCATTGGGCCAACTTCGACCTGGCCTCCAACCAGGTGGTCTACGCGAAGACCGCGACCGACGCCCAGGGCGGCCGCGAGCTGCGCTTCGGAGACACCAACAACTGGGGCCCGCGCTTCGGGTTCGCCTGGCGCCCCCTGGGACGCCACAATACGGTGGTCCGGGGCGGCTACGGGATCTACTTCGAGCAGGAGCACCCCAGCGGTCCCATCCTCAACGCCATCAACCCGCCTCCCGGCGGCATTGGAGCCGCCGGCGCGGAGTCTAGCGGCTTCGGCTACACCCGCGATCACACCGCCCCGCCGCTGGCCTCCAGTCCCACCCCCACGCTCCTCTGGAACAGCTTCTCGCGCGGCTCCGCCGTCATCCCGGCCCGCCTCGCCGTCAACGGCCAGGACCCCAACATGGCCGATACCTACGTCCAGCAATGGAACCTGTCGGTGCAGCAGCGCGTCGGGGAAAGCTCCTTCGAGATCGGCTACGTGGCCAACAAGTCCAACAAGATCTTCACCTCGGAAAATCTCAACACGCCCGGCGATTTCAACTCCCGCTTCGTGCTGGGCACGGCGGCGCTGATTCGCAATGGATTCTCGTCCATCAACTGGCGTCAGGCCGACGGCTCCGGACAATACCATTCGCTGCAGACCAAGTTCGAGCGGCGGGTGAAGAACGGGATCTTCCTGACCTCCTACACCTGGGGCCATGCGATCAGCGACTCCGAGCAGGGGCAGAGCGCCGTCGGCGTGGGCAACCCCGGCTCTTTTCACTTCCTGTCCGACCGCAAGCTGGACAAATCGTCCACCACCTTCGACATCCGCCAGCGCTTCGTTTCCTCGATCATCTACGACGTACCTTTCCGGACGACGCAGGAAGGCCTGGTGGGCAAGCTGCTGGGCGCGTGGCAGACTAACTTACTGTTCAGCGCCCAGACCGGCAACGCCACCCAGGTCGCCGATGGCACCGGGCGCACGGATTCCTGGTCCCGCTTCGACCGTCCGGACCTGGTGGCCAATCCCAACCTGTCCCGCGGCGAGCGCACCGAGTCCCGCTACTTCAACGTCGATGCCTTCCAGGTGGTGCGCGAGCCCCGCTTCGGCACCGCCCCCCGCATGATGGTCCGGCAGCCGGGATTTTGGAACGTGGACTTCACCCTCTCCAAGAAATTCAAGACCACCGAGCGGACCAAGATCGAGCTGCGGGCCGACTTCTACAACCTGTTTAACCACGCCAACTGGCGCAGCATCGACACCACCATGCGCGACGTGACCAATGCCAACATCGGCCCCCCGGGGACCCTCACCAACCCCTACGGCCGCGTGAACGCCTTCGGCGAGCCGCGCGAAATGCAGTTGGGTCTGAAGTTCGAATTCTAAAACGTGGCGTGAACGGTTTGCCGGCTGGCGATCCTGTGTCCATCTCCGCGTCCTACCCGGTCCGGCGCAACGGCTTCACCCGGTACTTGACAATACACCACAACGCCCGGAACCCGTCCCGCAGGCCGATCTTCTTCCCCTCCTCGTACGTCCGCCCGTAGTACGCGATCCCCACCTCATAAATGCGCGCCCGCAGCCGCGACAGCTTGCAGGTGATTTCCGGCTCGAACCCGAAGCGGTCCTCTTCCAGCTCGATCGACTGGATCAGCTCTCGCCGGAACACCTTATAACAGGTCTCCATGTCGGTGAGGTTCAGGTCGGTGAACATGTTGGACAGCAGCGTCAGGACCTTGTTCCCCACCGAATGCCAGAAGTAGAGCACCCGGTGTTCCTCGGTGGTAATGAACCGCGAGCCGTAGACGGCGTCGGCCACCCCGCTCTCCAGCGGCTTAATCAGCTTGTGGTAATCCTGCGGGTCGTATTCGAGGTCGGCGTCCTGGACGATGACGTACTCGCCCCGGGCGGTCTGAAAGCCGGTGCGCAACGCCCGCCCCTTGCCCATGTTGCGCGGCTGCAGGACCACCTTCACGTTGGGATGCTCCCGCTCGATCCGCGCCAGCTCCTCCCGTGTCCCATCGCTGGAGCCGTCGTCGACGATGATGATCTCCTTGGAAAGCTGCACCTGTTGCACGCGGTCGACGATTTCCTGCACCGTCCCGCGCTCGTTGTACACTGGAATTATCACCGACAGCTTGACCGCATCCATAGACGTAAGGGATAGAATAGCAGTCTGCCTCTGGTAACTCCATGCCGTCGGTGCGCCGATCCGCCTCACCAACCACGGCGCCGCCCTTTCCGCAGCGGCCGCAACGGCGGCGGCATCAGCGTCGTCCCCGCTCTCGGCGGCGAGGCCCCGGGGTCGCGCGCCAGGGTCGCAACCCCCGCTTCTCGCCGGCCCCGGGCAGCCTCACCGAGACCAACCCGAAGGAGCAATATTATGCTGACTCGCCGTCATTTTCTCCTGGGGGGCGTCGCCACTGCGGCCACGGCCACGCCCAAGGTCCGCCTCGGCGTCGTCGGAGGCAACTTCGGCGCCTCCTTCTTCTGGCACCGGCATCCGGACTCCGAGGTCGCCGCCGTCTGCGATCTGCGGGAGGACCGCATCGGCAGGCTGAAGAAGACCTACAACCCGGCGGCGCGCGGGTACACCCGCTACCAGGAGATGCTGGAGTCGGGCGGCCTGGACGCGGTGGCGCTGTTCACCCCGGCCCCGCTGCACGTGGAGATGGTGATGCAGGCGCTCGAGAAGGGGCTGCACGTGGTGAGCGCGGTGCCGGCAGCCACCAGCCTGGCCGACTGCGAGCGGCTGCTGGCGGCGGTTCGCAAGAGCGGCGCCATCTACATGATGGCCGAGACCAGCTTCTACCGGCCGGAGGTCGTGTGGGCCCGCGAAGCGCGCGAGGCCGGCAAGTTCGGAACCATCTTCTACACCGAGGCCGAATACTACCACCAGGGCCTGTACTCGCTGTGGTACGACGAGCAGAAGCGGCCCACCTGGCGTTATGCCTTTCCCCCCCTGCAATACATCACCCACTCTTCGTCCATGGTCATCTCGGTCACCGGGGAGAGGCTGACCGAAGTGAGCGCCCACGGCTGGGGCGACGGCCGCAGGGAGCTGCGGGATAACCCGCACCAGAACCCGCACATGAACGAGGTGGGACTGTTCCGGACCTCGGCGGGCGGCTCGGCGCGGATCGCCATTTTTCGCGACGTGGCCATCGGGGGCGCGGAGCGGGCCAGTTGGTTTGGCGCCAAGCTGACCTACCGGATGCCCCAATCGGGCGGGCTGGGCGGCGTGCTGGGTTACGCCACCGAGAAAATGGAGCCGTTCCGTCCGCCCGATTACTGGGACCGCCTGCCGGAATCACTGCGAACGGCCAGCGGCCACGGCGGGTCCCATACCTTCCTGACCCACGAGTTTGTCACCGCAGTGAAGGAGAAGCGCCGGCCGGCGGTGGATATCTACGAAGCGCTGGCGTACACCGCGCCGGGGTTCGCGGGCCACCAGTCGGCCATGCAGGGAGGCGCGGTGGTCAAGGTGCGGGACTTCGGCCGGGGGTAAGCGCCAGAGCCCTACGTCACCGGCCTCTCCTTGGACTCAAACAGCACCCCGATGCCTTCCTTGGCGAGCTCCAGGAGCTGCCGCGTGCTCATGTCCTGGATGAGCTTGTCTTCCTTGGTCAATACGATGACTGCGCAGCGGTTGTCGGCGAAGTAGATATGTAGTCCTCTATCGAGCAACACCACCCTGGATACAGATGTAGTGCTTCCGGCTGGTATGGCCACCGGCTTCTCCCTGACGGTGAGGACAAATAGCGCCTCGATGACCTGACCGTTTTCGACGAAGATATCTTCCGAAGCCGGCAGCGAGCGCTTGGCCGTATAGGCTGACTTCGCCAGCTCTTTCCGCAACTCTGCGCCCCGCCTTTCTGCCAAGACCATCGCCGGCGTTCTACCGGATTGCGCCGATACCGCGGCTGCCGTGACTGTCAGAAGGACCACGGCCCACAGCTTTCGAATCCTCATAGCATCTCCTTCAGGAGAATCAATAGGTGCTTCCTCATGATCGGACCTCCCGCTACCGATCAACAAGTAAGCAATATCGATGCCAACCGGGGCGGCATTCCGCGTGCAAAAGAACGATTACGTCAGGTGACGGGAGGAACCCCTATGCGATCTCGAATAAACTGGGTCCTGTCGGTCGCTTTACTGGCGACGCCGTGGCAGGCAAGACTGGTGGCTCAGGACGCCCGAGGAGCCGTCGTGGGCAAAGTGCTCGACTCCAGCGGCGCCGTGGTGCCCAACGCCCCGGTCCAGGTAACCAACAAGGCCATGGGAACCCGGCTGTCGTTAACGACCAACGAGGTCGGCTTCTATCAGGCGTTGTACCTGATTCCCGGCCTGTATCAGGTCACGGCCGATTTGCCGGGCTTCAAGAGAACGGTGCGTGACAATCTGGAGGTGCGGGTCAACGACCGCCTGGAGGTCAACCTCACGTTGGAGATCGGGGCGGCGGAGCAAAGCATCACGGTGGCCGAAGAGACGCCGCTGCTGAGCACCACCTCGGCCTCCATGGGATCGGTGGTGAGCCGGGTGGGCGACCTGCCGAGCGCCCACGGGAACCCCTACCTGTTGATCGGCTTGGCGACCGGCGTCACGTTTGCGCGGGACCCGCGGCTCGATCGCCCGTTCGAGCCGACCCACATCGTCGGATACGCCATGGACGGGACCCGCGCCAATCGCAGCGACGTCACCATAGACGGCGCTCCCAGCACGGCCACGGCTAACAACGGTGAGGTGATCTCGTCCTACGTGCCGACCCCGGACATGGTCTCGGAATTCAAGGTGCAGACCGCGATGTTCGACGCCAGCTCCGGGCAGACCGAAGGAGGCGTGACGAATATCAGCACCAAGTCCGGCACGAACGCCTTGCACGGCTCCGGCTACTGGACCAAGATGGCTCCGGGGATGTTCGCCAATGACTTCTTTGCCAACGCCAACAGGATTCCCCGTCCGGACTTCAGCTACCAGCGCTGGGGTGGCTCGCTCGGTGGTCCGGCGTACCTGCCGAAGGTCTATGACGGCCGCAACAAGACTTTCTTCTTCTGGGGCTACGAGGGCATCCACGAGGCGCGCCCGCGGAACAACGGCACGCCGACCGTTCCGACTGAAAAAATGAAGAGCGGCGACTTTTCCGATCTGGCGGCGCTAGGCTCGCCATACACCATCTACAACCCGTTCACACGCCGCGCCATTGCCGGCGGCCGTTACCAGCAGGATCCGTTCACGAACAATATCATCCCCCCCTCGCTGATCAACCCTGTCGCCAAGAACATCCTGACGTATTTCCCCCAGCCGCTCACGGCGGGCAACTCCGACGGCACGTCGAATTTTCAGCGGCCGGAGCTGACCGAGCCCGTCAAGTATTACACGGTCACCGCGCGAGTGGACCACAACATCAGCGACCGGCAGCGGCTGTTCGCGCGCCTGAGCGTGTACCGCCGGGACAGCACCTACAACAACTACTTTGACAACGTGGCTACCGGCACTTTCTTTCAGTTCTTGTCTAGCTCCGGCGTGATCGACGATGTATACACCCTGAACCCCACTACGGTAATCAACGTCCGCTACGGCTACAACCGGTTCATCCGCAACAGCATCTGGAATCCGGAATCGGCGGGATTCGACTTGACCACCCTGGGTTTTCCGGCGGCGTATAACAGCGCCATCTCCCCGGACCTGCGGACCTTCCCGCGCATCGACATCACCGGGTACCAGGGCACCGCCGGCGGCGCCGACTACCGGCCGATCGACACCCACTCGGCCAACTTCACGCTCCAGAAGTCTCTCGGAGCGCATTTTCTGAAGACCGGCATGGAGTTCCGCGCCTATCGGGAGAACAGCATCCCCTGGAGCAATGAACAGACCGGCCGGTTCAACTTCGACGCCACCTGGACCCGCGGTCCGCTCGACAACTCTCCGACGGCGCCGGGCTCGCTGGGCCAGTCGGTGGCGTCTCTGCTGCTGGGCATTCCGTCGCCCACCAACAGCTATGTCAGCCGTACTGCGAGCTATGCTGAGCAGTCCACGTCGTGGGGCTTCTTTGTGCACGATGACTGGAAGGCTACCTCCCGGCTCACGCTGAACATGGGTCTGCGCTGGGAGTTCGAGGGCGCGCTGACGGAGCGGTTTGACCGCAGCGTCCGCGGCTTTGATTTCACCGCCGCGCAGCCCATCGAGGCGGCGGTGCAAGCTCGGTATGCGCTGAATACGACGCCCGAGGTTCTGGCCAGCCAGTTCCGCCTTGCCGGCGGGCTGACCTTCGCCAACGTGGGAGGGCAGCCTCGCGGGTTGTATGACACCCCCAAGCGCAACCTCATGCCGCGGTTCGGGCTCGCCTACAACCTTAACGATAAAACGGTTCTGCGCACCGGCTACGGCATCTTCTTTGGGTTCCTGGGCCAGCGGCGCGGAGACGTGATCCAGAGCGGGTTCAGCCGGCAGACGCCCGTCATCCCCAGCCTGGACAACGGACTCACCTTTATCGGCACGCTCTCCAATCCCTTCCCGAACGGGATCCTGGAGCCTCTGGGAGCCGCTCAGGGCGCGCAGACGTTCCTCGGCCAGGCCATCACGTTTTTCAATGAGAAGCCGCGGATGCCCTATATGCAGCGCTGGGAGCTCGGCCTCCAGCGACAAATATGCGGCGGGCTCGTGGCCGAGGCCAGCTACGTCGGCAATCGCGGCACCCATCTGGAGATCAACCAGCAGAACCTGCCGAACCTGAACGTGACGCCGTCGCAGTATCTGAGCACCAGCCCGTTGCGAGACGATGCCCGGATCAACTATCTGAGCGCCAACATCCCGAACCCGTTCTACCAGCTCCTTCCCGCCGGCGCGGTTTCGCAACTGACGGGAACCAATATCGCCCGCGAGCGGCTGCTGCGCCCCTATCCCCAGTTCGACACGGTGGGCACGAACCGCTACGACGGCTACTCCTGGTACCACTCCTTCCAAGCCCGGCTGGAAAAGCGGTTCACCGCGGGATACTCGGTGGCCGCCAACTACACCTTCTCCAAGTTCCTGCAGGCGACCGAAGTCCTCTACTGGGACCAGTTGCGGCCGAACGAGGTGATCTCGGATATGGACTTCCCGCACCGGCTGGCCATAAGCGGTATCTACGACCTGCCGTTCGGCAAGGGACGCCGGCTCCCCAGTGGGAATCCCGTGGTCTCCAAGATCATCAGCGGCTGGAGGCTTTCCGGCGTCTACGGCATCCAGAGCGGCGCCCCCCTCAACTGGGCGATGTCGGCGTCGGGTCCGGATTTCATTGCGCAGAGCCTCCTGTTCTACGGTGACGTGAACAACATCGCGCTGCCCTCGGACCAGCGGACGTGGCAGCGGTTCTTCAACACAGAGGCCGGTTTCGAGCGGGCCTCCGCCCGTCAGATGGACATCAGCCGGCAGATCCGCACCTTCCCCCAGAGGTTCGGGTTTATCCGAAGCCAGGGCGGCAATAACCTCGATTTCTCGGTGCTGAAAGGGACCGCGATCGCCGAAGGCAAGGAAGTTCAGTTCCGGGCGGAGTTCCTGAACGCGCTGAATCACCCCGTATTCCCGGCTCCGACCACAGCGAACGCCTCCAACGTTCAGTTCGGGCAGGTTGTCGCCTCCAACCAGGCGAACTACCCCCGCCGGATTCAGTTGAGTCTGCGGTTCGTGTTCTAGGGAGAGGGGGCCGGGTGTCCCCTCTGGGTCATAGTACGCAGCCTGGGTGCTCCACCGCCTAAGCGTCGTCATCGGACCAAGACACTCTTGCTTCCACCGCAGGCCTTGCCCACCATCCACGATCCACGATCCACGATCTACGATCCAGGACCGGCCGCCGTCCTACTCGAAGCTCTTCAAGCGGCGGACAGTGGCGGCATCCAGGCGGCGCACCACCTCCGTAACCAGGTCCACGGCACGGTCGAAGTCGTCGCGACTGAGCAGGTCGTTGTGGTTGTGCAGGTACCGCGTCGGCACGGTGATGTTGATGGCCGGGGCGCCGCCGTGAACGCGCTGCATCTCGGCGCCGTCCTCACCGTAGCCGCTCAGCAGGTTGAACTGTAGGGGGATCTTCTTGTCGCGGGCCACGTCCATGATGAAATCGCGCAGTTGGAGGTTGGGGAGCATGGAGGAGTCGTGCAGGAACAGGCCCGGACCGGCGCCGACCCTCTCCTGCGCCTCATCCAGCGTAATCCCCGGATAGTCGGCAGCCACGCCCACCTCGATCGACAGGCCGATATCCGGCTTGACGATATTGCTGGACGTGTGGGCGCCGCGCAGGCCGATCTCTTCCTGCACGGTGGCCACGCCGTAGAGGGTGTTGGGGGCCGGACTCTGCCGGAGCCGGCGCATTACCTCGATCATCACCGCCAGTCCGATGCGGTCGTCCCAGGCTTTTCCCACGTAGCGGCGGCCGTCGTTGAGCACCAGAAACTTGCTGTCCGGGGCAATGGGATCGCCCGGATGAATACCGAGACGCTCCTCGGCGTCCTGGCGCGAGGTGGCCCCGACATCGAGGAAGATCCGGTCGCGCTCGATGATCCGGCCACGCTCGGCCAGCGACATGACGTGCGGCGTCTTCAGTCCGGTGACGCCCTGGACGGGACCCTTGCGGGTGAGGATCACATAGCGCTGGTTGATGAGCCCCTGGTCGAGCCAGCCGCCCAGGGTCTGGAACCGGATGTACCCCTCTGGCGTGATGTACTTCACCAGCATCCCCAGCTCATCCATGTGGGCGGCCATCATAACGCGGGGACCGTCCGACGAGCCCTTGAGCGTGGCGATCAGCGAGCCCAGGCCGTCGGTCTCGACGCTGGTCGCGAGCGGCGTGATCTCGCGGCGCACGATGGTCCGGACAGGGCCCTCAAATCCGCTGGGGCCGGGAGCGTTGGTCAGCTCTTCGAGCAGCCGCTCGATGCGGTCCAATTCCCGCGGCCCCCCCAGGCACGGCCACAGCACTACCAACAGCAGTGTAAGGATGCGCCCCATCTCGCCCTCCGAGCCCGTATTATATAGGACGTGATACGACGAGCGATCCTTTTCTTATGTGTCACCCTGGCGGCGCCGGCGCAGGACTGGAGCAGCCTGGAAGCGGTGGCGCGAGAAGAGCTGCGCGCCACGCAAACTCCGGGTGGGGCGGTGGCGGTGGTGCAGGGCGAGCAGGTCGTTTTTGCCAGGGGCTTCGGTGTCGCCAGCGTCGAAACCGGCGCCGAGGTGACGCCCGACATGCTCTTCCGCCTGGGCTCCACCACTAAGATGTTCACCGCCGCCGCGCTGGCCCTGCTGGCCGGCGAGGGGAAGCTGCGCCTGGACCGTCCGATTGGCCAGTATGTTCAGGGTCTCCCTCCCAAGCTGGCCCGGGTGACGGCGCATCAGCTCCTCACCCACTCCGCCGGTCTGTCGGACGAGGCGCCCATGTATGGGTCGCAGGACGACTCAGCGCTGGCGGCGGGCATCCGGGCCTGGAAGGACGACAAGTTCTTCACCGACCCGGGCGAGGTCTACTCCTACTCGAATCCCGGCTATTGGGTGGCCGGGTTCCTGGTCGAACAGCTCGGGGGCAGGCCGTTCGCCGACGTCATGGCCGAGCGGATCCTGCAGCCGCTGGGGATGAAGACCTCCACGTTCCGTCCGACCATGGCCATGACCTACCCGCTGGCGCAGGGCCACGAAGCGGGAAAGGTAGCGCGGCCGGCGGCCAACAACGCGTCGGGGTGGCCGGCGGGATCGCTATTCTCCTCGTCGCGGGACTTGGCCCAGTGGTGCATCGCACTGCTGCACGACGGACGCGGCGTCCTCCCGCCGTCAGTCATCGCCCGGATGACAACCGGTCACGTGGAGGTGCCGGGGAGCGACCGGCGCTACGGGTACGGGCTGCGGGTGGGAGAGCATCGCGGGGTGCGGCTGTGGGACCACAATGGGAGCCGCCTGGGATACGGATCGTCGATCCGCCTGGCGCCGGATCAGAAGGTAGCCGTCATCGTGCTCGTGAATAAGACCGGCGGAACCCTGCCCCGAACCTCCGAGAAGGCGCTGGAGCTGCTGCTCCCCCTGGGACCCCCGCCGGAGCCAAAGTCCCGACCGGCTCCGACCGGAGGCGAGGGTGTGTACGCGCAGGGGAGCGAACGCATCGAAGTCCTCCGCGAGGACGGCAAGCTGGTCCTACGAGAGGGTGGGCGCACCACACTCGTGGGGCCCGGCGTGGTGTTCGTATCGGACAAGTACCTGCACCGGAACGGACGGACCTTCCGGAAACAGCCGTGAGATAATGAGGGCATGGCAGCGGGCGAGTGCCAGTGTCCCAAGATCCAGCCGGCCCAATGGGAGGACCGCGAGGTCAGCCTGGTGGGCCAGAGCTTCCTGGCCGCCCGAACGCCCCTGTTCCTGCACGTCCCCCGGCGGCTGCAACAAGACCTGGAGTCGCTGGCCTCCCAGATCGACGGCGTGCGCTACCGACTGACCGGCGCCCCCATGGTCCTGCACCGGGACGGATGGTTCTCGGGAGAGGTCCTGGTGTCCGTGGACCACGCCGCCGCCGGCGCCCCCCCGGTCCAGACCTTTCACAACCTGTTTTACTCCCGCGTCGTTCCCAAGCCCGGCTTCGATCCGGCGCTGCGCGAGATGCCGCGTTTTTACCGCGACCTCCGGGCCGCCCGCATGGGCCGCATCGACGCCATGTACTTCTGGTATCTAAACTGCCCGAAATGCCTGCTGGAGCGAGGCGCCGCCCAAATCATCCTGCTGGCAAGGTCCACCAAGGTGCTGGCCACCAACCCCGGCCCGGCAACGCCCGGCCCGGCCACCCGAGGCCAGTTCCTCCCCTGTGGCGTTTAGGGCGAGACGCTTTCGTGCTAAGATGCGTTTATGCGAACCACCCTCGATCTCCCCGATGCCACCTTCAGGCAACTCAAGGCGCTCGCGGCCCATAGAGGCGTGCCTCTCAAACAAGTGCTGCGCTCGGCCGTCGAGCGCGAATTGACCGCCTCCCCACCTCGCCGGCGAAGGGTCAAGTTTCCCATCCTTGACTCGAAAGAGCCCGGAACCTTGAACCTGACCAATGCCGACATCGAGGATCTTCTTACCTGACGTGAACGTCTGGCTGGCTCTGGCTTCCCGGCGGCACCTCCACCAGGCGGCGGCGGCCGCGTGGATGGAGCGCGTCGGGGCCCAGCAGGCAGCATTCTGCCGCATCACCCAGATGGGCTTGTTGCGTCTCCTCACCAATGCTCGGGCGATGGGTGTGGATGCCATTGGCCAGGTTGCCGCCTGGGAGGTGTATCGCAACATGACGGCCGACCCGCGAGTGCGCTTTCTTAGTGAGCCCGCCGGGCTCCAAGAAAGCTGGCGGCAGCTCACCCGAAAACCCCAGCCCGCCACCAACCTGTGGACGGATGCTTACCTCCAGGCCTTTGCGCGACTCCAGGACTTGCAGGTGGTCTCCTTCGACCAGGGGTTCCGGCGGTTTGCCGACCCCGCACCCTTGATCCTGGGCCGTACATATCACTAGGGACTGTCTCGCGACCGCCGGGTTCAGTTGTTCGCACGTCTTCCGGTAGGGCAGGTCCCCGAGGTACTGCTTCCACTCCTCCGGGGTGAGATTGCGGTCGAGTTTGGAGCAGGCGTCGGCGACGAGGTCGAAAGTCACCCTGACGGATCTGAAAACGTCCCGGGAGGGGAGAATCCGGTCCCTGTCCTACCCCGCCAACGGATGCCGCCGGTCCCGCAGCGGAATCCCCACCCACCCCCCGCCACGGTGCGAAGCGTAAATAGCCAAAATCATCTCCAGCGACCATCGCCCGTCATAGCCGCTCGACAGCGGCCGCCGATCCTGCTCCATCGATTCCATCAGGTCCCGGACCAGGCGAACATTGCCGGCCATCTGGCCTCCCTCCGCCCCCGCGGGCGGCGGAAGCCTTTCCCAGCGGGCCTTGTCCGCAGTCCAGGTATTAGACCGCAGCACCCAGATCACCGGGTCCGTGGTAGCGCGAATTTGAAGGGCGCCCTGGCTCCCGTAAAGATCCAGTCCATAGCGTGCCCCGCTCCGATCGTCATTGAGCACGGAAGAGAATGACCCATACACGCCACCACCCATTCCATAGGTAGCAGTCAGTCTGTTGCCCGCCATCCACCCCATGCCCTCCGCCCCGGGACGGGTGTCCGAGGGCGCAGCATCGCGGTCGCCGGCGCCGACGTGGGCAAAGCACCACTGGGGGTCCCCAGCAAACAGGCGCATCAGGTCGAAGGCGTGGGTGCCGAGCACCATGAGGTCCTCGCCGCCGGCCCGGGCGTCTTCCTTGCCCCGCGCGCGTATCTCGAGCAACTGCCCAATCTCCCCCAGCCGCAGCCGGTCGCGCACGTCGAGGATAATCGGCGAAAGGCGCATCTGGTGCGCGATGGCCATCTGGACGTGGGACCGCTCGCAGGCGGCAATCATGGCGTCAGCCTCGGCTAGGGTCCGGGCCAACGGTTTTTCGAGAAAGATAGACGCGTGAGCCTCGGCCGCAGCCAGGACCATGTCGTGGTGCGGATCGAGCCAGCGTGGGGCGACGCTGACCAGATCGGGCCGCTCCGCGCGCAGCATCTTCTGGTAATCGGTGTAGACCGCGGGCGCGCCCAGCCGCTGCGCCGCCGCTTTGGCGCCAGCTTCGTTCTCGTCGGCCACGGCGACGATCTGGCAGTTCGGGAACTCCTTCCACACCACGTCCAGCCCGTGGCCATAGTTGCCGCGGCCGGTCCGGCCGATCACCGCTACACGATACAATCGGGGCATGCGCCTTCTCATTCTAGCTCTTGGGGCGGCAGTTGCAAGTCCCGCGCAGGTGAAAGTCGATCCCGCCCGCGTGGACCGCCTCCTCCGGCAGGCCGTGGTCCTGGACCTCCACTGCGACACCACCCAACTGATCGTCGATGAGGGCTACGACCTGGCCAAGCCCCACGACTACGCCCAGGTGGACCTCCCCCGCATGCGGAAAGGCGGCGTTACCGGCGTGTTCTTCTCCATCTACACGCCGGCCCGTCTGAACCCCGTGCAGGCGATGCGCCGCGCGCTCCTGCAGATCGACACCGTGCGCCAGGAGACCCGCCGCCTCGCCCAGGATCTCGTCCTGGCCACCACCGCCGCCCAAGTCCTGGAGGCAAAGAAACAGGGGAAGATCGCGGCCCTGCTGGGGGTCGAGGGCGGCCACATGATCGATTCTAACCTGTCGATCCTGCGAACCTACTACGAGTTGGGAGTACGCTACATGACCCTCACCCATTCGGCGAACACCCCCTGGGCCGATTCCTCAGGGGACCAGCCCCAGCACAACGGTCTCACCGCGTTCGGCCGCCAGGTGGTGCGGGAGATGAACCGCCTGGGGATGATGGTCGACATCTCCCACGTATCCGACAAGACCTTCTACGATGTGCTGGAGACCTCCACGGCCCCCCTGATCGCCTCGCACTCCTCCTGCCGCGTCTACTGCCGGCACCCGCGCAACATGACCGACGACATGCTCCGGACCCTGGCCCAAAAGGGCGGCGTGGTCCATATCAACTACTACAGCGGGTTCCTCGATGACGATTTCAAGAACCGCTACGAGGCCCTGCAGGAAGAGAACCGCCGGGAGCAGCAGATCGACACCGACCTGGCCACCCAGCCCCGCCGCCGCAGCGAGGAACAGCGCCGGCTCAACGCCCTCCGCCTAGCCAAGCTGGGGCGGCCGCCCCTCAGCCGCCTGCTCGACCATTTCGAGCACGCCGCCCAGGTGGCGGGCGTGGATCACGTAGGACTGGGATCGGACTTCGACGGCGTCAGCGACTTGCTCCCCGAGGGCCTGGAGGACATCTCCAAAATTCCCAACCTGGTCCGCGGCCTGATGGAGCGAGGCTTCTCCGACGAAGACATCGTGAAGATTTTGGGGGGCAACACGCTGCGGGTCCTGCGGGAGATAGAGAAACGAGCGGAGAGGCCCTAGTGCCTCGTTGCGAAACCTAGCGTGCTGCCGGAAGCCGGCCGGGGACCGGCCGCGGCCCCGGGCGGTCGCCACACATGGCTGCTGGAAGCCGCGAGAATCTTTGCAGCCAAGCACTAGAGAGGTATATAATTGCCGCAACGAGGGAACTGCTATGAGACAGCCAATCAGCCCGCACTTGCAAGAGGATTTCCTGAAGCGCGGTTTTTCACGGAGAGCTTTCGGCCGGCTGAGCGCGCTCCTGACCGGCGCCGCAACCCTGCCCTTTTACAACGAACCGGCCCTGGCCCAGCTTTCCGCTCTCGGCCGTCTGCCCGACGACGGCGTAAAGATCAACTCCAACGAAAACCCGCTGGGGCCGTGCGCCGAGGCCATCGAAGCGATGTTCGCCGCCATCCGCAAGGGCGGCCGTTATCAGTACGAAGAAGCCCCCGCCTTTGCCGAAGCCTTCGCCGCAGCGGAAGGCCTGCCCCGCGACCGCGTGATGCCGTTCGCCGGTTCGAGCGACCCCTTGCACCGCGCCATCCTGGCCTTCACGTCTCCCACCCGCAGCCTGGTCCTGGCCGATCCTACTTACGAGGCCGGTGAGCGCGCCGCCCGTTTCATCGGGGCCAAAGTAGTCCGCGTACCCCTGACCAAGGACTACGCCCACGACGCCCGCGCCATGGCCCAGGCCGATCCCAACGCCGGCGTCATCTACGCCTGCAACCCCAACAACCCCACCGGCACCGTAACGCCCCGTTCCCACCTCGAGTTCCTGATCGCCAACAAGCCCAAAGACGCGATCGTGCTGCTCGATGAAGCCTATATTCACTTCTCGGAGGCCCGCTCCTGCCTGGACCTGGTCGCCGCCGGCCAGGACCTGATCATCCTGCGCACGTTTTCCAAGATCTACGGCATGGCGGGATTGCGGGCCGGAGTCGCCGTCGGGCGGCCGGACCTTTTGCAGAAGATCGAGCCGTACGGCAACAACATCATGCCGGCCACCGGAATGGTGGGCGCCGCCGCCAGCCTGCGAGTCAAGAACCTCGTACCCGAGCGAAGACTGATCAACCGCGACATCCGCGAAGAGGTCTTCACCTTCCTCGAAAAGCGCGACTTCTCCTACACGCCGTCGGTCAGCAACAAGTTCATGCTGGACGTCAAGCGGCCGGGCATGGAAGTGGTGAAGGCGCTGGCGGCCGAGAAGGTCTTTATCGGACGCGTGTGGCCGGCCATGCCCACCCATGTCCGGGTCACCATCGGGACGCAGGAGGAGATGCAGAAGTTCCAGGAGGCCCTGCTGAAGGTGATGAGCCAACGCGGGTGACCGCCGGGTGTACCATAGAGGAAGCATGAGTACCATAGCCGCGCCGCTGACCGTGGAACAGTTCCTGGCCCTGCCGGAGGACGAGAGAGTCCGTCAGGAACTGATCGGAGGGGAAATTATTGCCATGGGAAGGGGCGGACAGCCGCACGAGATTGTGAAGTCGAACTTCAGCATGGAACTGGGAGCCTTTTTCAAGCACAATCTCATCGGGCGGGTGATGAGTGAGACGACCTTTCAGCTCACCGATCACGACAGTCCCATCCCTGATGTTAGTGTGGTGCTGGCCGGGCGACTCCAGGAGGGGCGTACCGGCTTGATCCAGCTCAGCCCCGACATCGCCATCGAAGTCGTTTCCTCCGAACCGGCTGCCGTCCTGCAAGCCAAGATCAAGCTGTACCTGCAACACGGAACCAAGGTAGTGTGGGTGGCCTATCCCGAGCTGCGGATCATCCACGTCTACGACGCGAAGGGTGTGCGAGAACTGGCCGGTACGGAGCTGCTCGAAGCGCCGGAGATACTCCCCGGGTTCAGTGCCCCTGTGGCTGCTTTCTTCGCAGGCGCCTAGTCCAGCTCCACCGCGCAAGCAAACTTGACCCCCCGGGAGCGGCGAAGCTGTTCCAGCACCACCTCCGGAACGGCCGAGTCGATGTGGACCACGGCCACCGCCTCCGCCGGCTCGTCGGGCGATACGTGGTTCTCCCGCCGGCCCAGTGAGAAATTCGCGATGTTAATGCTGTTCTCCCCCAGGATGGTGCCCACCCGGCCGATCACACCGGGCACGTCCTGGTTCTTCATGAACACCAGATGCCCCTCCAGCGGCGCCTCCACGTAGATCCCGTCGACCGACAGCAGGCGCGGCGAAACGTCCAGCAGGACGCTGCCCTCCACGGCCGACTCGCCGCCATCGGTGACCAGCACCAGCGAGATGGAGTCGGCGTACTGCAGCCGGGCGCCACGCACCTCGTCGATCCGCCAGCCCCGCGCGGCGGCGATCTGGGCGGCGTTCACCAGGTTGGCGGGCTGCGACAGAAACCGGTTCAGCATGCCGGCCAGGGCGGCATTGCGCAGCAGGTTCGTATTGGAGTCGGCCAGCTTGCCCGAGTAAGTGATCCGGACGCTGTGGGGATTTCCGGCGGCAACCTGCGCGACGAAGTTGCCCAGCCGATTGGCGAGCTGCACGTACGGACGCAACTGGCGGAACTCCTCGGCGCTGACGGCCGGCATGTTGACGGAGTTGATCACCACCGAATTCTTGAGAAACTCGCGGATCTGCTCGGCGATGCGGATCCCGACCTTCTCCTGCGCCTCTTCGGTGGAGCCGGCGATGTGCGGGGTGGCCAGAAGATTGTCGTAGCCGAACAGAGAGTAGCCGGCGGGCGGCGGCTCGGGGGAGAACACGTCGAGGGCGGCGCCGGCCACGCGGCCACCGGCCAGGGCTGCCTCGAGAGCCTCGGGGTCGATCAGTTCCCCCCGGGCGCAATTGACGATGCGGACGCCGTCCTTCATCTTGCCGAAGGCGTCGCGGTTGAGCATACCGCGTGTTTGTGGGGTGAGGGCGGCGTGGAGGGTGATGTAGTCGCTGCGGCGATAGAGCTCCTCCAGCGGGACCAGCTCGACGCCTTCGCCGGTGGCGATTTGAGCGGCGGCAAAGGGGTCGTAGGCCACGATCTTCATTCCGAACGGCCGGGCCCGTTTGACCACCTCGAACCCGATATTGCCAAGACCGATGACCCCCAGCGTCTTGTCCTGCAGTTCGGTCCCCAGAAACTTGCTCTTGTCCCAGCGGCCGCTGCGGGTGGAGGCGTTGGCCTGGGCGATGGAGCGGGCCATGGCCAGCATCAGAGCGAGAGTGTGCTCGGCCACCGAGATGGCGTTGCCGCCCGGGGTATTCATTACCAATACGCCGCGTTCGGTGGTGACGCCCAGCTCGACGTTGTCCACACCCACGCCGGCGCGGCCCACCACGCGCAGGCGGGGCGCCTGATCCAGCAGTTCCTTGTTCACCTTGACCGCGCTGCGCACGATCAAGGCGTCGGCCGTGGGAAGATGCTCGCGGTACTCCTTCGCGTTCGATTCGATGACCTTCCACCCCGGCTCGGCCCGAAGTAAGTCCACGGCGGCGGCCGCCAGCGGCTCAGCGATGAGAATATTCATGGGCCGGCTCCTGCTGCGTGGCTTCGACGTACACCTGCTGCACCGCCCGGACCCCTGACCCCAGCTCGACCGGATGCCCCAGCTCGTGCAGGATGACCTCCAGTCCGGCGATGACCGCGAACAGGTCGGGGAAGTCGAAGTATCCGAGATGGGCGATGCGAAACAGCTGACCCTTCATGGACCCCTGGCCGTTGGCCAGGATCGAGCCGAAACGGTTGCGGAACTCCTTCACGATGACGCCGGAGTCCACCCCCTGCGGCGCTCGGACGGCGGTGAGGGCCCCGGCCGGGCAGCCCGGCGAGAACAGTTCGAGACCCAGCTCAGTGACGGCGGCGCGGGTAGCGCGGGCCAGAAGCTGGGCGTTCTCGATGAGCTTGTCGCGTCCTATCTCGCGGATGTAGCGCAGGGCTTCGGCCAAGCCCAGCACGATCGAAGTGGCCGGGGTCCAGGACGACTCGCCCTTGTCGCCGCTCTTTTTTTCTTTGCGCAGGTCGAAGTAGTAGTGAGGCAGGTCGGAGGTTTCAGCGCGCACCCAGGCGCGCGGGCTAAGGGACAGGAACGCCAAGCCGGGCGGGACCATCAGGGCTTTCTGGGACCCGCCGACCACGACGTCGAGGCCCCAGCCGTCGATATCGAGGACGCTGGTGCCCAGACCGGTGATGGCATCGACCACTAGAATCGCTTCGGAGCGGCGAACAGCCCGCGCCATCCCCTCGATGTCATGAGCGGCGCCGGTGGAGCTTTCCGTGGCCTGGACGAACACACCCTGTATGGCCGGGTCCTGGGCCAAGGCGTCAGCCACGCGCGAGGCGGGAACGGCTTGGCCGTACGGGGCGTCCAAGACCACGGGATCGAGCCCAAAGGCGCGGGCCAACTCGGCCCAGCGCTCGCCGAACTTACCGGCCACCACGCAGGCCACCCGGTCGCCGCGCCGGAACAGGTTGGAGACGGCGCTCTCCATCGCTCCAGTGCCGGAGGCGGTGAACAGCACCACGTCGCCCGAGGTGCCCATGAAGTACTTCAGGCCCTCCAGGACGTCCCGATAGACGCGCCGGAAGTCCTCGGTGCGGTGGTGAATGTCGGCCCCCATCATGGCCCGCACGGCGGGGGGGTAGAGGGGCGTAGGACCGGGGGTAAGAAGACGAAGCTTGCGTATGTGCATAAAGAAGCAGCTACTAGCTTTCAGCCACTAGCTTTCAGCAAACGGGAGCAAAACGGCGCTTAAGCTGACGGCTGATGGCTTCTGTACTAGAATAGCGGGTTCGCTAGGCAGGGGGCAATATGACGTTCCAGGAACGGATGCAAATCGACCTCCAGCAGGCCATGCGCGACAAGGACGAAATCCGCCTCAGCGTGCTGCGCATGATGAAGACGGCGATCCAGAACAAACAGATCGCGGATATGAAGACGCTCGACGAGGCGGGGTGCTTTCAAGTGTTGGGTACTCTGATCAAACAGCGTAAGGATTCGGCCGAGCAGTTCCGCAAGGGCAACCGGCCGG
>JBGOUV010000085.1:0-19204 GCA_041477815.1 Terriglobia bacterium | reverse complement strand
TTTTTTTTTTTTTTTTTGTTGGTGGTTTACCCTCGGGGGGGGGGGGCGGGGCGCGCCGCCCCCCCGCCGCCACAGCGCGGCCAACTGTTCCGGGCTGAGCTGTTCCGCCCGCTGCCCCCCTTCCGCCAGACCCGCCACCGCCTCCTTGCCAAAGCGTCCCTGCAAGTTGTTGCGCAGGGTCTTCCGCTTCTGGTGGAAGCAAAGCTGGACAAAGCGCAGGAACTGGTCCCGGTCCTCTACCCCCCAGTGGACGTAGCGCTGCTCCATGACCAGACGCACCACCGCCGACATGACCTGGGGCGGCGGGTGGAAGGCTTCGGGGGGGATGGTAAACAGCACCTCCGGCCGGCTATGAGCCTGGCACAGCACGCTGAGATAGCCGAAGTCCCGGCCTCCCGGCCGAGCGACGACCCGATGCGCGACCTCCTCTTGCACCAGCAGAATAGCCTCGCTGATCCGCCCGGCGGCGTCGCACAGCTTTCGCAGAATCGGCGAGGTGATGTAGTAGGGGAGATTGCCCGCGACCACTGCCCGGTCCGGGATCAGGCGGGCAAAATCAACCTCCAGAACGTCCTGCTGCACCACCTCCACCCCGGGGCAGGCGGATCTGAGCCGGGCGGCCAGCCGGGGATCGATCTCGATGGCCACGACGCGCAACCCCAGATCGACGAGGCGGCGGGTGAGCGGGCCGGAGCCCGCACCGATCTCGACCACCAGGCCGGACCCGCCCGCCGCCGCGCGGACGCAGCCGGCGATGCGCTCCAGGATGGCGGGACTGTGGAGGAAGTGCTGGCCGAGCGGGGGACGGCGCGTGGGCACGGGATGCGATGCCGGGGTTGCTAAAAGCTAATGGCTAATAGCTAACAGCTTCTTCTTCCTAGCCCCGGATATTGATCCGGCGAAACGACAGCAGTACCTTGCCGGCGGTGGGCTGGCCGAACCGGGTGGCCGGCTCGAACTTGGTGGTCAGCATGACGTTGGTCGACTGCAACAGCAGCATCTTCTCGACGGCCGCGCCCATGGGGGTCGGGCTCAGGACCTCGAAGTTGGTGATGTTGCCGCGCTCGTCGATCCAGGCCTCCACCAGCAGGTCCTCGGTAACCGGGAAGGGCGAGGCATTCTTGAACCGGGGTTCGGTCACCAGGTCGGTGGGGAGGTCGTAACCGGAGCCCGGGACGCCCGCCGCCCGCGTCATCTGCACGGCCGGCAAGAGGATGCCGAACAGGATCAGGGCGCTCAGCAGGCCGCCGGCGGCGGGCAGGGCGACCGGCCGCATGAGGTTCGACAAATGGACCTGCCAGCGATCCCACAAGCTCGGGCGATGCTGAGGCAGCAGGCGCAGCCGGATGGCGGTATCGAGCGCCAACGGCGGCTCCACGGACGGCAACTCCCGCAGCGGCGAGTCCAGCCGGGCCCGGTATTCGTATTCCTCAAAGCAGGCTGCGCAGTCCTGGAGATGCCGCCGGATACGTGCTTGTTCGGCGGCGCCCAACCGCTCCTGGACGTAACCTGCCAGTCTTTGGCGTGCCGATAGACAAGTCATAAATCTACTCACTCCACCACAGCCGGACGCAGCGCGCCGACCGGCCGGGTGCCGGCCACTGCGGCCAGCTTCTGCTTGAGCGTCTCGCGACCCCGCAGGATCCGCGACTTCACGGTCCCCAGCGGCGTCTGCAGGATCTCGGCTATTTCTTCGTAGCTCAGGCCTTCGATGTCACGCATCACCACCACCACGCGAAACGTCTCCTGGATCTCGGCGAGCGCTCGTTCCACGGCTTGCAGGCGCTCCCGCCGCAGCAACTGCTCGTACTGGTTTTCCCGAGGATCGGCCAGCAAATCGGCCACCGGCGGCGAACTTTCCTCGCGCTCCTCGAGCGAGGTCTCCCGCCGGCGATGCCGCGAAAACCACCGTCTCCGGTTGTAGGCCTCGTTCACGGTGATCCGGTAGAGCCAGGTCTTCAGGCTGCACTCGCCGCGGAATCTCCGGATGTTGCGGAAGACCTTCAGGAAAACCTCCTGGGTCACGTCCGGAGCCTCCTCGGGATCTTCCAGCAGCCGGCAGAGGAAGTTGTAAATGGGACGCTCAAAGGCGGCCAGCAGCGACGCGAAGGCCTGCTCCGAGCCGGCGCGCAACTCTGCGAGCAACTCCGCATCCTGATCGGGAAGTGCGAACCCGGCAACAATATCCGCCAAGGCGTGTCTCCGGTTCCTACATTATCATAGACACCTATGGCCGGCCAAAAGTTCCCATTCGATCCCCTGGGCTACGGTGAGCCTCTCCCGCTGACGGGACGGTACTATCCGGCCGGGTTCCCCCTGGTGCTCCGGACCAATTCGGACGACATCCTCGCCGCCGCGCACCACGGCTGGGGGGAGTTCTGTTCGCTGTTCGAGACCCCGCCGCTCGAGCTGCGGGTGGTGGTCCAGGGCGAAGCCTGCGAGTTGCCGCTCCGGGCCGCCGAGGGACCCTCCTTCCGGGCCCAGGGCCATCTCCTGGCCTTCGTCCTGGGCCGCGACGACTTCGCCGTTTGCGACCTGGATCGGAGTTCTTGCTTCGCCTGCCTGACCCCGGCGGTGGCCCGGGACCACCTGTATGCCAGCTTCCACTTCCTGGATGGCATGGTCTACTCCTGCCTGGCACATCGGTACGTCACCCCGATCCATGCGGCCTGCGTCGCCAGCCGGGGGAGAGGGATACTGTTGGCAGGCGACTCCGGCGCGGGCAAGAGCTCGCTGGCTTGGGCCTGTGCGCGGGCTGGTCTGACTTTCGTCTGTGATGACGGTGCCTGGCTCCTGCGCCACGGAGACGAGCCCAGCCTGATTGGAAAGCCCCAGCGGATGCGTTTCCGGCCCGAGATTGTCGAGATTCTACCGGAACTGAGGCGGGTACCCTGGTTGGAGACGGTCATCGGCAAGCGGTCGTTTGAGATCCGGACCGCGGATATCCCGGGCCTCGAGACCGCTCCGCGCTGCCGCCCGTGGAAGCTGGTCCTATTGGCGCGGGAGCCGGAGGCGAGGGCCGAACTGGTCCCGATAGGAGCCGAAGAGGCCCGGCAGAGGCTGACGCGGGACCTGCCGCTCTGGGAGCCAGGGGTCTGGGCCGAGCATCAGGCGTCGATCGAGCGGCTGAGAGACTGCGAGGCGTTCGAGTTGCGCTATAGCACCCTGGCCGATGCCGTCGACCAGATCCGGACGCTGGTGCAGAGCGGAGTTGAGGATGCACGATAGACCTCGCGGATCCGTCCTATTCTGAGTGTGGAAAGGAAGGAGTAGTTTGCATGTCCACTTCTTCGCACCTCTTAGCAGTTTGGGCCATCGCCTCTGCCTTGGCCACAGCAGCCGATCGGTTTCCCGAACCCGCCAGGCGAGTTTCCCTCGCGACGAGTTTCCACGACAAGTGCTTGCCCAGGTGGGAGAATGGCCACCTGCTGGCTTGGGGCTGCCCACCGGGACGCGTGGCTTGGTCGTTCGACCGGGAAGGTAAACCGCACCGGCAAACGACGATAGCGATTCCGCACGTGAGCGAGATACAACTGGGGAACTCCGCGATCTCTCGCAACGGCTTCGGCGCCGTTTCGGGAGGCGCCACCGGCTGGGGCGCGTTCATCGCCTGGATCAGCCCCGCGGGCGCCGTCGAACGCGTCGTCCGCACCACCCCGTTTGCCAACTACCGGCTGGCGTTTGCCGACGACGACACCCTCTGGGTATTGGGGCGGCTGCTGCCCCACCCTCCCGGATCGCGGGAAGAGCTGCCTCACGACGTCCTGCGGCAGTATAGCCGGGACGGGCAACTGCTCCGCACCTTGCTGTCGAGGGACAGCTTCCCACGCCATGACGACTGGAGGCATCCGGCCACCAGCGGGTTCTTGGTCGTGTCGAAAAATCGGATCGGCGTATACAGTGTCAACGCGAAGGAGTTTGTGGAAGTCTCCGCGCGCACGGGAGAGGTGTTGGGGCGCTGGCCTGGGGTCGCCGGACAAGGCCGGACTCGCGTTACGGGCGCGGCGCTCACCGCCTCCGGAGCCGTGTATGTGAGCGTCGATCACGGACAGCCTAGCAAACCTGAGGCCGCCTTCTATCGGCTCGACCGTGATGCAGGTGTATGGAGGCCGGTGGATAGGACCGAGTCCGGATGGGCCTGCATCCTGGGTGCGGACGGGGATAACCTCGTGGTCAAGTCAGGGCTGGCCGACCTGCTCTGGGTTCCGGCCGGGTGAGTCCTGGCCGCCCTCCCCCAATCCGCCTGGGCGGTCCTGGAAGCTTTGCGCCTCGACCGCCGGGATCCGCCGCCCCTCCCGGAGTCGTGGCCGGAAGCGTTGGCCTTCGCCGACCGGACTCACGTGACCCTACCCTGGCGGGCGCGGCTGGCGGACGTGCCGGTCCCAGCAGAGGTGCGGCAGCGGCTGGACCGCAACCGGACCGGCAACTCGGAACGGCTGCGCCGGATCCAGGAGCTGTCCGGCGCGATTGCCGGGAGCCTTGACCATGCCGGCGTGGACTTCGTCAGCCTCAAGGGACTCAGCCACTCCCCGGCCTTCATCGCCGACCCGCGCGACCGTGTCCAGTACGACCTGGACTTCTACTGCCCGGCGGAGTCGGTGTACCGGGCCCGCGACGTTCTGCTGGCCATGGGCTATGAGTCCCTGGCGTTTCTCGAAGACCTCCCCACCGACCACCTCCCTACTTTGATCCGCAAGACCGGATGGCAATGGAGAGATGACTATTTCGACCCCGACCATCCGCCGTCCATCGACCTGCACTTCCGTTTTTGGGACGAGGCCACTGAACAGATCGCAGCTCCCGGGGCGGACCAGTTCTGGGAGCGCCGGACGGGACACGAGCTGGATCTGGTGGATCGGCTCGGGTACGCCGCGCTGCACGCCCTGCGGCACCTGTTGCGGGGAAGTCTGCTCCCGGCCCAGGTGTACGAGATCGCCTGCCTGCTCCAGAATCGGCGGGAGGATACGGCGTTCTGGTCGCGCTGGCGGGAGTGGCACCCGCCGGAGCTGCGGGCGCTCGAATCGATTGTGTTCGGTGTGGCCTGCGAGTACTTCGGCGGCAGCGTTCCCGAAGCTCCGCCGGCGGCGGCCCGGGCGTGGATCGAGCGCTATGGCTGGTCCCCTGTCGAGGGATTGTTCCGGCCCAACAAGCACGAGCTGGTGTTGCACCTGGCCCTGGGTCCGAAGAGCCGGTGGCAGGTGCTGCGCCGGCGGCTGGCCCCGCTGCGGCTCCCCGGCAGGGGCGAGGCGGCGCATGTGCCGGAAGAGCAGATCACCGCCGGGCTGCGGGTCCGGAAGTGGGCCAGGTATGCGGCCTTTCTGGGCGCCCGGGTGGTGCATCACACGCGTACCTTGCTGCCGACTTTGTGGGCCCTGCGCCGGGGAGGCCGCCTGTGAGCCTCGCGCTGTTCCTGCTGGCCGAGTGCATCTTCAACCTCGGCCTGTCGGTCTTCTTCCTGCTCTACAATCTGCGCTTGCTGGGCCTCGGCTTCGACGAGGCGTTTCTGGGGTTATCGGCCTCGCTGATGACTCTGGGGAGCCTCTGCGGAACCCTGCCCGCGGGATGGATCACGGCTCGCTGCGGGGTCCGGGCGGCCCTGCGGGTGACGTTCGGAGCCGGTGCTGCGGTTTGCGCCTGGCAGGCCTGGTCCACCGACCGCACCGCCCTGTTGGCGCTCTCCTTCCTGGGAGGGCTGGCGGCGGCCTTTCGGGCCGTCACCATCGCTCCGGCGGTGGCGCAGCTCACCACGGAACAGAACCGCGCCCGAGGATTCAGTTGGTTCTTCGCGCTGGGCATCGGCATGGGGATACTGGGGGGGCTGGTGGGCGGCCGGATCATTCCGCTCCACGCGCTCTGGATGCCGTGCGCGTTCGCCAGCTTGGCCCTGGTCCCCACCCTGTGGCTGCAGTTCGCCGGAGGAGCTGTGGAGGCGCGGCCGCGCCTGGTCTACCCGCGATCGCCGTTCGTCGTTCGCTACCTGGTGGCCGCGGCCGTGTGGAGCCTGGTGCTGGGAGCGTTTCCTTCCCTGTACAACGCCTACTTCTCGCGGCGCCTGGCGGCAGCGTCGTCGCAGATTGGCGTGATCTTTGCGGTGTCGCAACTGGTCCAGGTGGGAGGCATCCTGCTGGCCCCCCGGCTGTTCGCCAGGACCGGCCTGGGCCGCGGCATCGTGTGCAGCCAGGTAGCGGCAGCCGCCTTCCTCGCGCTGCTGGCCCCGCGCTGGCCACTGGCCGCCGCCTGCGCCTGGTACGCCGCCTATATGTCGTTTCAGTATATGAGCGAGCCGGGCTGGCAGACGCTGCTGATGAACGGTGTCCGGCCGGAGGAACGCAGCGGAGCAGCCTCCCTGAACTTCCTGGTCATGTTCAGCGCCCAGGCGGTGGGAGCGGCGGTGTTTGGAGGAGCGGTGGCCCGGGTGGGTTATGCGGGGCCGCTGGTGTTGACGGCGGCGGTTGGCCTCGCTGCGGCGGCGATCACGTCCCAGATCTCCCGGCGGTAACGCTCAACCGTGAACCGCTCCTGCCAGTCCAGATGGGCGTGGGCGGCCACGGCGGCGAGGCGATCACGCTGGGGGACCAGTTCGCACAGGCGGCGGGCGATCTCTTCGGGGGCGGCGGAGCGGAGGAGAAATCCGTTCTCCCCTTCGCGGACTACTTCGGGGATCGCGCCTGAATTCAGGGCCAACACCGGGACGCCGGCGGCGAAGGCCTCCAGGATGACTCGGGGTACTCCCCCTTCGCCGGCGGACGGAACCACCAGCAGGGCGAGGCTGGACAGGACCTCATAGACATCGTCGCGCCAGCCCAGGTGTTGCACGGAGGTCGGGGCCATGGCCACTACTTCATCCCGGTAGCGGGTCTCGCCGAACTGGGCATCGCCGCAGAGGAAGAAGGTCCAGTCGGGAGGGAGCAAGGCGGCTGCTTGGACGAATTGTTTTTGACCTTTTTGGGGGGAGAACCTTCCGACGAGCCCGACGCTGTGGGTGTGGGGCGGCCCCCCCGGGCCGCGCCGGGCCCCCTGGCCCGGCCTGCCGAATTCCGCTAGAGGCACCAAGCCGGCCAGGGGGCCGGCTGCGGCCCAGGGGGGCCGCCCCACATTTACATCCGTCGGTGCAGACAGGCCTGCAACACCCCCATAAATCACCCGCGCCCCCGGACCCTCCCACACAAACCGGCTGGCCGCGATCACTGTAGCGCCCGTCCTTTGCACCGCTCTCCGAACCAGCCGTCCAGCCAGCCCGATCACCCGGTTGTGCGCGTGGAAGACCACCGGGCCCTCTACCAGCGGCATCAGCCGCGGCCCGTTCACGTATACTACGTCGGGCGCGATCCGCTCCACCAGTTCCCGAATCTCCCGGGCTACCACCCGCCGTTCAGACGCAAACCGCACTCCATCCCGCACGGTCTTCCGTCCCCCGGTATAAGACCCCAGCGACAGCGGATGGACCGCTACCCCGAGCCGCACCAGCCGGTCCAGCAAGGGACCGTTCCCCGGCGCTGCGGCGTGCGCCTCCCAGCCGGACCTGGGCAGCAGGTCCAGCAGGCAGAGCTGGCCGCCTCCCAGCTCAGAGAACTGGTCCAGAAACAGGATCTTCATCCCGGGATCCGATGGCCAGCACCGCAAAGAAAGCCGGCAGCAGGCGCCAGTAGGTCAGGATATCGCCGCTCAGCATCTGCACCGTCTGGCCGCACCAGAAACAGAACATCCAGACCCCGCACAGGCGTCCCTGCACCGCCAGCTTATAGGTATGGACGAGGATGGTCGCGTTCAGGGCCAGCAGGGCCGCCAGTCCGAGCCATCCGGTTTCGAGCAGCAGGCTGAGGTACATGTTATCGACCACCACGGGCCGGCCGAGCTGGCTGGTATAGGGCAGGGTCTTGTAGCCTACGCCCCACAGGGTCTGCCAGGGATGCTGCGCGATCCAATCGAACGCGAACTGCCAGGTCTCCAGGCGCCGGGAGAAGACCAGGTTCGGCGACTCGGCCAGGAAAGCCCCGCTCGACCAGAGCCGCTGGCCGTAGTGACTGAGGAAAGCAGGAGCCACCGCCAACGCCAGTACAGCGCCCGCGGCGCCGGCCAGGACCAGGGCCAGAACGGCCTTGGTGAGGACCCGCAACCGTCTCCGCTGGAGCCAGGCCAACGCCGCGAGGGCGACCGCCAGGCTTATTACCGCAGCCCGGGAGAACGAGAACATCAGGGCCGTTAAGAAGACCATCGCAGCGAGTCCCAGGGTCCAGGGGCCCCAGCCGAGCCGGGGACCGAGCCGGAGCGCCGCGATCGAGGCCACCAGGACCAGCAGGAAATTGCAGAACGAACCCAAAGTGCTGGCCTCGTAGAACACGCCCTGCGCTCGCCGGAAGACTCCTTGCGGCAGCCACACGTACTGCTCGGCGAAGCGGGCGGGGGTGGGAAACTGGAAGTAGAAGTCCAGGCAGGCGAAGGCGGCGGAGGCGAGTCCGGTCCAGAACAGGAGGCGCACCATCCGGTCGCCGGACAGGTCCCGGCCGGGGCCGGCGGTCAGGTAGAAGTAGAGGTAGACCGAAATGCCGAACAAAGCCACGCGGACCAGGGTCCCCAGGGCGACGGCCGGGCCGGAATACAGGGCGGCCAGGGGTACGCTGATCAGTAAAGCCCCCAGAAACAGCACGATAGAGGCGGACAGCGGGTCGAGGCGGAAACGCCAGTGACGCAGGCGGGCGACGCCGGCAGCCAGACCGGCGACGGCCACCAGGGCGGCTGGATGGGGGCCGCTATCGCCTCCGGGGAGGGGCAGTGGGGGTAGGAGGACGGCAGCGGCCAGGAGGAGCCAAATCCAGCGGTGGGCATCCAGCAGGATCACGAGTGCCGCCGCAGGTGGAAGATCATGAGGCCGGCGGCGGCCGTGAAGCCGAGGATCGCTCCGGCGCCGATCCAGTGGATGGAGAGGCGCGGGGCGAGCGTCGAGAAGGCCAGGTTGATCACCAGCGCCAGTGCGGCGGCGGCGATGGGCGCCCGGGGACGTCCCAGGGCGAACAGGGACCGGGAGATCACGTCGACCACGCTCCAGGCGATCAGAATCGGGAAGAAGCCGGAAAGAATGGACGTCACGGTGGAAGTCGAGGCGGCGCTGAAGCGGCCGCGCTCGAACAGCAGGGCCACCACCCAGGGAGACAGCGACATCATGAGGGAGACGATCACGGCTGCGCCCAGGGCGGTGAGGACGGCGGCGCGAGTGATGTCGCCCAGGGCGGCGCGGCGGTCCTGGACCAGGCGGAACCGGGCAATCTCGGTCAACAGTGACGACGACAGCGGGATCACCAGCAGGGCCAGAGGAACACCGACCAGCTTGAGGCAATAGTCAAAAGCGGCGGTGGCCCCGGGACCGTGGGTGGAGGCCAGGGCGCGGGTGACTATCGGGTTGAGTCCGATGAGCGTGGCGTAACACAGCACCGGCGCTGGACCGGCCAGTAGTTTGGACCAGTCGATGGCGGCGGTCGCGTAGGGCCGGGCCAGGACGCTGCGCCGGGCAATCCAGTGGGCCGCGGCAAGCTGGATCCAGGCGCCGGCGGCGTAGCCCACGGCGAATCCCGTAGCGCTGTGGTTGTGCGCCTCGAGCGCCACCGCCGTCACGATCGTGCACAGGTTGATAGTGCCCTGGTGGAAGGCGGGAAAAGCGAACCGGCGCTCGGAATAGAGCAGCGTGGTGAGCAAACAACTCCAGGCTACGGCCGGGATGGCCAGAGCCGTGATGCGGAGCAGGCGGGTGGCGAGCGCCGCGGTCTCGGCCGGCAGTCCGGGCGCCAGCGCCGCCACGATCCAGGGGGCGAACAGCAGGAAGACGGCGGTGGACGCCAAAGCTATCCGAATCACTTGCCGCTGCAGGTCCTGAAACGGCGCCGGCTGACGGGCGGCCAGCATCGGTCCGAGGCCGAAGATCAGGGTGGTGGAGAGCACCGCCCACCATAGATCCACGGGGGCGAAGGCCACGGCGATGGCGTCGGCCTGCGAGCCGGTGCCGAGGAGGTAGGCGATGGCGGCCTGGCGGACAAACCCCAACGCCTGACCCGCCAGCAGTCCTGCGCCGACTACCAGCCCGCCCTGGAGCACCTTCCGCTCGGAGATGCGGACCGGCGATTCAACTACCGTACTCATCCAGAAGTGCCTTCATTCTAGCCTGGAACTGCGGGCGCGAGAACGACAGGCTGTGCCGGCGGATCGCGTCCGGGTCCCAGTCGATGTTTTCGGCCCGCTCAACAGCTTCCCAGAGGGCGGGCGCGGTTGGGGCCTGGAAGTAGACGCCGGTTCGACCCTCCACCACCGATTCGAGGGCGCCGCCGGCACCGTAGCAGATCACCGGACGTCCACAGGCCTGCGCTTCTACCGGCACCATGCCGAAGTCCTCCCGTCCCGGAAACACTAAGGCGCGCGCGCGACGGTAAAGGTCACATAGTTTTTCATCGCTGACCGCGCCCAGGAACTCGACCGGGGGGCGGGCGCGGGCGCGGAGCTCGCGGTCCAGGGTGCCGGAGCCGGCAATCAACAGACGGCGGCGGCCCCCGGAGAAGGCGTCGACGGCCAGGTCGATGCGCTTGTAGGGTTCGAGCGAGGAGACGATGAGGTAGTAGTCTTCAGGCGGGGCGCCGGGGGTGAAGAAGTCGGTGTCGACCGGCGGGTAGATCACCTCGGCGTCGCGGCCATAGATGCGGCGGATGCGGTCGCGGACGTGGCGGGAGTTGGCCACGAAGCGATCCACGCGGAGGGCGGCGCGGCGGTCGAAGCGGCGCAGCCAGGGTGACACGGTGGCGAGGGCGGCACGCTTCCAGAGGCGGCCGCGGCCGAACTGGAAGTAGTCGGCGCGGGCGTCCCACAAATACCGCATGGGGGTGTGGACGTAGCTGATGTGGCGCGCGCCGGGGGGGACGGGCGCGGCGTGGGCCACGGCGTGGCTGCTCGACAGGACCAGGTCGTAGCCGCCGAGGTCGAGGGACCGGATGGCCGCCGGGAACAGGGGTAGATAGTTTCGATAGGCGGTAGCGATGAAAGGCAGTTTTTGGAGAAAGCTGGTGGCGCGCACCCGCCGCTCGATCTCGGGCGCCACGCTGCCCCGGTTCCAGAGCAGGGTAAAGACATCGGCCTCGGGGAGCAGGCGGACCAGCTCAAGGAGTACCTTCTCGCCGCCGCGCATGCCGGTGAGCCAGTCGTGGACGAGGGCGACTCTCAACTCCGGAGCCCGAATTCGAGGGTGAGGTAGAGCCAGGAGACGGTCAGGGCCAGAGCCAGGGCGGCCAGCACGTTTAGGGGAAGGTTGGGAGACGACGGGCGCTCCGGGACTACGCCCGGATCGAGCAAGGTAAGGCGCTCGCCCCGGTAGCCGGCCGTGGCCTCCAGCTCGCGCAGGCGGCGCTCTTCTTCGTCCTGGGCCACCCAGGCGGACTGGACCTCGGAGTCGAGCGAGTCCAGCTCGAAGCGGGAGGCGCCGGTGGCGGCGCGGGCGCGGGCCGCCTCGGCCGCCTTGGTGCGGGCTACGGCCTGCTCCGCTCGCCGGCGGGCGGCCACGATCAGCTCGTCGTCGCCGGAGCGGTTCGTCTTGCGATTGAGCTGGATCGTTTCCTGGGCGATGAACAGGGCGAGGGCGTGGGCCTTCTGGCGGTCGGGGAGAGTGGCCGAGATCTCCAGCACCTTGGTGTTGCGGGGGATGGTCACCTGGAGGACGGTCCGCTTGATGTTCTCGATCGGTAGATCGGCTTGGCGCAACTGGAAACGTTCGACGGCTTGGGCGAACAGGTGGTCGCTGGAGGCGAGGTGCTCGTAGGTCTTGAGGGATTCGAGGTAGATGGGGCTGACCGCCGTGGAGGAGCCGCGCGGGTCGCTGCCCGCCGGCGGCTCGATTAGCAGGGTGACGGTGGCGGTGTACTTCTTGGACGGGAGCAGGCTGGCGGCCAGCGCCACCAGCAGGGCGGCGGCGGATACGATGGCCACCAGGCGCCAGCGCGTGCGCAGGTGGCTCAGGTACTGGTAGGCGTCAAATGGATCCGGCATCCGGAGCGTTTCTCACCCGGCGCATGAAGTCGGCCGCCGTCATCCACAGGATACGAAAGTCCAGGGCCAGGGACCAGTGCTGGAGATAATAGAGATCGCATTCGACCCGACGGGCGATGGAGGTATCGCCTCGCCAGCCGTGTACCTGGGCCCAGCCGGTGATGCCCACCTGCAGGGAATGGCGAGTCGAATAGAAGGGGAGCTGGCGGCGGAACTGTTCGACGAAGTGGGGGCGCTCGGGACGCGGCCCGACCAGGCTCATCTCGCCCTTCAGCACGTTCCAGAGCTGCGGCAACTCGTCGAGGCCGGTCGAGCGGAGGAAGCGGCTCCAACCCCCGGTGGGAGGCGGAGCCCAGCGGAGATCGCTGTCGGCCAGGGCGGCCACCGGCAGGGTGCGGAATTTGTAGAGCCGGAAGCGGTGTCCGCCGCGTCCGACGCGTTCCTGGGTAAACAGGATCGGCCAGCCGGACCGCAGGCGGATCGCCACGGCGATTGCGGCCAGGAGGGGCGCCAACAGCACCAATCCCAGCGCCGCGATCGCCAGATCGACCGCGCGCTTACAGAAGATGTATTGGAAGGCCCTCATTCGTCAGGCACAATAGAGATTTTATGCGCGCCGTGTCAACCCTGGCAGCGGTCACACTTGTAACAGTTCCTTTGCTGCTCCTGCCGGGGCTGGTATTTTATTACGACGTAACGCCCAAGGTGGTTACGCTGCTGGTGGTGGCGGCGGCCGCGGCGGCGCTGTATCGTCCTCTGGGGCGGCTGGATTGGCTGCTCGGCTTGCAAGCTGTCTCGCTGGCGGTGGCAACGGCGTTTTCGCTCGATCCGGCGCTGTCGGTAGTGGGAAGCAACTGGCGGCGGATGGGGCTGGCCGCCCAGATCGCGCTGCTGCTGTTGACCCACGTGGCGGCGCGGGCGCCGGCTTCCCGCCTGCTGCGGGCGATCGCGGCCAGTGGGGGGCTGGCGGCGGCTTACGGGATCGCGCAGTACTTCGGGTGGGATCCGCTGGTGCCTCGGGAGTCGTACCATGTGGGCGAGGGTTTCTGGACCATCGTGCGGCCCCCGGGGACCTTGGGGCATGCGGGGTACTTTGCGGTGTACCTGCTACACGTGGCCTCGGTGGGACTGGCGGTGGCGTCGGCGGAGGAGGACCGGCGGTGGCGGAGGGTGGGGGCCGCGGCGGCGGTGCTGGCGTTGGCTGCGGTGGCGCTGAATGGGACACGGGCGGCGCTGCTGGGACTGGCGGCCGGACTGGCGGTGCTGATGGTGGCGCGGCGTCCGCGCCTGACCGTCCGACGGCTGGCGGTCGGGGTTGGGGTGGTGGCGGCGGTGGTGGTGTTCTACTTTTCGCCCGTGGGTCTCCCGCTACGCGCCCGCACCCGCTGGTTCCGCGAGGACCCCGGGGGCGGCGGGAGACTGGCCCTGTGGTCCGACACCCTCCGCATGGCGGCACGACGCTGGCCTATAGGCTTCGGCCCCGAAACCTACTCCTCACAATTCCCACGCTTCGAGTCTGAGGAACTGGCCCGGCGATTCCCCGAGCGCTATTTCGAGTCGCCTCACAATATCTTCCTGGATGCGCTGGTGAGTCAGGGAGTAACGGGCTTGGCCGCTCTGGCGGCTCTGGCGGGGTTGGGGCTGTGGAGGCTGCGGGGATCGCCGTTTCTGCTGGCCGGGCTGGTGGCGTCTCTGGTGGCGAATCAGTTTGTCGCGTTCACGATCCCGACGGCGCTGCTGTTCTATACGACGGTCGCCCTGGGGGCCGCCGAGCCGGGGCCCGGGAGGCGAAGATGGATGCTGGCGCCGGTGGCGGCGGCTCTGTTGGCAGTGGCGGTATCTTTGGCCTGGACCGATTTCTGGCTGGAGCGTACCCGCGTCTCCCTGGCCGCCGGCCGGATCGACCAGGGCGCCGGGCAGTACCGCCGCCTGCGCCAACTCGCGCTGCCCGGGGTCGATACCGACTTATGGTACTCGCGCGCCCTCTACGCCGCCTTCGCCGGCCATCCGGAGGCGTTGCAGGCGGCCGAGCGGGCGGCGGCCCGATCGGAACAGCGGTCCAATGCCTGGTACAACCTGGCCGGCTTCTACGCCGCACGCAACGACTTCCCCCGGACCGAGGAGAGCCTGCGGGCGGCCATGCATTGGGCGCCGCGCTGGTACAAGCCGCGCTGGATGCTGGCCCAGGTGCTGGAACAGGCGGGCCGGACGGCGGAAGCCGAGGTCCAGGCGCGGAGGGCGGTAGAGCTCTACCCGGACGGGCCGCCTGAGATCCGTAACATTTTCGATCGCCTCCGGGCCCGCCGTTCTGTGCCATAATTGCCTCATGATCCCCCTGAGATTACTCTTGCTGGCCGCCGTGGGGGCGGTCGTCCTGCTGGCCCAGGCGCCGAACGTGAACGAGGGCGGTGTGGTGAATGCGGCTACCTTCTCTCGTCCCAGCGCGCCCGGCTCGATTGTCTCGATCTTCGGGACCAACTTCGCCTCGGCGCTGGCGCAGGCCAGCACGGTGCCGCTGTCGACGTCGCTGGGCGGGGTGTCGGTCACCTTCAACGGGGTCGCCGCGCCGCTGTTCTTTGTCTCGGCGCAGCAGATCAACGCGCAGTTGCCCTCCGGCCTGGCCGGGACCACGGCCAGCGTGGTGGTGACCGGCGCGGGCGGACCCAGCACCGCGCGCACCATCGAGATCAACCAGGTCACGCCGTCCATCTTTACCCTCAACCAGCAGGGCACGGGTCAGGGCGCAGTATTTTTTGCCAACAGCCTGGTCCTGGCCGCGCGCGCCGGAGCGTTCGCGCCGAACCTGGAGAGCCGGCCCGCCCGCGCCGGAGATATCCTGACCATTTACTCCAACGGGCTGGGTCCGGTGACTCCGACGGTGGCCGACGGACGCAACACCGTCGACGCCCTCCGGAATACCACGATCCGGCCGACGGTACTGGTCGGAAGTACTGCCGTGCCCGACGGCGACATCCTGTTCTCGGGCCTCGCGCCGCAGTTTGTCGCCCTCTACCAGATCAATTTCCGGATGCCCACCGGGGTTGCCGCCGCGGACGCCGTGCCGATTCGCATCCGCATGTCGGGTATCGACAGCTCGGCCCAGGTAACCTTCGCCGTCGGACCGTGAAGATCACGGCCGTCAAGACGGTGGTGGTGAACGCCCAGATGCGCAACTGGGTGTTCATCAAGGTGGAGACCGACCAGCCGGGCCTCTACGGCTGGGGCGAGGGAAGCCTGGAGTGGAAGACGAATGCCGTGGCCGGCGCCGTCCAGGACTTCGCTCCGATGGTGGTCGGCGAAGACCCCACCCGCATCGACTACCTCTATCAGAAGATGTACCGGCACTCGTTCTTCCGGATGGGCGTCATCGGCATGTCGGCCATCTCGGGGATCGAGCAGGCCTGCTGGGACATCCTGGGCAAGTCGCTGGGCGTGCCGGTGTACCGGCTGCTGGGGGGAGCGGTGCGGGAGCGGGTGCGGATGTACACGCACCTGGGCGGCGGGGCGATGAAGGCCGTCTACGAGACCTTCGACCCCGGTCCCCTGATCGATCTGGCCTTAGAGGTGATTGCCAAGGGGTACACGGCGGTGAAGGTCGTGTTCATACCGTACTCCGAGCCGCTCATGGGCGTACCGGCGGTGAAGAAGCTGGCCCAGATGATGGGCCAGCTGCGCCAGGCGGTGGGCGACCGGATCGACATCATGGTCGACTTCCACGGCCGTACCACGCCGGCCATGGCGGTGAGCTACATCAACGCCCTGGAGGAATTCCGCCCTTACTTTTGCGAGGAGCCGGTGCCGCCCGAGAACATCGCGGCCCTGGCCGAGGTGAAGCGCGCCGTGAAAGTCCCGATTGCAACCGGGGAGCGGCTGGTGACGCGGTTCCAGTTTCGGGAAGTCTTCGAGCAGCAAGCCTGCCACGTGATCCAGCCCGACCTGTGCCACTGCGGCGGCCTAGGCGAGGCCAAAAGGATCGCGGCCGCCGCTGAAACCTACTACATGGGAGTCGCCCCGCACAACCCCCTGGGCCCGGTGGCCAACGCCGTGGCTCTGCACTTCGCCCTCTCCACGCCGAATTTTCTGATCCAGGAAGACATGCTCACCGACGTACCGTGGCGGTGGGAGGTGGTGCGCCAGAATCTGCGGATGGAGGCCGGCTACTGGCTGATGCCGGAGGCCCCGGGTTTGGGGATCGAGGTGGACGAGGCGGCCGCGGCGCGGCATCCCTATCAGCCCGAGGTGCAGCACTCGCAGGTGGCCCGGGCGCCGGATGGGGCGATCTTGGATTGGTAGCGCCCCGCCGAGTCCCGGAGCGCGGCCCTGGGTGGGAGCTCCGCTAATCGAAGAAGAGGCCGCTGACAACGGCGCTATTGGGACCGGTGCGAGTGAAGCGGATCTTGACGTAGCCGGTCAGGTTCCAGACTACCCACTGGCCGTTGCCAAAACCAGACAGGGTGCGGGTGTCGAGCACTGTACCGGTAACGCCGTCCAGAATCTCCACGGTTTGAGTGCGGTTGAGGCGATCCCAATCGACGCAGTAAATCGCTACCTGGTGGGAGGCGCCGTCGGTGAGGTTCAGATCGACGGTGAAGTTGGCGGCGGAGTACCAGGAGGAGGCGATGCGGTCGGAGGCGGCGGCCTTCTGCAGGGCGCGGACGTCGGTGGTGGAGGCGGCCCAGGTATAGGGGGTTTGGCCGGACATGGTCACCTGGGCGTAGGCGGGGTAGCTGGTGGCGTTGTTGGCGATGGCGTAGCCGCCCGCGCCGTAGACGGTCTTCCAAGTACCTTGGGTGGCGCTGTCGGTCTTGACGAACGTGGCGGAGGCGGAGGCGGCGGTCACGACCAGGGTGACGCCTGTGGAGTGGGTGAGAGAGCCGCTCGTGCCGGTGATGGTCAGGGGATAGCTGCCGGTGGGGGTGGAGACGGCAGTCGTAACGGTCAGAGTGGTCGAGTTGAAAGAGGCGGTGGCGCCCGCGGGGGGGCCGGAGGCGGCGAAGCTCACAGTGCCGCTGAAGCCGCCGGTGGGGGTTACCGTGACCGTGTAGGTGGCGCTGGACCCGCGTACCACGCCTTGGGACGTGGGCGTGGCGGACAGGTTGAAGTCGGGGGCGACCGTGGCTGGGAGGTCGAAGAACAGGCCGCTGATTACGGCGTTGGTCCCGCCGGTCTTGGTGGCGCGAATCTTAACGTGGCCGGTGAGGTTCCAGGCGGTCCAGACACCGTTGCCGAAGTTGGTGAGAGTGCGGGTGTCGAGAACCGCGCTGGTGGCGGCGTCCAGGATGTCGACGGTCTGGGCGCGGCTGACGCGGTCCCAATCGACTGAGTAGATAGCGACCTGGTGCGGGTTGCCGTCGATCAGGTTGAGGTCGACCGTGAAGTTGGTGGAGGAGAACCAGGCGGAGGCGACGCGGTCGGAGGCGGCGCCCTTCTGGAGGGCGCGGACGTCGGTGGTGGAGGCGGCCCAGGTGTAGTTGCTTTGGCCGGTGAAGGAGACCTGGGCGTAGGCGGGGTAGTTGGTGGCGTCGTTGGCGATGGCGTACCCGTTGGCGCCGTAGACGGTCTTCCAAGTACCTTGCGTGGTGGCGTCGGTCTTGACGAACGTGGCGCTGGTGGGGGCCGAGGCGGTCACTACCAGGGTGACCGTGGTCGAGTGGGTCAGGGAGCCGCTGGTCCCGGTGATGGTGATGGGATACGCGCCGCCGGGCGTGGAGGGGGTAGTGGTGACGGTCAGAGTGGACGAGGTGAAGGAGGCCGTGGCGCCAGTGGGCAGGCCGGAGGCGGAGAAGTTGACCGTCCCGTTGAAGCCGCCGCTGGGGGTGACGGTGAGCGTATAGTTGGCGGTGGAGCCTTGCGGGATGGTTTGCGAGGCGGGGGCGGCGGCGAGGGAGAAGTCGGGGACGACCGGAATGGCCGTGTCGAAGAAAATGCCGCTGAGCACGGCGCTGTTGGGGCCGGTACGGGTGAAGCGGATCTTGACGTAACCGGTCAGGTTCCAGACGATCCACTGGCCGTTGCCGAAGCCGGATTGAGCACGGGTGTCGAGGACGTTATTGGTGACGCCGTCCAGTACTTCGACGGTTTGGGTGCGGTTGAGGCGGTCCCAATCGACCGAGTAGACCGCTACCTGGTGAGCGGCGCCATCGGTGAGGTTCAGGTCGACGGTGACGTTGGCGGCAGAGTACCAGGAGGAGGCGATGCGGTCGGAGGCGGCGGCCTTCTGGAGGGCGCGGACGTCGGTGGTGGAGGCGACCCAGGTGTAGGGGGTCTGGCCGGACAGGGTGACCTGGGCGTAGGCGGGGTAGTTGGTGGCGTTGTTGGCGATGGCGTAGCCGCCCGCGCCGTAGACGGTCTTCCAAGTACCTTGCGTGGCGGCGTCGGTCTTGACGAACGTCACGGCGGCGGCGGTGGATACGGTGAGGGTGACGTTGGTCGAATGGGAGAGGGAGCCGCTGGTGCCGGTGATGGTGAGGGGGTAGGCGCCGGCGGGGGTGGAGGCCGCGGTCGCAACGGTCAGGGTGTTGGAGTTGAAGGTCCCCACGGCGCCCGAGGGTAGCCCCGTGACGCCGAAAGTGACCACGCCGTTGAAGCCACCGGAGGGAGAGACGGTGAGGGTGTAGTTGGCGGAGGCTCCCTGGGTGACGCCTTGGGCGGCGGGAGCGGCGGAGAGCGCAAAGTCGGGGATCAGCACGGCCGCGGCGTCGAAGAAGAGGCCGCTGATGACGGCGTTGTTGGCGGCGGTGCGGGTGGCGCGGATCTTGACGTGGCCGGTGAGGTTCCAGAGCAGCCATTGGCCGTTGCCGAAGCCGGAGAGCGACCGGGAGTCGAGCAGGGCGCCGCTGACGGCGTCCAGGAGGTCGACGGTCTGGGCGCGGCCGGTGCGGTCCCAATCGACGGCGTAGAGGCCGACCTGGTGGGACGCGCTGTCGGTCAGGTTGACGTCGAGCGTGAAACTGGTGGAGGAGTACCAGGTGGAGGCGAGGCGGTCGGTGGTGGTGGGTTTCTGGAGGGCCCGGACATCGGTGGTGGAACCGTTCCAGGTATAGTTGCTCTGGCCGGCGGGGGTTACCTGGGCGTAGGCGGGAAGGCTGGACGCGCCGTTGGCGATAGTGTAGCCCTGAGCGCCGTAAACCGTCTTCCAGGTTCCTTGGGTGGCCGCGTCGCCGTTGATGAAGATGGCGGTGGCCGG
>JBGOUV010000024.1:0-30661 GCA_041477815.1 Terriglobia bacterium | reverse complement strand
GGCCCGCGCCCGCTCGGCCAAGCCCTGCATCCGGAACAACACCGAGCCGATGTCGATAATGCCGATGAAGGTGACCAGGAAGACGGTCAGGGTCAAGGCCCCTTCCACCGCAGTGCTGCCCCATTGAGTTCGTTTCTTTTCATTAAGATACATAGAACACCTCAACCGCTGATGTACTGACCCAGGTAAATGAACGTGGCCCGTGGCTTGTTAGGGATGGTAATGGTGCCAAACACGGCGTAGAAGGAGTAGTTGGAGACAGCCACAGTGACGGTTTGGGGGATGCCGGCGGCGTCGGAGTTCCAGGTGACGCTGACCTGCGAGGTGGCCAGGCCCTTCACCAAAGGCGTCGAACCCGAGCCGGTGGTTCCGTAGACGACGATGTTCTTCACCTGTGTGCGAAAAGCGGCGCCGCCCGCGGTCGCATCGAAGTCGGCCGTTGCCGCGTAGCGGACTCCCGTGCGGACCACACTCTGTAACTCGTTGTAGATATAGAAGGCGTACCCAAATTCGTACATCCCCGAGAGAAGCAGGAACAGGAGCGGGAAGGCTAGAGCGAACTCGATCAAGACATTGCCACGCCGAGCCCGGCCTCCGCCTGGGAGGTGTCGATCAGGAAAGCGTCGATCAGAAAGTCGAAGCATATCCCATTCCATATCGGCCGAGTGGAGGGGAAACCTTAGCGGTCTCTGGCGAGTTGCGCCAGCCCCACCGATTGCCGTAAAGTAGTCTGCTGGAAGGAGATCCCTCCATGCTTAACCGCCGACAGTGGTTGCAGGCCGGTACGGGGACCCTGTTGGCCCGGGCCCTGCGAGCCAAAGCCCTCCCCGTGAAGATCGGGGTGACCGACTGGAACCTCCGGCAAGAGGCCAAACTTGACGCCGTGGCCTTGGCCCACAAGTTGGGATTTGACGGCGTCGAGATCTCCATCGGCGTGGGGACCGATAGCCTGCCCCTGAGCGACCCCGCCGCGCAGAAGGCTTATGTCGAGGAGGGCCGGCGGCTCAAGCTTCCGATCCCGTCCACCTGCCTGAACATCCTGCACCGCAATGTCTTAAAGGCCGACAAACTGGCACAGCGCTGGGTGGCCGACTCGATTCCAATCACCAGGAACGTCGGGGCGCGCGTGATCCTGCTGCCGTTCTTCGGCCAAGGGGCGCTGCAGACGCACGAGGAGATGGACTACGTGGCCGACTACCTGCGCGAGATCGGGCCGCAGGCCGAGAAGGCCCAGGTGATCCTGGGGCTGGAGAACACCTGCTCGGCCGAGGACAACGCGCGGATGGTGGACCGGGCGCGGTCGCAGGCGGTCCTGGTGTACTACGACATCGGCAATTCCGCCAACCAGGGCTACGACGTAGTGAAGGAGATCCGCTGGCTGGGCCGGGACCGTATTTGCGAATTTCATCTGAAGGACAATCCCGGCTTCCTCGGGCAGGGTAAGATCGATATAGCGGCGGTGGTGGACGCCATCGCCGGGATAGGATTCCAGGGGTGGGCGCACCTGGAGACCAGCGCGCCGACCAAGTCGGTGGAGAACGATATGGCCGTGAACCTGAAGTACGCGCGTGGCCTGCTTGCCGGGCGCGAGAACAAAGGATAGGGTGAAGGAATACCCGTTATGCTCAAGTACATGATCGAGAAACATGCCAACGGCGCGCAGGTGGTGACGTTTTCGGGACGGGTGACCTTTGGCCGGCAGACCGAGCAGTGCCGCGCCGCAGTGAAGGAGCTGGTGGCCGCCGGGGAGCGGCGGTTTGTGTTTGATCTGACCGGGGTGGAGTACGTCGACAGCGCGGGGATCGGGTTTCTGGTGAGCTGCCTGACCACGCTGGGACAGGTGGGGGCGAAGCTGCGACTGGCCTCGCCGCTCGAGCGGGTGCGGCACGTGCTGGACATCACGCGGCTGAGCACGGTATTCGAGATCTGTGAAGGCCGGGAGGCCGCGTTGCGCGATTTCGCGTGAAAAGAAGCTATGGGTTATTAGCTTCCAGCTGTCAGCAACCAGGATCACCCGCCGGTGAGAAACACGGATTGCTAATAGCTGATAGCTAACAGCTTCTTTTCTACTCAGAGCCCCACAATCTCCATCGTCAGGCCGCAGGCGTCGGTTTCGGGGACCAGGGGGGCGCTGGCCGCCTGGCCCTCGCCGGCGAGGCGGGCCACCAGGGCGGCCACTACGGCGTCCAGCAGATCGTCGGGCCGGGCGCCGCGGATCTGGCGCAAGGCGGTGTCGAGGTTGGCGGCGAAGCCTCGCAGCAGCTCGCGGCGGATGCGCAGGCCGGCGCGCGTCTTCTTGGGATTCTCCAGCGGCCGGCTGTGGTTCAACAAGCGGAAGCACAGCTCCGGATGGGTCTCGCGAATCCGTTGCTGCAGCCTGGGATCGAGGCGAAAAACGGCGTCCACCTCGCGGATCTTGGGACAGATGCCCCAGGACTGTTTGCTCAGCCGCTGGCTGAGGATGCGCTGGTTGCGGTCGCAGGCGGTCTGGTAGTCGTCCGCCCACACCGCTTCGCGGCAGGGGACGGGGAAGACCGAGGAGAAGCGCGGGCCGAGGTTTTCCCGGGCGATGCGGTCGGCCAGACGCGGGCGCGGGGACTCCGCCGACGGCAGACCGATGGGGATGTCGAGGAGGGTGAGGCGCGCCCGGGCGGTTTCGATGGCGACCTCGGCGAAGGTGCGGAACACGCGTAACTCGGCCAGCGCGCGGCTGGAGTTGATCATCGCCAGGACCCAGCCCCCGCGGCAGCCGTCCACGCCGGCCCAGTAGTTGGCCATTCCGACCTATGATAGAGTAGCCGGAGCGGAGAAGGGAGTTCCATGCGAAAGATCCTCCTGATTTTGTGCCTGGCCGGGGCGGTTCGCGCGGCGGGCGTCCAGGTCCTGACCACCGACACGCTTTGGGACTGGCGGACGGCGGCCAACCCGGAGATCAGCCCCGACGGGCGGCAGAAAGTACACGCGGGAAGCGGAATGAAGGGCCTGTCATGCACCCCGCAATTCACCACCAAGGCACCAAGACACTAAGAACACCAAGCGGAAAACCTTTGTGCTCTTTGTGTCTTGGTGGTGAATTGCTCGGGCGCCGGTGGGCCAAAATGAAACTCTACGGAGGCAGGCAATGAAGACATCTCGACGTGAACTTTTGGGGCTGGCGCTGGCGGGTTCGGCGCTCGGCCAAAGCGCGGCCCAGCCGGGGCGGATCCGGCTGGCGGTATCTACCTATTCCTACTGGCACTTTCGGACCGAGAAGTATCCGGTGGAGAAAGTGATCGAGGAGGCCGCGCGGCTGGGCTTCGAGGGGGTCGAGATCCTGCACCGGCAGATGGCCGAGGAGTCGACCGCCTACCTGAACCGCCTGAAGCAGGCCGCCTTCCGCAACGGCCTAGCGCTGCCGATGCTGTCCATTCACCAGGACTTCGTCTTCCCCAAGGCGGAGGACCGCCAGAAGCATATCGCCATACCAAGCATTGCATCGACCTGGCGGCGCAGATGGGGATTCCTGCGGTCCGCCTGAATTCGGGGCGCTGGAAAACGGTCGCGTCGTTCGACGACCTCATGAAGGTGAAGGGAAACGAGCCTCCTCTCGCCGGGTACACGAACGAAGACGGGATCCGGTGGTGCGTGGAGTCGATCCAGGAATGCCTGCCCCATGCCGAGAAGGCCGGAGTGATCCTGGCGCTGGAAAACCACTGGGGCCTGACCACCGATCCGGAGGTGGTGCTGCGAATCTGGCGGACGGTGAAGTCGCCGTGGCTGGGGATCAACCTGGATACGGGCAACTATCCGGGCGATCCCTACGAGGGGATCGCCAAACTGGCGTCGCAGGCGTCGATCGTCCAGGCGAAGACGTACTATGGCGGCGGGGAGTGGTACACGCTGGATCTGGACTATCAGCGGATCGCCGGGATTCTGCGGCAGGGAGGCTTCCACGGCTGGGTATCGCTGGAGATGGAAGGGAAAGAGTCGCCGGAGACGGCGGTGCCTAAGAGCCTGGCCGTGCTGCGGAAGGCGTTCGGCTGAAGACCTTCGACCAGGGCTGCAGCGTCGTGACAAACTGCACGCCGAACACATTTTCGCGCGTGCCGGGAATGCCGTCCTTGTGCAGCCACTCGTACCCGACCTTCAGGAACTGCGAACGGTTCAAGCGAAAACCAACGACTAACTCGTAAGCCTGGCGGTTCGGCTCGAACACGACGGGGAGCGGCTCTCTGGACGTCTGCCGGGTACTGTAGGTGTTATAGCCCACGCGGGTGGCCACGTAGAGCCGGGGATGAAGCGTCCGCTTCACTTCCACGTAGCCGAACTTCAAAGTGGGGTTCACCGGCCAGCGCGGATACGGAAAATGGAAGCGCTGCCATTCCGCGTTGACGCCCCAGTGCCCGCGGCTCCATTGCACCTCGACGCCGGCGCCGGTGGCCGGGAAGTCCCGCGGATTATCCGGCGGCAGGCGAGGTCTCAGGTCCGTCAGGAAACCCCCGCGATAGAGGGAGCCGCCCACCCGGAAGCCCTGGCGAATGGTGTAGCCCGCCCCGCCCACCCAGTTGGGGGTCTGGCCGCCGGCGAAGAGAGGCCGGGGGTTCGCCGGGGAGCTGTTCACGAACTGCGCGCGGGCATCCAGCCGGTCGAGGTTCACGCTGACCTCCACGCCCGGCTGGCCGTAAAGCGTCACCGGGTAGTCTAGCGGTCCATATTCGGCCGACCCATAGCCGAGGGGCACGTCGATAAGCGGGTTGACCTCGTCATCGTACCGTAACGGGAAGGAGCCGAAGGCGGAGATCAGCTTGCCGGTCTTTACGGTGTCGGAGTTTTTCTCCCCGCTCCTGGTATAGCCCGCGTAGCCCTGAATCAGGGTGGTATAAACCTTGCGTTCGGACTCGTAGGACTGGAAGTAGAAGAACGGCTCCGAGCTCACCTGAATCGAAGCGGAAGCGAACCAGTGCGAGCCGAGCTTCAGCGTGGGATACCACATCGTCCGGAAGGCGGGAGCTACGGGCGACGCGTCGGAGTCCTCCGACTGCAAGCGGTGCGTATGTATGACTCCGCCCGTCAGGGTGGCCGGCACCGCAAAGCCGAGGTCTGCTTGCTCAGCGGCCCAGGCCGCGCACGACAGGAGCGCGCCACACCAGACGGTTGTCTTCATGAGTAGTCCCTCAGGGTTGCGGTCCTGCCTGGCGTATCGGCACGTGGATAGTTATCTCGACCGTCCCCTCGGCCGGAACCTCCACCCGCTGGCGAAAGAAGCCCGCCGACTTGTGCCACACTACTACCTGATGCGTGCCGGCCGGGACCGCTGACAAGAGAAACCGGCCGTTCTTTTCCGGCAGCGCGTACCAGGCGCTCGGCGCTACCACCACCGCCGCGGTCATCTCCCGGTGGATATGGCAGTACACCTGCACGATCCCCGGCCTATCCAACCTCTGGGACCGTGACTCGTTCATGGGGTAGTAGCCCAGATCGAACTGCTTGGCCTTGGAAAGGGAGAACACGTTGTGAAAAATCGGGTCTCCGTTGCTGAAGATCACCGTCGAGCCGGCCGGGACGATCAGAACTTCTGCGGTGAACTGGCGCTTTTCCTGGCGGAGTTCCGCCTGGGCAGGCTCGCCCGCGCGCAGGCCTGCCCCTTCCAGGTAAACCGCCATGCGGTTGAACTCTTCGCCGCCGGTTTCTTTGGCGTCTGGGGAGGCCACGAACAAGCCCCGCGCCTGATAGGGGGCAAAGGCCAGTCGCTGCTTGGTCAGGGGCTTGCCTATGATGATCCTGCCGCTAATCTCTCCCGCCTGGGCGCGGCCTCCCGCTCCTAACGCAAGTACCAGCACCAGGATGTTTGCTTTCATTCGCACGGAGCCAATCTGACCCTGTGAACACTTATCGGCTGCCCGCCCGAGAAGCTTGAAATGAATCTACACGGCGAACGACGCCCCGGCCGATAGAGTAAGAGTGGAAGGCCGGCCTACCGTTACGCCCGCCCCCGGGAAACGTTCGCCGGCGCGGATCGTGCTCTCGTTGGGCGTCCGCACGTTCCTGCTGTCCTTCGTTCCCCTGTGTCTGGCCTTGGGAGTCAGTTTTTTTGTCATCCACGCTGCTATCCGGGCCAGAATCAAGGAAGGTTTGAGGGAGTCCATCCATCGCACGGAGGCCGTGCTGGATCAGGTCAACGTGCAGCACAAGAGCCGGACCAGGCGTTTGGTAGCGGTTCTGAGCGAGCAGGCGGAGTTGAAGGCGGGTCTCGGCCTGCTCCGCGAGGTGCCGCCCGGCCACCCCTCCCGCCCGCAGATCCGCCGCACGATCGAGGATCAGCTACGCGACCTGGGCGGTCTGCTGGACTACGACGTCTTGATCGTTGCCGATGCGAGTCGCCGGTCCATCGCCGGGGTCGCCGGACCGAACCGGGAGGGCGTGGCCCCGGACTCCCTGGGGCCTCCGCTGGGGGAATCCCCCCTTCTCACCGTGCAGGGAATCCTGTACGAAGTGCTCACCGCTCCTATCAATCTGCGGGGTGAGAATCTCGGCACCCTCACAGTAGGCAGTAAGTTCGACCTGACCTCTTTCGGCCTGGCCGGCGAGGCGGGGCTGCTCCGCAACCAGAGGATCGTGCTGACCACTTTCCCCGGCTCCCTGTTTTCGCAAATCGAGCGCCAGCTTCAGTCGCGCTGCCCGCACCTCGACGACACGTGTCAAATCGAGGTGTCCGGGCAAACCTATCTGGTCACCCCGGTGGTCCGGGCCGAGTTCGGCCCGGCCTACCAACTGCTCAGCTTCCAGTCTCTCGACGCGGCGCTGGGCCGGTTCACGCACGGCTTTGCGAGCGTCTTTTTCGAGATTGGGGCCAGTGGGGTGGCGCTGGTGCTGTTACTGTCGGTGGCCGCTGCGCGGCTGATCTCCAAGCCGCTGGGGGATTTGATCGCGCGCGTGCAGCAAAGCGAGCCGACCGGCCAGTTGCCTGGGGATTTCTCGACCCGCTCTTCGGCGCGCGAGGTGAACCTGGTGGCCGAGGCCTTGAACCGGGCCGCCATCGCGGCTCAGGCCGCCGGCCGCGCCAAGGGGGATTTCCTGGCCGGTATGAGCCACGAACTCCGGACGCCCCTGAACGGCGTGATGGGCATGATGGAGGTCCTGCTGGAAACCGACCTCACGCCGGAGCAGCGCGAGTGCGGTGAAACGATCCGCAGCTCCGCCGCAGCCGTCTTAAATCTTATTAATGACATCCTGGACTACTCCCGCCTCGAAGCGGGCAAGCTGAGCATCGAGGCCGCTCCCTTCGACCTGGGCCTGGTGGTGGAGGACGTGGCGTGCCTGATGGCCCCGGTAGCGCACAAGCGGGGCCTGGACCTGATCGTTCGCTACGCCCCCGGCGCCCCGCGCCGCCTCATCGCCGACGCCGGCCGACTCCGCCAGGTGCTCACCAACCTGGTGGGCAACGCCGTCAAGTTCACTCATCACGGTCACCTCTTGATCAACGTGGAGTGCGAGCGCCAGACCCGGGACGAAGCCCGCCTGCAACTCTCCGTGGAGGACACCGGCATCGGGATCGCTCCCGACAAAACCGAGCAGATCTTCGAAAAGTTCGTGCAGGCCGATGCTTCCACCACCCGCCGGTATGGGGGTACGGGCCTGGGACTGGCCATCTGCCGTCAACTGGTCGGGCTGATGGGCGGCCAGATGGGGGTGCGTAGCAGCCTCGGCCAGGGCTCCACGTTCTGGTTTGTGGTCGATCTGCCACAGGATCCGGAAGCTTTGGACTGGCGCGCTCACCTGCCCGCTTGGGACCCGGTGAAGGCGCTGCTCGTAGAGGAATATGAGCCCAGCCGACGGGTGCTCGAGGAGCAAATCGCCTCTCTGGGACTGCGCGTAGAGAGTTGTGCTTCGGGAGAAGAGGCCGTGCGGCGGCTTCGCGAGGCCCGCCAGCGTGGTGAGCCCTTCCGGGTGCTGTTAGCCGACTGTGGTCTGTTTGCGGGAGACGGGGCACTGTTGGCGCAGGCTCTTCAAGCCGAGCCCCTGCGGGATACCGCGCTCGTGGCGCTGACCTCTCTCGACGGTATGGACCAAGCCCGACGCATCACGGCGGCCGCATCGACCCACTACCTGTTCCGGCCGGTCCGGCTGGGGCAGTTGCTGGAGGTTCTGGGAAGCGTGCTCGCCGCACCCGGGACGAGCGCCCCCAGCCCGGACCACAGGCGCCCCCAAGCGCCGCTCCCCGCGGTGGCCGCGCAGGTTCTCTTAGCGGAGGACAACGAAGTGAACCAGCGTATCGCCGTTAAGATGCTCGAGAGACTCGGCTCCCGCGTGGATGTGGCGGCCAGCGGCAAAGAAGCGCTGGAAATGCTGGAGAGACGCCCCTACGATCTGGTGTTTATGGATTGTCAGATGCCTGAGATGGACGGCTATCAGGCCACCGCCGAGATCCGGCGCCGCCACCTGGCGGGACGCCGGCTCCCTATCATCGCCATGACCGCCAATGCCATGGCCGGCGACCGCGACCGCTGCTTCGCGGCGGGTATGGATGACTACATCACCAAGCCGGCCAGCCTGCAGGACCTCCGCAGCGCCCTGGAGCGCTGGCTGCCGCCGGAACATGAACCCGAGGTGACTGCCGAACGGCCGGCCGGTTCGCCGGCTCCCTAACGCCACGCCTGGTCCGGAGGGCTGTTCTGGGGCCGTGCCGGGGAGTGGTATCCTCAGGGGGTCGCTGGAGGCGCCCATGTCGTTCGACCGACGCGGAGTCTTGAAGTCCTTGGGGATGCTGGGAGCCGGCAGCCTGCTGCCGGCGGCGCCGGCCTCCGTACAGAAGCTGCGGTTCACCAAGTACGAGGTAATGCCAACTAAGGTGCCCATGGCCGGGCGGGTGCGGGCGGCCTGGGAGGAGAGTTATCGCCTCCAGGGCCGGTTTCAGACTCACTACGACCCGGTCTTTGTAAGGCTGCATACGGATGAGGGGATCATCGGAGTAGGGGAGGCGCTGGTGGGCGCCGCTCCGGCCGAGGCGATTCTGAAGAGAATGATGGGCCGGTCACCCTGGGAGTTCCTGCACGATGACGGCATCAGCGGGATACTCATGGCCGTCTACGACGTGCTGGGCAAGGCCACCGGGTTGCCGGCCTGCCGGCTGCTCTCTCCGAATCCCAAGCCGCGCGTGTTCCAAACCTGGTGGTCGCACTGCCTGCCACCGAAACTGATGGCGGAGGAAGCGAAGCTGGGGGCGAGTCTCGGCTACCGGGTGCACAAGGTGAAGGCCCGGCCGTGGCAGGATCCCCTCGAGCAGGCGGCGGCGATGTGCGCCGAGGTTCCCAAGGATTACCGTTTTTGGGCGGACGCCAACTCGTCGTGGACCTCGCCGTCGCGGGCGCTGCACTTCATGCGCAAGCTGGGGGAGTTTCCGAACTACTTCGCGGTGGAGTCGCCGATCGCTTACCGGGACGTAGCGGGATTTCGAGCGCTCAAGGGCCAGTCGCCGCTAGTGGTGGCCGAACACCTGGCGCCCGAGCCGATGACGTTCGTCCGGGAGGGGCTGGTGCAGGCCTGGGTGATCGGCGGCCCCCTGGGGCGGACGATGGAGCAGCGGGCCCTGATGGCCGAGGTAACCGGGATCCCGCTGTGGGTGGAGTACGGGATTCAAAGCGGCCTGGCCCAGGTATTCCAGGCGCACCAGGCGGCAGCCTACCCGGGCATCGAGTACACCATCGCCATCACTCATTGCCTGGAGGATGATTTCATGGTGGAGCCCTTTACGATGGAGAGCGGCTATTACCGGGTACCCCAGAAACCCGGCTTGGGCGTGACGCTGGACGAGAACGCCGTCGAAAAGTACCGCGGCGCATGATGCTCCCGCAGCTTGCTGCCGTTCTCTGCGTTTCCTGTCACCCCGCCCAGGTCAGCGGATACGCCAAAACAGCCATGGCCACTTCGCTGGGGCGTCCCGTCAATCAGCCCTCCGGCAGCTTCACCCACGAGCTCTCGGGCAGCCGCTTCGTCCTCCGTCCGGCGCTCCAGCAATTGGAGCGCCACGGCGTCACGGTGGAACATGCCGTCGACTACGTCATCGGCTCCGGGAACCATGCCTTCGGCTACCTGGTACGGGTGGGGGACTACCTCTTCCAATCGCCTGTTTCCTACTACTCGAGACGCAAACTGTGGGATATGGCGCCCGGGTACGAAAATGACCGCACTCCGGACTTTACCAGGCCGGTCACGGCGGAGTGTCTGCTGTGTCACTCCGGCCGCCCGCGACCGGTGGCCGAAACAGTAAACCGGTATCAGAACCCGCCGTTTACAGAGGAAGGAATCTCCTGCGATCGCTGCCACGGGCCGGCCGAGGCCCACGCGCGCGGGCCTTCTTCCACGAACATCATCAATCCGCGCAAACTTTCCGCCCGGGCCCGGGACAGCATCTGTGAGCAGTGCCACCTGGGAGGGGAGGCGCGCATTGAAAACCCCGGCCGCCATTTCGGCGACTTCCGGCCCGGCCAGGAGCTGGAAGAAGTGTTCACCGTATACGTGAACGCCAGCCCGGTTTTCAAGGTGGTAAGCCACGCCGAGCAGCTCGCCCGCAGCACCTGCGCCGTCCGGAGCGGGACGAAGATGTGGTGCGGCTCCTGTCACGACCCGCACGAGAAGCCGGCCCAGCCCCGACAGTACTATCGGACGCGGTGCCTGGCCTGTCACGGTGAAGCGCTGGTAAGGACCCATCCCGGTCCGTCGGAGGACTGCGTGACCTGCCATATGCTCCGCCGCCCGGCCCAGGATGGCGGGCACACCGCCTTCACGGATCACCGCATCTTGCGGCGACCGCAGATGACCGAAGCGACAGCGCCGGCCGCCAAACTGGTGGCTTGGCGCGAACCGGCCGGCCCGCTGGCGAAAAGAAATCTGGCCTTGGCCTATGTGGCGGCGGCGGAACGTCGCCAGAGCGCCGCGTATATGTATGAAGGAATGCGCCTGCTGGAAGAAGCGCGCCAGGCCTTCCCCGAGGATCCCGCCGTAGCCACAGCCTTGGGCCTGGCGCTACTCGGCAGCGGCCGGAGCAGTGAGGCGATCCGACTATTCGAGCAAGCGCTTCGTCTCCGTCCCGGCTACGTTCCCTACTACGTGAATCTAGGGGCGGCCTGTAAGGAGGCGGGCCAGAGCGAGCGGGCGGCCCAGCAACTCGAGCGGGCCATCGAGCTGGATCCGTCGCTGGAACGTGCCTACCAGATGCTCACGGAGATCTATTTCCAGGCGAATCAAGCGGCCAAGGTGCGCCAGACGCTGGAGCGGTACTACAAGTTCAACCCCAAGAACATGGCGGCCCTAAGCGCTTTGAACCCGCGCAAGTAGTGACCTGTTGCCGCTATCCGGCACGGCAGACGGCAGCCACACGGGCATCGCGCACCAGCCGGTGGAGAATCGCTGCGCCCGCAGATCCAGGGCCGTGATGGCGATTGTCAGGATTCGATTCATGGCTCGCTCACCGCTTCCATTGGACTTGTGGTAGTGCTCGATCGACGTGCAACTGCCTGGTAAACGGCCGGAACGACCAGCATGTTCAAAGCCGTGGAGGTCAGCAAGCCGAATAAAATCACCATGGCCATCGGCGCTTGAATCTCACTGCCGGGCTTGCCCATGCCGGCGGCGATCGGAACCAGCGCCAATCCCGCTGCCAGCGCCGTCATGAGGATTGGCGCCAGGCGCTCCGATGCCCCTTGCATCACGGCCTGGCGCAGGTCGGTCACGCCATCGACCTCCCGCAGGCGCCGAATATGCGAGACCAGCATGATGCCGTTGCGTGTGGCGATACCAAAGAGCGTGATGAAGCCAATGATCGACGCCACCGAAAGTATGCCTCCAGCCAGGTATACCCCCGCGACGCCGCCGACCAGCGCCAGGGGCAGGTTCACCATAATGATCAACGCGTCTCGCGTGGAATGAAACGCCGTGGCCAGAATCAGCAGAATGCCGGCGATTACCCCTCCGCCCAGGAGGACCAGACGGCGCGAGGCGTCCGCTTCGCTTTCGAACTGCCCTCCATACTCTACCCGGTAGCCTGGTGGCAACTTGACCTTTGGGCCAATAGCGGCACGGATCTCATCGACGACGCCCCGCAGGTCCCGCCCGCCGACGTTGCACTGCACGACGATTTTCCGCTGCACGCCTTCCCGACTGATGAAGTTGGGACCGCGATCCTCGTAGATGTCGGCCACGGCATCCAAAGGGACCTTCGCCCCGGAGGGTGAGTCGATCAGCGTGCGCCCAATCACTCGCAGATCCTGCAGGCGCGCCTCTGGATATCGCAGGACCAGCGGGAAGCTGTTCTGTCCTTCCAGCACGCGATTGACTTCGTTGCCGACGAAAGCCGTTTGAATCCTGGCAGCGACCTCACCGGGTGTATAGCCGACGCGCGCTGCATCTTCCGGACGGACCTGGATGCGAACAGTGGGAATGTCTGTCTGCTGCTCGACACTCAGGTCGACGGCACCCGGGACGCCCTTCATAACCGCCTCCACCTGGCGGGCCAGGGATCGCAACACCGTCAAATCATCGCCAAAAATCTTGACTGCGATGTTAGCGCGGGTGCCCGAAAGCATGTGATCGATCCGGTGCGAAATAGGCTGCCCGACCGTGACGTTCATGCCGGGGAGCAGAGTGACACGTTCTCGGATCTCCGCCAAAACCTTCTGTTTCGGGCGCTGTTTCATTTGCAGCGTCACGTCCAGCTCGGCGGACTCCACGCCCTGGACGTGTTCGTCGAGTTCGGCTCGCCCGGTCCGCCGGGCCGTCGAGACGACCTCGGGGACGCCCAGCAGTATCCTTTCCAAGCCTCTGCCCAGATTGTCGGAATCCGCAAGACTGGTGCCCGGCAGCGTCACCGCGCTGATGGTAAGAGTGCCCTCATTGAACTCGGGCAGGAAGGCCCGTCCGGTGTGAAAGAGCGCTATCCCGGCCCCTGCCAGCAGAAGCATCGAGGGAACGACTACCAGCCAAGGATGATCCAGCGACCATCGCAGTGAGGGCCGGTACACTTTTTTGAGCTGTTTCACGAGCCACGGCTCACGTCCACGGAGAATTGACTTGGCGTTAGGCAGAAGGACCGAACAGAGCGCGGGCGTAACCGTCAAGGCCACCACAAGCGACGCCGTGAGACTGGCGACATAGGCGAATCCGAGCGGCGCCAGCAGCCTGCCCTCCACGCTGCTCAAAGCAAAAAGCGGCAGGAACACCAAAACAACGATCACCGTAGCGAATACCACCGATCCGCGAATCTCTTTGCTGGCTCGATAGATGACTTCCAGGGCGGGAAGCCGCTCTTCCTCTGGCTTCCGTGTATTCTCCCGGAGGCGTCGCATGACGTTCTCGACATCGATGATGGCGTCGTCCACCAGCTCACCGATGGCGATGGCGAGACCTCCCAGGCTCATGCTGTTGATGGTGAATCCGAGCCAGTGCATGATCAGCAGCGCCGTTACCATCGAGATCGGAATGGCCAGCAGGGTGATGATGGCGGCTCGCACGTTCATGAGAAACAGCGCGACGACGATCACGACGAGAAACGCGCCATCCCGCAGCGCTCTGGTCAGATTTTCCAGCGACCTCTCGATAAAGTCCGCCTGGCGGAACACCTGCTTATCGATCTTCATTCCCATCGGCAAGCTTTTCTGGATTTCATCCAGGGTGACGTCCAGCCGGCGCGTGAGCTCCAGCGTGTTCGCGCCCGGCTGTTTCTGGATTCCCAACACCACCGCAGGGGTGGCATTGTGGGAGCCTTCACCGCGCTTCAAGGCCGGACCAATCCTCACTTGGGCGACGTCCCGTATGAAGATCGGGCGTCCCGCGCGCGAGGTCACCGCGATCTGCCCAATCGTTTCTTCCGAAGACGCGCGGCCCACCCCCTGAATCAGATATTCCTGCCCGCCCGCCACGCGAAAGCCTGCGGAGGAGTTTTGACTTCCTTGACGCAGCGCCGCTTCCACTTCCCCCAGCGATATCGAGAACCGCTGCAGCGACTCCGGCGAGACGAGCACCTGGTACTGTTTCTGTTCGCCGCCCGTGGGCACCACCTGCGCCACGCCGGGCGTCGCCAGTATTCGCCGGCGCAGCACCGTGTCCGCGACCGTGCGCACCTCCATGGCCGAGTGCCGGTCCGATTCGAGCGTGATGAAGAGAATCTCACCCATGATGGAGGAGATGGGCGCGAGAAACGGCTGGTCGACGTTGGGAGGCAGGGACGCCGAAACCAGCGAGAGCTTCTCATTGACGATCTGCCGGGCGCGATAGATCTCCTGACCCCACTCGAACTCCACCCAGATCACGGCAACCCCGACCGCGGTGGCCGATCGCACCCGGCGAACACCGGGCGCGCCGTTGATCGCCGACTCGATGGGAAATGTGACGAGCGACTCCATCTCGGTCGGAACCATGCCGCGGCCCTCCACAAGAATCGTCACGGTGGGCGCGGTCAGATCCGGCAAGACATCGAGGGGCATGTCCCGGAGGGCGTACCCGCCCCACAGCAGCAAGACCGCCACTAGAAAAAGAACGACCGCCCGGTGATACAAAGACCAGCGGATTAGCGAGTCGAGCATCCCCTCTCCCCCTTAGTGGACATGCCCGTGCGCCGGCACTTGACTCGACATAGCGGACAGACGGACCAGATGCGCGCCCCGGATGACGACCCGCTCGCCGGGAGAGACCCCCTCGAGCGCCTGCACCAGGCCGCCTTGCCGAATGCCGAGCTTGACCGGTCTGCGCAAGAAGGTCTCGCCCGCTTGCTGGATGAAGACCACGGGCCGGCCGCCGTCGTCCACCAGAGCAGACTCGGGAACTACCGGGGCTACGCTGGCGGCGGTGGTGAGCAGCCGGACGTGCACGGATTGATGAATGGCGACGCGGCGATCGCGGTTATCGAGCTCATAGATTACGGGAAACGTCCGCGAGGCTTCGTCCACCACCCGCCCGATCGTAATCAAACGCTGCAAACGCCGCGGCTGGTCCTCGCCGGGCGTCTCCAGTTCCGCGCCGCTGAGGTTTCTGACTTGAGGAAGTTCGGCCTCCGGAACAACGGCCGAAACGTAGACCGTATCCACATCGACAATCTTGAAAAGGCTTTGGCCGGCTCTAACGTTCATACCAGGCGCCGCGTCTGTCTCTAGAACAATCCCCGATATAGGAGCGCGGAGCGCAAACAACTTTGCTCCCAAGGGGTTCGCTTCCGCGGCGCTGGAGGACTGGTGTTGCGCCAGCCGCGCCTCCGCCGCGTGCAGACGCGCCTCGGCTGTGACTTCGACGGTCCGAGCTTCCTCCAGGCGCTTCGCTGGCGCGGCTCCGGACGCGACCAGCCGCGCGGCCCGCTCCCGGTCCTTCCGCGCGAGCTGAAGCGCCGCGCTGGTTTCGTCCTTTCCCAATTCCAGTGAGGCCAGGTCGCTGGGCGAGCTCGTTGGCGGCAGGAGGTTGGCGAGAACCTGGCGCTGCGTAACCAGCTCGCCGATGACTGGCAGGTTGGAGGTCGCCACCAGCCGCCCGCCGAACGGAGCCGTTACTTCGGCTTCTCCCCCGGAGCGCGGAATCACTTCCGCCGGCGCCCGGAGACTGGATTGCAGCCGCCGGGCCTCCACGATCGCCGTCCCAAAATCGAGCGTCCATTGTTGTTCCTTGAGAAAGGCAATCTTTTCCTCGGTACCCGGTCCGTGCTCGTGAGTTGCCGCCGCCTTCGTCTCGGCGGAGGCAATTTCACCGAGATCATGTACATCGGTGATCCCTTCACCGCTGAGATGTACCGATACCAGGAACTTACCGGCTCGAGAGGGCTTTACATCGACACCAAAAATTCCGGGACGAGAGGGACCCTCAGTCTTGAAGGACTCGGGCTTTCCGCCCTTGATCGTCAGCCGAACCTCGACGTTGCCCTTCGCCAGGGGCTTGAAGTTATCGAGCCGGGTCAGATGAATGGCGAAGCGGCTCGTCTGGCCACCGACCAGGGGCGGGTATTCCATGAAGAGCTCCGTCTTGCTCGTCCAGTTGGTCATGCTTTCCGGACGTAATTCCGGCTCGGACGCCTTGCTGACGCTCTCAGTCTGCTTCTGGCACCCTGCGGTGACCATCACTGTCACCAAACACAAGAGCCGCTTCATTTGCCAAACTCCTCTCCCACCACCCGCTCCAATTCGATCTGTGCTTCTTTCACGGCGGCGTGGAGGTCCACCATTCGCAACTGCGCCTGTCGCTGTACTCGATGAACATCCAGAATTTGGAGGATTCCGATCTCGCCCTCCTGGTAGGCCACGGTGGCGATACGGATCAGCTCCGGTCCGGTCTCCGCCAGCCCCCGGCGGTACTCGTCTCGCGCCTGTAGGCGGACTTGAAACGCTTGAGCCACGCTCTCGATGCCCGCGCCGATCCGTTGTGAAAGCGCCTGGAGCCGGGCAGACGCCCGCTCCTGCTCGGCGGAGTACCGAGCGACTTCCGACTGCCCCTGGTTGAAAAGGGGCAGGGGGACGGTGATGGCCACGACCGGTCCGGCGGCGATGTTGCTCGGTCCCACGTCCGCCCGCTTCAGTCCTGCGCTCACCACCGGCTCTGGAATCCGCAGCCGTTCCGCCGCTCGCTGTTCCAACTGGTACTGCTCCATTCTGCGCTGTTCGGCGCGATAGTCTTCGCGAGCGGCCAAGGCCCGCGGCAGGAGTTCCGCCGGGCGGGGCGCCGGAAGGATCGTCTCGATTTGGCCGGACACGGTCGTCAACGTTGTGCCCCGCGGGAGAAAAACAAGCACCTCGCCCCGTACCAGAGCAGTGGTGGCTCTCACCAGCGCCAACTCGGCCAAAAGCTCGGAGCGCTCGCGTTCGGTGCGGAGACGGTCAAACTTCGAGCCTTCCCCCTCGCGCTCCCGCTCGCGAAGAACGCGGATCACACCGTCGATGTCCTTCAGACCGGCCGCGTAGGCCGCCTCTCTCGCTTGCGAGGCAAGCACCCGGTAAAACGCCTGCCGCAAGCTGCTCCGCGCTTGCCAGAGAGAAAAGGCCCCCTCCGCCTCGGCCGCCCGGACCGACAGGGCTCCGGCTTGCCGCAGCAGCTTCAACCGGCCTGTGATAGGAACGGCCTGCTCGGCCTGAAAGAACTCTGTCAGTCCAGCGCCCTCTCGGGTGTAGTTAACGCTCGGGTTGGAATAGAGAGACCGCCCTCGTGCTTCCGCCTGAGCGATTGCTACCCGAGCGCGGGCCTCGCGGGCTAACGGACTTTGATCCAAGAACTTTTCAACAACAGCAGCTTCGGTCCACTCCTGCGCCTGCCCCAAGCCCGCGAGCACGGCCAGCAACAGCGCGGAAGTGGCGGCACGACCAGGCAACACCATGGAGCCACCTCGACAAAATTAGCTTGTTACGATGGAACGCCAGAGACGCACACGAAGAGCGCGCCTAACGGGAAGGTTGCGTAGGTGGACCTCGAGGAACGAAGAGCAGCCGTCCCGGCGGATCATGGCTGCGCGTGGCAGGCTCGGGAATGCGCGCCACGTGGACGGAGAGAGCGGGTGGCACGATGGACTCTGGGAGAGTAACGACGAACTGAACCGGAGAGCTCCCGTCACCGGCCAGCCAATCCAGCATCCTCACATCGGAATCGTGGTCGTCGGCCTCCCACGCGGCCCCCTGGGCTGGAAGGGTGTTCCAGTGAGTATGCACAAACCCTTGAGCGTGCTCGTGGTGAGGGTCGCTGCGGTGCGTGTGCTGAAAGGGGGCCTGCGCGAATGAGAGGAGGAAGCTCGCCACCACGCCCGCATGAAATAAGCCGCGCACTGTGCAGCCAGTCTATCACAGTGCCGCTCAGTACCGGAAATGAAACCGCCGCATGGGTAGCGGCATCTCCGATTTCGCCCCTCTCACCGACTTCCAGAGAATCTCGTTGAGCTCCAACTCGGGCGTCCGGTCGTAGTCGGAGAAATCCATGGCCAGCGACTCACGAGCGCCCCAGGCGGTGGCCGTGTTGCGGGCGTTCACATCGATCAGAGGGGATAACTGGGTGTAGGGGGTGAGATCCGCCTTGGTGGTGAACGAGGCGTACATGGGGAGAGCGGCGGCGTCATACTGCGTCATGGGCGGAAGGCCGAGCAGGAGCTCCATGGTGCGGATCATCGAAGAGGTCGTGTAGAGCACGGAGTCGATGGCGTGGCGCTTCGTGTAGGGTGAGATCACCAGGGCGGTGGTGCGACGGGCGTCCACGTGGTCGGGGCCGTTCTGGGCGTCGTCCTCGATGATGAAGATGGCGGTCTCGGGCCAGTAACGGGAGTGGGTGACGCGATCCACCAGCATACCCACTGCCCAGTCGTTGTTCGCCACCGCTGCGGACGGCGTGGGCGCTCCGGGGCGCGTGCCTTGGGTGTGGTTCTCACCGAGGCTCATGACGACATAGTTGGGAAGGCGCAGGGTGGGGTCGGGGGAACTGTAGTTCTTTTCGAACTGGTCGAACTCCTCGATGAAGACCTTGACGTTGTCGGTATCGCGCATCCCCGGGATGCGGAACTTGGGCGCCACGTGTCCGACCAAGCCGGCGATGCCGGGGGCGGCATCCATCTGCGAACCGTCGCTGACGCGCTGCGCGTACTCGCCATATGAGCGGTAGGTGAGTCCTTTGCGCGCGGCGAGATCCCAAATATGCCCGGAAGAAGGCACGTTGGCGGGACCCGTGACGGCTACGCTGTGGCCGCCATACTGCGGAGGCCAGCGCTTCTCGTTAAAGTCGGTGGCATAGGCGGAATTGGACCAGGAGTGGCCGTCGACCGACACTTCGCCGTCGCAGTAGAGATTGTCCAGCAGGACAAACTCTTCGGCGAGCCGGTGCTGGTTGGGGGTGACCTGGCGGCCGAAGATGCAGAGCCGGGGATCGCCGTTCCCCTTGGGCATATCGCCGAAGACCTGATCGTAGGTACGGTTCTCCTTGATGATGTAGATGACGTGCTTGATCGGGGAGCCTTCGCCGACCTGCTGGGGCACGATGGAAGGGCCGGTAGCGGACGGCTTGGCCTTGGCCAGCATGTCGTCGTTGTAGGGGCAGTTGGCCATGGCCTGGCGGGTGTGGGCCCGGATTTCGCTCTTGAGATTGGAAAGCGGGATCACGCTGAGGGAGCCCTGCTGCAGAGCGCCGATGTGGCGGGAGCGCCCGTCCTGCGGGGCCAGAGGGCTGGTCGGTCCCTGGACGTTGGGGTAACCGCCGAGGCCCTTGGAGGAGCCAACATACAGCGACTTGCCATCGGGAGAGACAGTGAGCGCGGAGGGATACCACGCGGTGGGGATAAAGCCGGCGACGTGCGAGGCGTCATCGTCGCTGACGTTGATGACGGCGACGTTGTTGTTATCGGCGTTGGCGACGAACAACATTTTGCCGGTGGGGTCCAGCGCCAGCGCATTGGGCGTCGAGCCGACCGGCGCCATCTTGTACATGGCCGTGGAGATCACCTCCACGGGGCGGAGCGATTTTGTGTCTACTACATACACGGAGTTCTCGTTGGAGCAGGCCACAAACAGGCGGCCGTCTTTGGCCAGCACCATATCGTTCGGGTTCTGGCCGACCTTGATGATCGCCTGGGCGCGGTTGGTCTTGGTGTCAATGACGGACACGGACCGGCTGGCCCAATTGGACACATAGAGGGTGTCGCCGGCGGGGTCGAGGACCAAATCGTAGGGATGGATTTCGGTGGGAATCTCGGCGACCCGGTCTCCGGTGCGGGTGTCGAAGACAACGACGTGACCGGGAACCGCCTTGGTATGCCGGTTAGCGGCGTATAGCAGGGGCTTGGTGGGGTGATGAACCAGGCCCGACCAGTAGATCTGGCTCATGGGGAGGTGGTGGAGAAATTGTTTTACGGGCTTCTCACTAAGCCGGCCGTGGTCGTAGGAGAAGGCGTAGACGGGAGCGGCCGTGGGATCGCGCCGGGACTCGGCGTTGCCGCCTGATACATAGACCGTCTTGCCGTCGGGCGCCCAGGCCAGGCCGAACCACGAAGACTTGAGCCCGACCTTTTGGGTGACCTCGACGGTGTGGGGATCGAGCACCACCAGTCCGTGCGGATTGTAGCCGGAGTGGAGCGCGAGGACGTAGCGGCCGTCCGGCGTGTTGGTTACGTGGAGGATGTAGTCGCTGGTGGGCGCGTGGCGGCCCGCCGGAGTGATCCGCCAGCCGTTGGGAAGATCGTAGCCGTGGGGGACGGGGCCGGGCGCCTGCGCGGCGAGCAGGGCAGGGAACAGGAGCAGGCTCAGATATCGCATATGGGCCAAAGTCTACCGCAAGTCGCGTGCCCGCGGCTGGGAATCGAGAACACCACAATGTCGCCCTCCGGTGACGCTTTGAGAATAGCGCCCTGGCTTGTAGATAGGGCCGGTGCCCTGGCCGTCATGGCCGTAACATCGACGCCGCCGCTCCCCTACGGTCGCGGTTCGGTGCCGGCCAGCGGTTCAAAACGTGAAACGCACCACCATGGCGACAAGGCGCGGGCTCCGCGTGGGGTCCTGGCGAAGCAGGCCGAACTCGGCGTTGGTGACGATGTGCCAGTGGCGGCCAGTCGCCGGAAGTAGGTCGTATTAAAGTTGTTCAGCCAGTCGGACCGGAACTCCAGCCGGGTTCGCTCGCCGAGCGCGAACTGCTTGGCGATGGCGGCGCGGCCGGCAGAGTCAGGGCCAAAACAACAGTCCCACAGGTTCGGCCCCCCCGGGCGCCATTTTCAGCACCCCCTGAGAGAGTTGATACTATAGAAACCACATGGAACAGGATCGTCCGATGAGCCTGGCCGGCGGCGCCCGATTGGGTCCTTACGAAGTTCAGTCGCCGCTCGGCGTCGGGGGGATGGGCGAGGTATACCGCGCCCGCAATACCCGCCTGTTCTACCTGGCAGCCGACCAGAAGATCCCAACGCTCCAGGCCGGAACCCCTAAGCCGCTGCTCGAGGCGCCGGCGCTGACCGGCTCGATGAACTACGCGGTGACTCGGGACGGCCGGCGTTTCCTGGTCCCCACCGCCGTCCCGGACTTGGTCCCGGCGCCCCTGATCGTGATCCTGAACTGGCCGGCGGGGTTGAAGCGGTGAGTTTCTGGAACCGCCGGCGGTTCCTCAGCGCCGCCCTGATCGGGATGACCCCCAAGTCCGACCGCCCCATCGCCGGTTCCTTCGTCTTCGAGTCTCAAACCACCGGCCACCGCCTTCGCGACCGCGCCCGGTTCGAGCGTCCCTCTCAGACGCTCCAGATTCCCGTAGTGATCGTGGGCGGCGGGGTGGCCGGACTCTCCGCCGCCTGGCGCCTCGACAAACGCGGCTTCCGCGACTTCGTCGTCCTGGAGCTCGAATCCCAGGCCGGGGGCAACTCGCGGTGGGGCGAGAACGAGATCAGCGCCTACCCCTGGGCCGCCCACTATGTCCCGGTACCCTCGAAGAAGGCCATGCTGGTGCGCGAGTTGTTCGAGGAACTCGGCGTCCTGGCCGGCGGCCAGTGGGACGAGCGCCACCTCTGCTTCGCCCCGCAAGAGCGTCTATTCCTCCACGGCCGCTGGCAGGACGGCATCGAACCGGTTCTCGCGGCCACGGCCCGCGACCACCAGCAATACCACCAGTTCCAGGAGCGGGTCGAGGAACAGCACGCGACCGGCCAGTTTACCGTTCCAATGGAAACCGGCGCCCGACCCTCCACTCTCGATCAACTCTCCATGGCCAACTGGCTGCGTCAGGAACGATTTGACTCGGAATACCTCAACTGGTACATCAACTACGCCTGCCGCGACGACTACGGTGCTACCGCCGCCGAAGTCTCGGCCTGGGCCGGGCTCCACTACTTTGCGTCCCGCGATCCCGAAGACAAAGGCCCCTTGACCTGGCCCGAAGGCAACGGTTGGATCGTCCGCAGGCTGCTCGCGAAACTCGGCCGCTACATCCGAACAAGCGCCGTGGTCTACCGCATCGCGCGCGACGGCCGGCGCTGGCGCGTCCTCACCGAGACCACCGAGTACATCGCCGACACCGTGATCTTCGCCGCCCCCACCTTCCTGGCCTCCTACCTGGTCGAAGGCGCTCCACCGGCCCGCCGTTTCGAATACTCACCCTGGCTCACCGCCAACCTGACCCTCGACCGCCTGCCCCGCGAGCGTCACTCCGAGCCTGCCTGGGACAACGTCATTTACGATTCGCCGGCCCTGGGCTACGTCGTAGCCACCCATCAGAGTCTGCGTACCCACCTCGACCGCACCGTCTGGACCTTCTACTGGGCGGTCGGCAACCGCCGGCTCCTGCTCGAACGCGACTGGGGGTACTGGAAAGAGGCAATCCTCAACGACCTGGCCCGCGCGCACCCGGACATCCGCGCCTGCGTGGCCCGGATCGACATCCTGCGCCTGGGTCATGCCATGATCCGTCCGTCGGTCGGTTTCGTCTTTTCCGCCGAGCGCCGCCGCATGGCCGACGCGGGCGGTGGGCTGTTCTATGCGAACTCCGACTTGAGCGGGTTGTCGCTTTTTGAGGAGGCGCAGTATCGGGGTGTGCGGGCGGCCGATCGGGTTCTCCGGCGTTGAGGGGTTGCAGGAACACTAGCCGGTGATCCTGGTTGCTGACAGCTAAGAGCTAATCGCTGATACCTTCTTTAGTGCGGCAGTTTCCCCAGCGGCGCCCGGCGCTGGTACATCTGATAGATATGGTGCGCCTCGTGGTGGACCATATACTCCACCTGGAAGTGCACGTCGTAATGGGGAAACTCCGGATGCCGGCCCGGCCGGTGCCAGCCGGCCGGCGTTAAAGTCTCCAGGCGCTCGGCCAGCCTGGACCGGTCCTCCAGGAAGCCCGCCAGCGAAGCGGCCGCCGGCCGGGCCACCAGGCCGGGAAACTCGGCGTCGCCCTCCGGATCATAGGACGTGATGGCCGGGCTCTCCTCGTTCAGCATTGTTTCGATACGTCCTTCAAATATTTGCTGTACCCGCCAGAGGTGGCAGACGAGTTCCTTGAGCGACCACTGCTGGGGCTTCAGGCGCTGCGCCAGCGACGCCTCCTCGAGCCCGGAGGTGAGACGGCGCACATCGTCAGCCTGCTGGTGCAGGCGGGCGACCAGGCGCCGGTGCGCTTCGTGTTTGTCGGCATGCATGGGACTATGGTAACAATGTAGTCATGACGCGCGTTGGCCTGCTGCTGCTTCTAGGGATGGTGACGGCGGCGGACTGGCCGCAGTGGCGGGGCCCGCGCCGGGACGGCATCTCGCCGGACACCGGACTGCTGAAGTCCTGGCCGGCGGGCGGACCCAAGCTGGTCTGGAAGACCACCGGACTCGGGGAAGGGTACTCCGCCTCGGCCGTCGTCGTCGGGCGTCTCTACACGCAGGGCCAGCGCGGCAACGAGCAGTTCATTCTCGCTTACGACACCGCCACCGGCAAGAAGCTCTGGGAAGCCCAGGCCGGCAGGTCGTATCGGGAGAGTCGCGGCAACGGCCCGCGCGGCACCCCGACGGTGGAAGGCGACCGCCTGTGGGCCCTCTCCGCCGACGGAACCATGGTCTGTCTGGAGGCCGCTACCGGACGCACTATCTGGTCGGTGAACATCGTCCAGAAGTTCGGCAGCCGGGTGATCCATTGGGGCATGAGCGAGTCGCCGCTGGTCGACGGCGACCGCGTGATCGCCATGGCCGGCGGCTCGGGCGCCTCCATCGTCGCCCTCGACAAGAACACCGGCAACCTGGTCTGGAAGTCCCAGAGCGATGAAGCCGGGTACTCCTCGGCCATCGCTTTCGACCTGGGCGGCGTCCGCCAGATCGCCACCTTCACCGGCGACGCGGCCGTCGGCTTGGCGGCGAAGAACGGGGAACTGCTCTGGCGCTACCCCAAGGTCTCCAACCAGACGGCCAACATCGCCACGCCCATCTTCCACGACGGACACGTCTTTGTCTCGTCCGATTACGGCACCGGCTGCGCTCTGTTGAAGCTGACCCCCCAGGGCGGCGCCGTCAAGGCGTCCGAGGTCTACTTCAACCGCGAGATGAAGAACCACTACAGCACCGCGGTGCTGGCGGGCGACCATCTCTACGGATTTTCCAGCGCCATCCTGACGGCCATGAACTTCCGCACCGGCGAAGTCGCCTGGCGCGACCGCAGCGTTGGCAAAGGCGGCCTCATCTACGCCGACGGCCATCTCTACTGCCTCGGTGAAACCGGAGTCGTGGGCCTGGTGGAAGCGACGCCGCAGGCCTATCGCGAGAAATCCCGCTTCGAGATCCCCCGCGGCCAATTTCCCACCTGGACGCCTCCGGTCATCGCCAACGGCAGGCTCTATCTGCGCGAGCAGGACAATTTATACTGCTACAACATAGCTATTAGCAAGTAGCCAAGTTCTATTCCCCCATGATCTTAATAATGACCCGCTTCCGCCGCTGCCCGTCGAACTCGGCGTAGTAGATCTGCTGCCACGGGCCGAAGTCCAGCTTGCCCTTGGTCACCGGCACGATCACTTCGTGATGCACCAGCAGACTCTTCAGGTGCGCGTCGCCGTTGGTCTCCCCGGTGCGGTGATGCCGGTAATCCTTCCGAAACGGCGCCAGCTTCTCCAGCCACTCGTCTATGTCGGCCAGCAACCCGTCCTCGGCGTCATTCACCCACACGCCGGCCGTAATGTGCATGGCCGACACCAGGATCATCCCCTCCTGGATGCCGCTGTTCTCGAGCGCCGCCTCCACCGGAGGGGTGATATTCAGGTACTCACGCTGCTTCTTGGTTTGGAAGGCCAGGTACTCGGTGTGGAAACGCATACACCGATATTAGCGCCCAGAGCCAGGTTCTCACCGTGCCGCGACCAGAAGGGAGCGGTTCCCCGAGGTTGGCTCCTTTACGGTCGCGGCCCGGTGCCGTCAGTAATGTCAGGCCTCCGCCTGGCCTCCGGCCTGTCCTCTAGTATTTTCGCGCCGCCTCTGCGATCGACGGCCCGGCCTGGTTGAACTCGTCCTGGTTCATCACCGGTACGATCTCGACGTCGGCCCCCATGGCCAGCCATAAGGGCTCGGCCACGGCAGGGATCTGCACGGAACTCTCCATGTTGGCGAAAAACATGGCGCAACGCTGCCCGCCGAGCGACATGTAGTAGGCCGCCTCGGGCTTCAATCTAGCCAGAATCCCCTTCATGAGATCCGGGAAATCGGGCTTCTTGATCATCTTGTTGCCGGCTTCGGTCGGTATCGTCACTTTCACCAAAACACGCATCCTTGCCTCCTGTAGAGTTGCTAAGAGCTAACAGCTTCTCATGTTACAGTATTCCCCATGTGGAAGACGATCTCCCAGGCCCTCGGCCTTAACATACCGGAAGCGCAACTGGACGCCCTCTCGCCCGTCCTCGACGCCCTGTGGAAAGGCGCCCGCCAGGCGCTCGATCGGGACCTCGGCACCATCGACCCCGCCATCCGCTTCCGGCCGGACCTGGGGGTGGAGCCGTGACCATCCAGGAACTGGCGCCCCAGATCCAAGCCGGTAAGATCTCTCCGGTCGAGCTGACCCAGCAGGCGTTGGAGCGCATCCGGCGTCACCAGCCCACCGTCAACGCTTACATCACCATTCTCGAAGAAGCGGCCCTGGCCCAAGCCCGCCAGGCCGAGCGCGAGATCCGCACCGGGCACTATCGCGGGCCCCTCCACGGGATCCCCTACGCCGCCAAGGACCTCTTCTATACCAAGGGCGTCCCCACCACTGCCGGCTCGAAAATTTTGAAGGACTTTGTCCCCACGCACGACGCCACCGTTATCGACCGTCTCCGCGAGGCCGGCGCCGTCCTGCTGGGCAAGGCCGGGCTGCACGAGTTCGCCTACGGCATTACCAATAACAATCCTCACTTCGGCCCGGTGCGCAATCCCTGGGACACCACCCGCATCCCTGGCGGCTCGAGCGGCGGCTCGACCGCGGCCCTGGCCACCGATCAGTGCGTCTTCTCCCTCGGCTCCGACACGGGGGGCTCGGTGCGCATCCCGGCCTCCTTCTGCGGCGTGGTCGGACTCAAGCCCACCTTCGGACGCATCAGCCGTTACGGCGTCTTCCCGCTGGGCCACACGCTCGATCACGTGGGCCACTTCGCCCACTCCGTCGCCGACGCGGCCACCATCCTGGGCGCCCTGGCTGGCCCCGATCCCCGCGACGACAGTTCCGCCTCCGAGCCTCCTCCCAAGATCGACCTGCCCGCCGAGCCCAAGCTGAACCGCTACCGCATCGGGCTGCCCTCCAACTACTACTTTGACCGCGTGGAGCCCGACGTGGCTCGGGCGGTCCGGGCGGCCGTCGAGAAACTCCGCGGCCTCGGGGCCGAGATCCTCGACGTCGAGATCCCCGACATCGAGGACTTCACCGTCCTCAGCCGCCTGATTCTATTGCCGGAAGCCACCGCCGTCCACCGCCAGCGCTTGAAGACCCGCCGCGCCGACATTGGTCCCGACGTTCTCGCCTTGCTGGACCAGGGCCAGTTCGTCCTGGCCACCGACTACTTGGACGCCCAGCGTCGCCGCCGGCAGCTCGTCGAGAATCTGGCCAAGCTGCTGGATGGGGTGGACGTCATCGTCACCCCTGCCACTCCCATCACGGCCCCCAAGATCGGCGACGCCACGGTGGATATCGGCGGCCGGCCCGAGGACGCACGCCTGGCCGCCACCCGCTTCGTCCGCGCCCTCAACATGGCCGGCGTCCCGGCGCTATCGGTCCCCTGCGGCGTGGACTCCCGGGGCCTTCCCATCGGCCTTCAGATCTTCGGCCGCGCCTTCGACGAGGCGACCGTTCTATTGATAGGCCACTGCTTCGAGCAGGTATCGGGCTGGAACCAGCGCCGGCCGCCACTGTAGGCTTGACTGGTCTCCGGCGTCCAGAGCGTCGCGGAGCTGGAACACAACAGTCATCACCTGCAAGACCTTCCGGGCGATGATCCGGTCCGAAATCGAGATGCTGCGCGCCCGCACCAAAGGCGGGCCTGGGGCGGCCGGTCACACCGCCGCAAACCGCGTCAGGTAGTCGCTCATGGTCAGCGACAGTAGGATGACGAGCCAGACCAGGCCGGCGCTTACCACTACCCAGATCAGGCGGCTCGCATACCTCACGTGCATGAAGTAGAGCACCACCAGCGTGGCTTTGGCCACCGCGATGGTCATGGCGGCCACGATGTTGAAATTGCCCAAGTCGTGATAGGCGACCCAGACGGTGAGGGCGGTGAACACCATCAGGGCGCCGAAGATGGTGAAGTAGACGCGCAGGGGAACGATGTGGCCGGGCTGGTTCATTGGTGACGCTCGATCAGATAGAGAAGCGGAAATAAGAAAATCCAGACGATGTCGACGAAGTGCCAGTAGAGGCCGGTGACTTCGATGGGGGAGTAGTGCTCGGCGGAAAAGCGGCCTCGGGCGGCCAGGCGGATCATCACCAGCAGGATCCCGATACCGATGATCATGTGCAGGGCGTGCATGCCGGTCATGGCGAAGTAGAGTCCGAAGTAGAGCTCGGCCGGGCGGGCCAGGGCGGCGTCGGGGAACTGGAAGCCGTGTCCGGGGACCAGGTGTTCGTGGAATTTGTGGGTGTATTCGAAGGCCTTGACGCCCAGGAATACCGCGCCGAGGAGGATGGTCGCGATCAGGAAGCCGATGATGGCGCGGCGGCGGCCCCGTTGGGCGGCGTGGACGGCGAGGGCCATGGTGAGACTGGAGCCGATCAGCACGACCGTGTTGAACGTGCCCAGGGTGATGTCGAGGTGGCGGCTGGCGGCGCCGAAGGCCTGGTGGTAGCTCGACCGGTATACGGTGTACGCGGCGAAGAGGCCGCCGAAGAACATGATCTCAGTAATGAGGAATACCCACATGCCCAGTTGGGCGGCCTCGTGCTGCTGCTGGAGGTCGTCGAAATGATGGGCCGGGAGGACCGGATTGGTGCTAGTGGACAACAGTGGCCTCCTCCTCTTCTTTGGCGTAGGCGTAGGGAGGCGCGGTGACGAGCGGGGTTTCCTCGAAGTTCTCGGTGGGGGGCGGGGAGGAAGTTTGCCATTCCAGGCCGGTGGCCCTCCAGGGGTTGTCGCCCGCGGGCTTGCCGTAGCGCATGGACCAGATCAGGTAGATCATGGGTATGAGGTAGCCGATGCCGAGGATGGAAGCTCCGGCGGAGGACATCACGTTCAGGACTTGGAACTCCTCGGGGTAGGCGTGGTAGCGGCGGGGCATGCCCAGGTACCCGAGCAGAAACTGCGGGAAGAAGGTGAGGTTGAATCCCAGGAAAACGATCAGGGCGGAGAAGCGGCCCCAGGCTTCGGGATAGAGGCGGCCGGTGATCTTGGGCCACCAGAAGTGGATGCCCCCCATGTAGGCCATCACCGTACCCCCCACCATGATGTAGTGGAAGTGGGCCACGATGAAGTAGGTGTCGTGGACGTGGACGTCGACGGCGAGGGTGGCCAAGAAGAGCCCGGTCAGGCCGCCGACGGTGAACAGGCCGAGGAAGCCGAACGCGTAGAGCATCGGCGTGTGGTAGGAGATGGCGCCTTTGTACATAGTAGCCATCCAGTTGAAGACCTTTACCGCGGAGGGGACCGCCACCAGGAAGCTCAGGAAGGAGAAGACCATTCCCGCGTAGATGGACTGGCCGCTCACGAACATGTGGTGGCCCCACACCAGGAACCCGATGACGGCGATGGAGAGCGAGGCGAAGGCCACGAAGCGGTAGCCAAAGACGCGGCGGCGGGAGAAGCAGGCTACGATCTCGCTGATTACGCCCATGGCCGGCAGGATCATGATGTATACGGCCGGATGCGAGTAGAACCAGAACAGGTGCTGGAACAGGACCGGGTCGCCGCCCAGATTGGGGTCGAAGATTCCGATGCGGAAGAGGCGCTCGAGGGCCACGAGCACAATGGCGATGGCCACCACCGGAGTGCCCAGGATCATGATGAGGCTGGTGGCGTAGTGGGCCCAGATGAACAGCGGCAGCCGGAACCATTGCAGCCCGGGGGCGCGCATCTTGTGGATGGTGACGATAAAGTTCAGGCCGGTGAGGATGGAGGAGAAGCCGGCGAAGAAGGCGCCGACGGCGGTGAGGACCACTGCGCTGTTCGAGTAGGTACTGGAATAAGGCGTATAGAAGGTCCAGCCGGTGTCGACGCCGCCCATGGCCGCTGCGCCCAGCCCGAGCACTCCGCCAAAGATGAAGACATACCAGCTCAGCAGGTTGATGCGGGGGAAAGCCAGGTCGCGCGCGCCGATCATCATGGGAACGAGAAAATTTCCGAGGGTCGCGGGGACGGACGGACTGAGGAAGAAGAAAATCATCATGACGCCGTGCATGGTGAACAGCTTGTTGTAGGTCTCAGCAGATACCAGGTCGCCTTTGGGGGTGATCAGCTCCAGGCGCATCAGCACCGCGAACGCCCCGCCCACGAAGAAGAACAGAGTAATGGTCGCGAGGTAGAGCAGGGCGATGCGCTTGTGGTCGGTAGTCAGCAGCCAGGACTTGATCCCGTAGCTGACGTTCAAATAGTGTTCGCGTCGTTCCAGGGAAGCTTCCACGTCATCTCCTCAGCGACTTGATGTAGGCGATCAGCTCGACCAGGTTCTCCTCGGTGACCTGGCCCTGAAAAGTGGGCATCTCGGGGGCGTAGCCGGCGACGACCTTGGCGCGCGGGTTCAAGATGGACTCGCGCAGATAGGCCTCGTCGGCGGTGACGATGCGGCCGTCCAGAAGCGGCACGGGCTTGCCGAACAGTCCCCCCAGCAGCGGCCCGCGGGTGCGTCCCTTGGTCTCCGGGCTGTGGCAGTTGGTACAGCCCAGGCGTCGAAAAAGGCGTTCGCCGGCGACCGCCAGCGACTCGCCCACCGGCCCGCCGCTGAGCCACTGCTCGTACTCGGCCGGCTCCATCACCACCACGCTGCCGCCCATGCCGGAGTGCTGCGTGCCGCAGTACTCGGCGCAGAACAGGTGATAGCGTCCGGTCTTGGTGGCCTCGAACCAGGCGGTCGTAAAGCGGTTGGGGAGCACGTCATTCTTGATGCGGAAGGCGGGGATGTAGAAACTGTGGATGACGTCCTGGGAGGTCATGATGAGACGTACCGGCCGGCCCACCGGCACGTGCAGCTCGTTGATCTCGCGGGCGCCCTCGGGGTGCTGGAGCTTCCACATCCACTGCTTGGCCACCACGTAGATCTCGATGGCTCCGTCGGGCGCGCGCGAGTTCTGGAAATAGAGCGACGCCCCCCAGCCGAACATCACCATGGTGATGAGCAGGGGAATGACCGACCAGACGATCTCGAGGGTGGTGGAGCCGTGGAATGGCACGGCCGCCTGGTCCTCGTGACGGCGGCGGTAGCGGAGGGCGAACACGAAGATGGTGATGAAAATGGCGATCGAAAACAGCGCGCCCACCGCCACCAGGAAGAAGTAGAGGCGGTCGACTCCGCCGGCGATGGTGGAGGCTCTTTCGGGAAAGAGTGGGAAATCAGTCCACATGCGCTGGTTGTCTTTCGCGTCGGAACATGACGAATAGGAACGTACCCAGGGTGAGCAGCGTGGCCAGGCCCGCCGCCCTTACGATGTTCAGGATCATGGGCCCGTACTTGCCGGTCTGGGGGTCGTAGTGGAAGCAATAGAGCAGGAACTGGTCGACCGGCGAGCCGATCTTGCCGGCGGAGGCTTCCACCAGGGCGAGGCGCAGGTCGCGGCCCGAGTACTCGACGCCGTAGAAGTAG
>JBGOUV010000567.1:0-3226 GCA_041477815.1 Terriglobia bacterium | reverse complement strand
GTCGCGCCGGTGAGCTGGCACAGCTTTGGAAGCAGGGCGGCCTGGATGGCGTCCACGAGCAGCCCTTGGACATCACCATGCGATTCGCGTCCTTTGCCGATTACTGGGACCCGTTTGTCCTCGGGCAGGGTCCCGCCGGCGCGTACGCTCGAAGCCTCGATGGCGAGAGGCTGCAAGCGTTGCGCAGCTTGGTGAGACGTCGCTTGTCCCTGTCTGCGGACGACGTGCCCTTTGCCCTTCCGGCGCGCGCCTGGTCGGTGCGCGGCACGGTCCCGAGGCGTTAGCGTAACTGTGAGGAGGGGGCGCCGCTGCGGCCTGCGGCAGCACTGCGGGCGTAGTAGCCGGTGCGGGTGCGGACGGTGTGGTTCTTCGCGGACCCTTGCAGGACCACCTTCACCTGGCGGAAGCTGCCGTCCTGGGCTTCGTTGGTGGGGGTGTAGCCGAGGATGTACTGGTTGCGGATGTCGGCGGCCACACGCTTGGCTATCTCGTCGACCTCGCTGACGTCCCTGGGAAAGAAGGCGGCGCCGCCGGTGGTTTCGGCCATCGTGGTCAGAACGCGGCGGGTGCGGCGGGCGGCGCGGCGTTCTTCTTCGTTGAGCAGGCCTACGGTGAAGATGGCCACTTCCGATTCCTGCGCCTTCCGCAACAGCTTTTCGAAGGTCAACTGACTGGCGTTGTCTTCGCCGTCGGTCACCAGCAACAGCACCTTCTTGTCCTTCTTAGCTTTCTCTTTCAGATGGTCCAGGGACATGGCCAGGGCGTCGAAAAAGGCGGTGCCTCCGCGCTGGTCGATCTTTTTCAGGGCGTCCTGCAGCATGTCCTGGCTGTTGGTGTAGTCCTGGTCCAGAAAAGCCTCGTCGTTGAAGTTGACCACGAACACCTCGTCCTGCGGATGGGACGCCTTCACGAAGGCCAGGGCGGCGTGGTTGACCTTCTCCCGCTTATCCCGCATGCTGCCGCTGTTGTCGATGATCAGCCCCACCGACACCGGCACGTCCTCGCGGGCGAAGGACTTGAGGGTCTGTTCCGCCCCGTTCTCGTACACTTTGAACGCCGTCCGGGCCAGATTGGTGACGAAGTGATTGTTCTTGTCGACCACCGTGGCGTGCAGCACCACCAGCCGCGATTCGGCGCGGAAGATATAGCCGCCCACCTCGGGGGCCTGCGGTTTCGGAGCCGGGGCTTGGGGCTGCGACCAGAGCGGCGCAGACGCCGCCAGCCACAGCACCCTACTGAGAAGGCGCATAATATCCCAGTTTAGCGAAAGCCCGCAGTTGCGGCATGCCTCGCGGCTGGTTCAGCTTCACCTGGATCCGGCGCCACTTGCCGTCCTTCTGCGTGTTGGTGGGGATGTAGCCGATCACGTACTGGTTGCGCAGGGCGATGCCGATCTGGGCCGCGACGTCGGGCAGCTCGTTCAGGTTCTCCACCGGGAACTGCCGGCCGCCGGTCTGCTCGGAGATCTCGCTAAGCAGGCTGGGTCCGGATAACTCCTCCGCCGTCCGCCCCCGCGCCGAAACCGGCTCGAAGATGCCGATGGCGTAGATCTGGACGTCGGCCTCCTTCACCAGGTTCTTGATCTCCCGCTCGGTGTAGCGGCTGGAGTTATCGCCGCCGTCGGAGATGATCAGCAGCGCCCGCTTGGAGTTCTTGGCCTGCTTCATGTTGTTGAGCGCCAGGTAGATGGCGTCGAGCAGGGCGGTGCGTCCCTTGGCCTGGGTGAAGGTCAGGCGATTCTGGATCTCTTCCAGGCGGGCGGTGAAGCTCATCACCAGCTCCGGCCGGTCGTTGAATTGCACCAGGAAGAACTCATCCTGCGGGTTGGCCGTCTTGAAGAACTGGGCCACCGCCTGGCGGCTCTTGCTCAGCTTCTGCCCCATGCTGCCGCTGCAGTCGAAGACGATCCCCAGCGACAGCGGGGCATCCTCGGCCCCGAAATGGATGATCTTCTGTTCTTCCTTGTCCTCGATAACGCGGAACTGCTCCTTTTCGAGTCCGGTCACGAGCTGGCCCAGCGGCGTTACCACGGAGACCGGCACCAGGACCATGTTCACGTCCAGGCGGATGGTGTGCTCGCGCGTCCTCAGCTCGGTCTGCTTGGGGGGCGCCTTGGGGCGAGGCGTGACGTTGACCTGAGCGCCAGCGACCGCGACCAACAGCGAAGCGGCGAGCCAAAGCAGCGAACAGCGTAAGTGGCGCGTCCCAGTGGCCATCAACGGCGCCTCAGTCACAATCATGGTATCACACGCTGCCAGCCTGTGATAGAATCGGGAGTACCACTCTTCACCCCGGCTTGTAAAATTCCAACGGCTATCGAAATTGCCCAGCGTACTGGCAGTCATTCCGGCCCGCTTTGCATCCAGCAGATTTCCAGGCAAAGCTCTCTCCAAAATCGGCGGCCGGACGATGATCCAATGCGTCTACGAGCGGGTAACCCGGACCACGCTGGCGGGGCGGGTGGTGATCGCCACCGACGATGAGCGGATCTTTGAGGAGGGCCGGCGGTTCGGAGCCGAGGTGGCCATGACCCGTCCGGACCACCCCAGCGGCACCGACCGCGTCGCCGAGGTGGCCGCCGCCTGCAACGCCGACATCATCGTCAATGTCCAGGGCGACGAGCCCCTGATCGACCCGGCCGCCATCGACGCCGCCATCCGTCCTCTCCTGGACGCGGGCGCCCCCCCCATGGGGACTCTCCAGAAACAGATCGTCACGCCGGGTGAGCTGCTGAATCCTAACGTGGTGAAAGTGGTCACCAACCTGGCCGGCAACGCCCTTTACTTCTCGCGCTCGCGGATCCCCTTCGCGCGGGACGGTGGGCCGGCCGTGCACTTCAAGCATATCGGCCTCTACGTCTACCGGCGGGACTTCCTGCTCCGGTACCCCGGTCTGCCCGTGGGACCCCTCGAAAAGCTGGAGAAGCTCGAGCAGCTCCGGGCCCTGGAGAACGGGTACGCCATCCGGGTGGTGGAGACCGACTACGAATCCATCGGCGTGGATACGCCGGAAGACTTAGAGCGAGTGAGGAGGCTTCTGGATGGCTAAATACATCTTCGTCACCGGGGGGGTGGTCTCGTCGCTGGGGAAGGGCATTGCGGCCAGCTCGATCGGCTGTCTGCTGGAGAGCCGCGGCCTTACCGTGTCGCTCCAGAAATTCGACCCCTACCTGAACGTCGACCCCGGCACGATGAGTCCGTTCCAGCACGGCGAGGTGTTCGTCACC
>JBGOUV010000511.1:0-4037 GCA_041477815.1 Terriglobia bacterium | reverse complement strand
GATCGAGCGCGGCAACTTCCGCGAGGATCTGTTCTATCGCCTCAACGTAATACCCTTCTACGTCCCCCCGCTGCGCGACCGCCGGGAAGACCTCCCCCTGCTGGTGAATTATTTCCTAACCGAGTTCACCGCCGCCTACACCCGCAAGCCGAAGGAGCTGACCCCGGAGGCCTACACCGCGCTGCAGGACTATTCCTGGCCGGGCAACGTCCGCGAGCTCCGCAACTTCATCGAGCGCATCGTCATCATGAATCCCCAGGTCCGCATCGACGTCCGCCACCTGCCCCTGCCCCCCGCCCGCAAGCCCGCCGAGATCGACCGCCGCGCCCTGCCGCAGTTCGCCAGCCTCCAGGAAGCCCGCTCGGCCTACGAGCGCGAGTACATTCTCAAGAAACTCGAAGAGAGCAGCGGCAACGTCACCCGCGCCGCCGAAGCCCTGGGCCTGGAGCGCAGCAACCTCTACCGGAAGATGAAGACTTTGGGGATTGTGGCCAAGGAGGCCTGACCTGCTGCGGGTCTCTCCCGCATGCCCTCCCCCAACTCCTGCTGTAGTTGTTTTCTGACCCTCCTGCACCAGCAGGCGCAGATGCAGCCCACTCGGGCTAATAGCTAATAGCTTCTATCCGTGCCGGATGACCAATACATCGCCGTCCTGCACCAGGTACTCCTTCCCCTCCAGCCGGAGTCTGCCCTTCTCTTTCGCTCCAACGTAACCGCCCAGGTCCACCAGTTCGCGCCACTTGATCACCTCCGCCCGGATGAATTTCTTTTCGAAGTCGCTGTGAATAGCGCCCGCGGCCTGGACGGCGGGGGAGTTCTTGGGGATGGTCCAGGCCCGGACCTCGGTCTCGCCGGCCGTCAGAAACGACATGAGTCCCAGGAGAGAGTAAGACGCCTGTATGAGCCGCTCCACTCCGGACTCGGCCAGCCCGTAGCTCTGCAAGTACTCGCGGGCCTCCGCAGCGCTCAGTTCGGCGATCTCGGCCTCGACTTTCCCGCATACCGCCGTGACTTCCAGACCAGGCCGGCCTGCGGTGAGCCGGATCGCATACTCCCGCTCGATGGAATGCAACTGCGAAGCCTGCGATTCCCCCAGGTTCAGCACCAGCAGCATGGGCTTCTCGGACAGGAACTGGAAGCCGCGCATGCGCTTGGCGGAGTCGGGATCCAGGTCCAGGTCCCGCAGGGAACGCTCCGCCTCCAGGGTCTCCTTACAACGCAGCAGCAGCGCCTGCTCGCGCTCCAGGTCGGCGTTCTTGATCTTCTTGAGGTCCTTCTCCAGCCGCTCCAGGCGCTTCTCCACCACCACCAGGTCGCTCAGGATCAGCTCCAGCTCCACGTTGTGGAAGTCGCGGTAGGGATCGAGCGAGCCTTCCGGATGCGGCACGCTATCGTCCTCAAACAGCCGCAGGACGTGAGCAAAGGCATCCGCCACCCGCAGCGAGGCCATGTAGTTGGGGTCCCGCAGCGACTCTTTGGAGATGGCCGGCGCGTCGACGTACTCCACGGTGGCGTGGGTGACTTTGGGCGGCTCGAAGATGCGGGCCAGCTCGTCCAGCCGGCGGTCGGGCACTTTGGCTACGCCTATATGCATCGCGGTGGAGCCGAGGCGCGTCTCGGTCGCCACCCCGGTCATGATGGTAAACAAGGAGGTCTTGCCGACCTGCGGCAGACCGATGATGGCGGTCTTCACAGAGGTACTTCCACGCTGTTGAGGATGTCCTGTAGAATCTGCTGGGCCTGCTCGGAGCGGCGGGCGACCGACCCGTGCCTGGTTTGTACTACTACGCGGTGGGCGAACACCGAGACAGCGAGCCGCTTGAAGTCGTCGGGCAGGCAGTACTCGCGGCCCGTGGTCAAGGCCATGGCCTGGGCGGCGTGTCGCAGGGCCAGCGACCCGCGCGGGCTCACCCCCAGGGCCAGGTGCGGATGGTTCCGCGTCCGGTCCACGATCCCCATCATGTACTCGGTCAGCGAGTCATCCACTCGAACCTGTAAAGCGCGCTGCTGCAGCTCGGTGATATCGTGCGCCGCAGCCACCGGACGCACCTGCTCCGGTCCCAGACGCTGGCCGTTCGAGCACAGGATCTCACGCTCGCTCGCGGCATCCGGGTAGCCCATCTGGATCCGCATCAGGAAGCGGTCGAGCTGCGACTCGGGCAGCGGGTAGGTGCCGTAGTGCTCCAGCGGATTCTGCGTGGCGATCACCATGAACGGCTGCGGCAGCGGCCAGGTGCGGCCCTCTACGGTGACCTGCTGCTCGTTCATGGCCTCCAGCAGCGCCGATTGGGTCTTGGGCGTGGTCCGATTGATCTCATCGGCCAGCAGTATGTTGGAGAACACCGGTCCCGGCTTGAATTCAAACTCCTCGGTATGGCCGTTGTAGACGGTCACGCCCAGCACGTCGCTGGGCAACATGTCGCTGGTGAACTGGAGGCGGTGGAAGTGACAATTCAAGCTGCGGGCCAGGGTGTGGGCCAGAGTGGTCTTCCCCACCCCCGGCACATCCTCGATCAGCAAGTGCCCCCGGGCGATCAGACAAACCACCGCCAGCCGGACCGCCTCGTCCTTGCCCCGGATCACCGAGGCTACCGAGTGCTCCAGGGCCGCGATCTGATCGAATCCGGCGGCCACGGCCGGCTCTCTGGCCGTCATAAACCGTTATGATAGCACCCGCCGGCAGCCTGAGGCAGACTGACTGGCACTTTGGTTCGGGGCGCCGTAAGTAACATTCCGGGAGCCTTTCGGGCGAAGCGCTGATTGCCCGTGGAGATCAGAACTGGGTAAACTGATCTGTAGTCCAGGGAGAACTAATGCCCAGACTTGCCGCTTTGCCGCTCCTGATCGTGGTCTTAGCACTGCCTTCCTCGGCGGACTCCAGCACGATCACGACCGTGGTGGGAAATGGCGCCGGCGGATATGCGGGCGACGGCGGCCCGCCCACCGCCGCCAGCCTCCTATGGCCTGACGACGTGGCGATTGACTGGGCGGGGAATCTCTACATCGCGGACCGGGGCAACAATCGCATCCGAATGGTGTTGGCGGCCACCGGCACGATCACCACTCTCGCCGGCAACGGCATCGGCGGGTTCAGCGGAGATGGAGGTCCGGCCACCGCGGCCCGCCTGGATGGCCCCAAGGCGGTGGCGGTCGATAGCGCGGGCCAGGTGTATATCGCCGATACAAACAACCAGCGGGTCCGACGGGTGGACCGCTCGACTGGAATCATCACGACAGTGGCGGGCAACGGGACGGCCGACTCCGGGGACGGAGGGCCGGCCACCAGCGCCGGCCTGAGCAATCCGTCCGGACTGGCGTTTGACGGGTCGGGTAATCTCTACATCGCCGCTCTGGACGGCCACCGGGTGCGCCGCGTCGCCGCCGGAACCGGCATCATTACCACGGTGGCGGGCAACGGCATCGCCGGCTACAGCGGCGACGGCGGCCCGGCGACGGCGGCCACCCTCAACTTCCCGGCCCGGCTGGCGCTGGATGGCGCCGGTAACCTCTTCGTCGCTGATTCCAATAATCACGCTGTTCGGCGGGTGGATGCCGCTACGGGCGTGATTACCACGGTGGCGGGGACGGGCGTCCCCGCGTTCTCGGGCGACGGCGGGCCGGCGGTGCAGGCCACCCTCGGCATTCCCGAGGGGGTCGCGCTGGACAGCTTCGGCAACCTCTACATCAACGACAGCAACAACGGCCGGGTTCGCCGGGTGGACGCCGCTACCGGCATCATTACTACGGTCGCCGGAAACGGGGCCTGGGGCTTCGGCGGCGACGATGGCCCCGCCGCCCTAGCTACCTTCGCCACTCTGCAAGGGTTGGCGGCCGGCCAGAACGGCAAGATCTTCGTCGCCGACTCGATGAACAACCGCATCCGGCAAGTGGTAGTGGTGGTGGACACCTCCACCACGTTGGCCTCCGATGCCGCTCCTTCCACCTACCGCCAGCCGGTGACGCTGACGGCAACCCTCACACCCGGTTATGTAACCGGAGTCGTGGAGTTCTTCGACGCGGGCGTGTCCTTGGGGACG
>JBGOUV010000492.1:0-4300 GCA_041477815.1 Terriglobia bacterium | reverse complement strand
GCGTTTCGACCTGCAGGGGCGCTATCTGGGGGAGTGGACCCATCTCGGCAAAACGTTCTCCATTACCACGGGGCCGGACGGCAACCTCTGGATCGGCACCCATCCCCGCAACGTGGCCAACGAGGCGGAGGGCTGGCTGGTCAAGGTCGAGCGGGCGACGGGGAGGGTTCTCGGGTACGTGGAGTCCCCCGGCTTGCACTCGGTGGATGCCGGCGCCGGCGGCGACGTGCTTTCGGACCCGGGACGGGGCCATCCGAACAGGGTTCTTTGGTTTCGGCGGGCTCCTTAGTACTCCACTTCAGAAGTTGCTAACGTATGTGGGATAGCACCAACACCTCCAACCAGATCAAATCTACGGGTAGGGCGTTTCCCGTCAACTTGACGCCGAACAGCCCAATTTCCGGATGGCGCGTCATCTCAACATTTATCGGTGACGCGAAGCGCCGGTCCCTGCATGCCGTCTTACCCCAGCCCTGACGCAAGCGATGACCCGTTGCACAAAAGCACGATCTTGCCTATCACGCCTCCCTGACCGAGCAACTCCTGAGCGCGCCTTGCCTCGGCAAGTGGAATTCGCCGCGCGATCAGCGGCTTGATCTTTCGCTGTTGAAGGAGGTCAAGCAGGGCGATCAGATCCTGTCGAAACAAATCCGGTTTCAGCCGTTTGAGTGTCTGGATGCTGTAGGGAACAATGCGTTTCCGGCCAGGAAGAAGCCAGCTTCCGGCGATGTACAACCCGAAGATAGCGGTTCCACGAAAGCGTTGACGACGACCTGGACGACCGGACGCCAATCCCTCCCCGCGTATAGAGGAAATAAGGCCGTAACCCACTACCCTCCCGCCAACACGGAGTGCCCTGCGGGAACGCCAGAGGTGCGTGCCACCGATAGGGTCAAAGACGACGTCCACGCCGTCGCCCGTGAGGCGGTGAATTTCTTTCACAAAATCCCGATGCTTGTAATCAATTGGGACCCCACCCATGTCGGTAACGGCCGCCGCCCCTGGGGATGAACAGGTTCCGTACATTTCCAGCCCGGCGAGGTGCCCAAGCTGCAGGAGTGCCGTGCCGACCCCGCCTGCCGCGCCATGAATCAACGCGCGCTGACCCGGTTTGACCTCAGCGGAACGATACATCATCTGGTACGCGGTGATGTAGTTCAACACGAGAGCGACAGCCTCGGCGGCGTCCAGGTCGGATGGCACAGGAACGAGTTCACGTTGCGGTAGGCAGACGAACTCCGCGTAAGCCCCGTGGATTGGCATCGCGGCAACGATCTGGCCTGGTTCGATTCCAGAGACGCCGTCGCCAAGCCGGTCCACCTCGCCGACCAAATCCCAGCCGGGTGTGAAGGGCACCGGCGGCGTTTCGGGATGAGTCCCCTCGCGGGCCATGACGTCGGGCAAGGCAACACCTGCGGCCACCACTCTCACTCGCACTTCACCGGCCTGTGGCTCCGGGCACTCTTCTTCGACCACCCGAAGCTCATCGGGTCCTCCGTAGTGAGCAACGACGACGCGCGTGTGTTTCACGGACTCTACCGCTTCCCTGCTAGCATATATCGAGCTTGCCGAGCCGGCCAGTCCTGAAACGGGTTTCTGGAGAGGCGCCCGGCCGCGTTCCGTCCATGTGGTCGGCTACACGGAAGTGATCCAGTTTGACGCATTGTCGCCATCCCGGACAAGTGGCGCTGTCGGGCTGTCGAGGGCCACGAGGTCCTCGGAAGACGTGAGCGTACTTCTGGAAGCGTGTACTTAGCGGCGGACGTCTACGGATCGGACGCGGCCGCTGCGGAAGTCTACGGAGCAGGAAAATAGAAACCGGGTGGCGTCCCTTCCACGCCGGCCGATAACGGAGCCGAGAACCCAGTCGTCGCGTCCGGGATTATTGTCCGGCGCGGTGCTTTCAAAGTTGACAAACCGGTAGCCCTCCCGCTGGATACGCGTCACCACCGCCTCCTGGCAGACTCGAATGGCCTGCGCCGCTGGGGAGGAGGCGCGGCCGCCGCGGACAATGGGGTCGGTGACGGTGCCCTCGCGCCAAACGCCCGAGGAGGAGCCCCTCCATTCCAGATCGAAGGTATACCCTTCGCGGCCTCCTTTGGGGTCCTCGATGCGCACGACCGCCAGGCCTCTGTTGCCGCGCGGGTCGCGCACCAGAGACACGTTGCCCCGGCCATCGATGCCGCGAAACCGGAATTCACCGGGATTGCGCGGCAAGGGTCCGTTGCACTCGAACCGCCGCCAAACCGCGGTCTGGCCCTCCAGCGTCCGCAAGAGGCCCATGTCCCCGGACACCTCGACCTCCGCGACGCCGTCCACATCCACTTCAATGGTGCACTTCCCATCCCCGCCCTTGCCGGTGGGAGTGGCACGCCGGGTCAGCTCGACTTCTTGCGCCAGCAGCGCCCCTGCCCCCAGGGTGAAGGACAGCAGATACAGTCCTTTGTTCATGGCCCAATAATACCACCGCTCGACGGCGGCGGATTTGGTGTATACTGCCGGCTATCGATATGCGCTTCTGCCGTGTGAGCTTGCTTGTAGTGGTCCTTCTGGACCTTGGTCTTGCCCAACAGGGTGGAGTGGCCACGCTGGGGTACCGGGCGGTGCCGGATTGGCCGGATCTGCCGGCTGGGTGGAACTTTGGCGAGGTGGCGGGAGTGGCGTCCGGCGCCGGCGGCCGGGTCTTCCTGTTCCATCGCGGCCCGCATCCGATCATGGAATTCGAGAGCGGCGGGAAGTTTGTGCGCTCCTGGGGCGACGGAATGATTTCCTGGTTTCCGGGGCCCAATACGCCCACCTACGGCTTGATCCCAGCGCGGCCGGCCTGCGATTCCTGCGGCGCTCACTCCGTGCGCGTCGACCCGGACGGCAACATTTGGATCATCGACGCCGGCGGCCACGTGGTGGTGAAGATGAACCCGCAAGGGCGCGTGATCCTGCAGTTGGGCCGCAAGGGAGTGCTGGGCACAGGCCGCGGCAACTTCAACATGCCCACCGACGTGGCCTTCGCGCCGAACGGCGATTTCTATGTGACCGATGGTTACGGCAACTCCCGGGTGGTGAAGTTCTCGCGCGACGGGCAATACCTGCTGGAGTGGGGTACCAAGGGATCGGGCCCCGGCGAATTCCTGCTGCCCCACGCCGTAGTGCTCGACGCGCGGCAGAGGGTCTACGTCGCCGACCGCGAAAACCGGCGGATCGAGGTCTTCGATGCGGGCGGGAAGTTTCTGACCCAGTGGGCCAATATCGGAGGCTTCTCCGGACTCGCCATCACCAAAGACCAGCAGATCTGGGCTGCCGGAGGCGGCAGCGTGGTGCTGCTGAACCTGGAGGGACAGGTCCTGGGAAGACTGGCCCCGCCGGGGAACCTGCCGGGACAGGTGAGCGCGGCCCACGGCATCGCCGTCAGCGCGGCCGGAGAAGTCTACGTGGGGGAGCTCAACTGGCGCGTGCAGAAATTCGTGAAACCTTGAGGGCCGACTACCTATGAGAAAGTGCGTCCTGCTGTGCGGTATGCTGGTGCTCCCGGCGCTGGAAGCGCAGAACCATCTGACCGGCGCCGCCACCCAGCGGTACTTCAACGTCGTCCGGAGGAACCTGGAGGCAAGCGCCGAGGCCATGCCCGCGGAGAAGTACAGCTTCCGGCTGACCGACGGCCAGATGACGTTCGCCGAGTGGCTCAACCACTCGACGCAAAGAAACTACAGCGACTGCGCGGCGCTGAAGTCCGAGCTGGTGCCGGCGGCTGAGAAACAGGCGGCCAAGTTGAAGGAAAAGGCCGAGGTGAGCAAGGCGTTGAAGGACTCCTTGGCCTACTGCGCGGAGGCGCTGCAAGGCATGACCGACGAAAAGGCTTCCTCGTCGGACGCCATGAGTTACGCTTTCCTGCACCTGGTGGTACATAACAACGAGATCTACGGCAACATCGTGGGGTATCTGCGGGTGAGCGGGATTGTGCCGCCGTCGACGGCCGCGCGGAAGAAGAACTGACGCTAACGAGCCCGCTGTAGCCGTTACGGTATGAGCGATGCCGGGCTGTTGGTGCACCTGCTTCGCAACACTCCGGTGCGAGACCTCATCCGAGCGCTGGGACGCGATGGTTTTGTTCTGGACCGAGCCGGCACGACCGGCGCGCCGTCATGCACTACCACTACGGCGGAGACACTCTCACCCGCAAGACTCTGAACAGCGTCCTACGTTCCGTTGCTTGGACCGAGGCGGACCTGGAGCGACTCGGTTTGCCTTAACTATATCTCAGCCTTCCTCCGGCCTTACGGCAGGCCAAACACCATGATGGTCG
>JBGOUV010000156.1:0-14742 GCA_041477815.1 Terriglobia bacterium | reverse complement strand
GTTTCGGGGCGAGTTGTTGCAGCTTCGGCGGGCGCGGGTGGTGGCGGGATCGGCCGGCGGGCCGGGACGAATCGAGGTGTTCCAGCCGCTGAAGATTAAGGCGCCGGAAGCGGTGGCCTGGGTGCAGGGGAAGCGTCCGGACGTGATTGTGGTGGTGGGCTATGGGCAGATCATTCCGGCGTCGGTGTTCGATTATCCGAGGCTGGGGACGGTGAACGTGCACGCCTCGCTGCTGCCGAAGTATCGCGGGGCGGCGCCGGTGCAGTGGGCTATCGCCAATGGCGAGACGGTGACGGGCGTTACCACGATGCGGATCGAGGCCGGTCTGGATACAGGTGATATACTGCTGGCGCGGGAGGCCGGGATGGGGCCGGAGGAGACGGCGTCGGAGCTTGGCCCGAGGCTAGCGGCGATGGGGGCGGAGCTGTTGATGGACACGTTGCGGGGTCTCGAAGCGGGGACGATCACGCCTCGCAAACAGGATAACGCTGCGGCCACCTATGCGCCGATTCTTAAGAAGCAGGACGGACGCGTGGAGTGGACCCGCAGCGCCCGGGCGATCTCGAACCAGGTGCGGGGGTTCGATCCGTGGCCGGGGGCGTTCACGACGTTTCGGGGCGAGTTGTTGCAGCTTCGGCGGGCGCGGGTGGTGGCGGGATCGGCCGGCGGGCCGGGACGAATCGAGGTGGCCGGACGGGCCTTGCTGGTGGCCTGCGGGGAGGATGCTTTGGAGGTGTTGGAATTGCAGCCGGAAGGCAAGAGACGGATGACGGCGCCGGAGTTCCTGAACGGGCGGCGTCCGGAGAGTGGAGAGATGCTGGGATGATGCTTCCACAGGGATACCGGTTTGCCGCGGCCTACGCGGGGATTCGTAAGGTGGTCCGGGACGACGTGGCCCTGCTGGTGTCGGACCGCCCGGCGGCGACGGCGGCGGTGTTCACGCGGAACCTGGTGAAGGCGGCGCCGCTGGTGTTGTCGGCGCGGCACCTGGTGCGGAGCAAGGGCTGGTCGCGGGCGATCGTGGTCAATGCCGGGAACGCCAACTGCGCCACCGCGGACGGGCCCCAGGTGGCGGCACGGACGGCGCGGGCAGTGGCCGCCGCGCTGGGAGTTCGGGAACGGGAGGTGGGGGTCTCCTCGACGGGGGTGATCGGGGTTTCGCTGCCGGTGGAGACGCTGGTGGCGGTGATCCCGGGGCTGGTGGCGGCGCTGGCAGCGGAAAACTTCGACGCGGCAGCGCGAGCCATGATGACCACCGACACCGTCCCCAAGACCGCTGTGGCGGAGGTGAACTGCCAGGGCGGCACGGTGCGCGTGGCGGGGATGTGCAAGGGGTCGGGGATGATCCATCCGGGGATGGCTACCATGCTGGCCTATGTATTCACGGACGCGAAGCTGGGGCCGCCGGAGGTTCGGGCCCTGCTGCGGGGAGCGGTGGAGGAGAGCTTCGGGCGGATCTCCGTCGATGGCGATATGTCTACTAATGATACGGTATATTTGATGGCTAACGGGGCGTCGGGGATCACGGAGAAACAGAAAGTTGCGGCCGCGGTGCGGGAGGTCATGATCGATCTGGCCCGGGCCATTGCGCGGGATGGGGAAGGGGCCCGGAAGCTGATTACGATTGACGTCGCCGGCGCGGCGAGCGATCGGGCGGCGACGCAGATGGCCCGGGCGATCGCCAACTCGCCGCTGTGCAAGACAGCGATAGCGGGCTCCGACCCCAACTGGGGCCGCATCCTGTGCGCGGCGGGTTATTCGGGCGCCGTCTTCGACCCGGCGCGGGTGGATATCGACCTGAACGGGTTCGCGGTGTGCCGTCGCGGGAGGGCGGCGGAGTTTTCCGAGGAGGAGGTCAAGCAGTCGCTCGACGCCCCGGACGTGAGCATCCGGGTGTCGATTCGGGGGAAGGGCCGCGGGAAGGCCCGGTTCTGGACCTGTGACTTGACGGAAGGATATATCCGGATCAATGCCAGCTACCGTACTTAGCCTGCTGCTGGCGCTGAGCGCCGCCCTGGAAGAAGGGAACGCGGCGCGATTCCTGGGCTACATCGACAAGGGGACGTGCCGGGAGTACCTGGCCCTGGAGACGAACGTGGTGGCGCTGGTGGCGCAGTACGACATAGGATCATCGGTAGGCCTGGTGACGGAGACGCGCGACGGGGAGGCGGTGGATCTGAAGCTGGACTGGCTGCTGCGGTTGCGTCCGTCGGGGGGCGGAGCGGCGGTGGAGCGGCGTAGGGAGCTGCGGGCCCGGCTGGAGCCGCGGGGCAAGAACAAGAGCTGGAAGGTCACGGCGCTGGAGCCGGCGTCGTTCTTCTCGGCCGTGGTGACGCGATGAGGAATCCGCCGGAAATGGTCGGGGTGGAGATCGAGGAAGCGCCGCCGCCGCTGGCCTCGCCCGAGAACCCGATAAAGCGGCTGGTGCTGCTGTCGCTGGGGCACTACTTTATCGACCTGTATTCGAGCGCCCTGGGAGCGTTGCAGCCGCTGCTGGTGGCCCGTTACGGGCTCTCCTTGTTCCAGGCGGGGACGCTGGGGGGGGCGCTGTCGTTTTCGTCGTCGGTGATGCAGCCGCTGTATGGGTATTTGTCGGACCGGTGGCGGTTCCGCTGGTTCACCGTGCTGGCGCCGTGTATTGCCGGAATCTTCATCTCCGGCCTGGGGCTGGCGCGTGGATATGGGGACCTGCTGGCCCTGGTGTTTCTGGGAGGCGTGGGGATCGCGGCGTTCCATCCGCAGGGTACGGCGCACGCGTCGGCGACGTTTCCATACCGGCGGGGGCTCACCATGGCGGTGTTCATCACGTCGGGAACGATTGGACTGGCCTGCGGACCGGCCTACTTCTCGTGGATCACCGGGTGGCTGGGGCTGGAGAATGCCTGGTGGGCGGCGCTGCCGGCGATCGGCATCACCGTGGTGCTGGCGGCGCTGCTGCCGCCGGCGCCGCGCGGCCCTCACGGCGCGGCCCACCACTTCGATTGGGCGCCGTTCCGTCCGGTGTTGAGGCCCATGGTGCTGCTCTATTTCCTGGTGGTGATCCGGTCGGTGGTGCAGATCGTGTTCGCCCAGTTCCTGCCCTTGTATTTCCACCTCGACCGGGGGTTCTCGGTGCGGTCGGCCAGCTACGTCCTCACTCTCTTCCTGGTAGGCGGGGCGATGGGTGGCTTTACCGGCGGAAATCTGGCGGATCGGTTCGGCGGCAAGCGCATTGTGGTGTTCTCCATGAGCGTGTCGGTGCCGTTCCTGTGTCTGTTTCTCCTGACCCGGGGGGCAGTCTCGCTGGCGGGACTGTTTGTGGGCGGACTGATCCTGCTGTTCACCATCCCGGTGAACGTGACCATGGCGCAGGAGCTGGTGCCCGGGCAGTCGGGAACGGTCGCCGCGCTGATGATGGGGTTTGCCTGGGGCGCGGCCGGGCTGACGGTGATCCCGCTGTTTGGGTGGTCGGCGGATCATATCGGACTGCACCGCAGCCTGTGGGGGGTGGTGCTGCTGCCCGTGGTGGGATTGGTGCTGGCGGTCCTGTTGCCGCGGGACCACCCGGCAGCGCGCCGGCGGTAGCACCGCAGCACTAAATGTGGGGCGGCCCCCTGGGCGGCCCCCCCTGGCCCGGCCTGCCGGCAGGTACACCCAGCCCGCCCAGCCGCGCCGCCCCACATTTTCATCCCTCGTTGGCGCGCCGTACGGCCATGTAGTACTCCCTTATGGCCGCACGGTTGCGGACAACTCAGGTGTTTGTCTTACTACTGTTATAACCACTGGCTGGGGTCACCTGCGCATCTCCCTGGGTTCGTAAATGAACCGGCGGGTCTATGGCCCTGGGTCGCCGCACGGCGTACCATAACTGAATTAGAGGTATATCTTGACTAGTTACTGGTGCGCGGTGGTAGCGGCGGCGGTGGCGGCGACCTGGTGGGCGGTGCGGCTGCCGGGGGAGCCGGACGCGCCAGGTTTCATGGCCTACTGCTTTCTGGCGTGCGCCACCGCCTCGTTAAAGGTGAAACTGCCGCGAGTGGAGGGGGCGGTTTCGCTGGCGTTCGCCTTCAGCTTCAGCGCCTTGACCGAATTGCCGGTTCGCTACGGTCTGTTCATCTTCGCGCTGGCCCTGCTCTACGACGACCTGTTGGGCGCGAGCGAGAAACCCCGCTGGCGAGAGACGGTGTTTCAGGTGGCGTCCACGGCTCTGGCCGCCGTAAGCGCCTACGCCGTCTTCAGCGGCCTGCGGGAGCGGCTGTTGGTGGAGCGCATGATGGCCGTGGCGCTGGCGTCGGCGACCTATTATGCCGTGCTGAGCACCATTTGCTCCGTGGGACTGGGACTCCGCGGCCGGATCTCGCCGTGGCGGGCCTGGCAAGAGAAGTTCTACTGGCTGGCGCCGCTCTATCTGCTGGCGCCGCTGGGGATTGAAGCCACCCGCAGCTTGTGGAACGCCGCCACCTACCAGCGGCTGTGCGGGCTGGCGATGATCCTGTTGGGATACTCCTATGGGAAACGCTACCTGGGCCGGCTGTATGATCAGGAGGATCAGGCGCGCCAGATGGACTGCGTTCGGGAACGCACCATCGAATCCCTGGCGGCCGCTATAGAGGCCAAGGACGGCTGCACGGCCAGCCATCTGCAGCGGGTGAAACGGCACTGTTTGCGACTGGCCCGGAAGCTGGGACTGTCGGAGATGGAGATGCGGACCCTGGAGCTGGCGGCCGTCCTGCATGACGTTGGCAAGGTCGGGGTACCGGACAGCATCTTAGGAAAGCCGGGCCGGCTGACGGAGCGGGAATTCAGCCAGATCGCGGTTCACACCACTCTGGGCGCCCAAATTGTATCGGCTGTCCAGTTTCCCCTGCCGGTGGACCAGGTAGTCCTGTGCCATCACGAGCACTGGGACGGAGCGGGGTACCCGCGGCAACTGGCGGGCGAGCAGATTCCGCTGCTCGCGCGCGTCCTGACAGTGGCCGACTGCTTTGACGCTCTGACCAGCGAACGTCCGTACCGCCCGGCCCTGTCCCTCCCGCAGGCGCTGAAGATCATGCGGGAGCAGAAGGGGAAGATCTTCGATCCGGGGGTTCTGGAGGTGTTTCTGGAGAGCGTGCCGGAGTTCGCGACCGATTTGGAGCGGGAACTGGGACGGGAACGGGCGCAAATGCGGTTGCAAGCCGAGCCGACGCCAAGAGTCCGGCAGACCTGGGTGACGGAGGCGGAGAACGAGGTGGCGCGGCGCCGCCGGACCATGGAGAAACTGAGCGCCTCGCCGGAGCAGTTGCTGGCGATCTACGACATTTTGGAAACGCTGGGGGCGGAGCCAGAGGTGGAGTGGGGCATCAAGAAGGCGCTCGAACAACTGGGACGGGTGGCGCCCCATGACCGGGCCGGCGTGTTCGTAGTGGAGGGGAACCAGTATGTGCTGCTGCAGGGAGAGGGGATTCCCGATTATTGCGTGTCGCGGCTGACCTTTCCAGCCGGTACCGGGCTGATGTCCCTGGCCGCCGCCGCCGGCAGGCCGATTCGAGTTGCCGGCGGCTCCAGCGAGCAGTCCGACCCGATGGGGATCCTCTATCTGGGCGCCATGCAGCACGTCCTGGTCGCTCCTCTTTCGGCACAGGACCAGGTGATTGGGGCGGTGGCCTTGTGGACCCATGCACGGGACGGCTTCACGCCCGAGCAGGAGTGGTTTTTGGGCCTCCTGACCCGGAAGCTGGCAGCGGCGGTCGTATCCGCCGCACGCTCCAGAAGTTGCGGTACGAAGCGTCCACCGATCCGCTCACCGGGCTGGCCAACGCCCGGACCGCATTTCAACGGCTGACCCAGGAGATGGAGCGGGCCTACCGGGACGGGACGACCCTCACTGTCCTGTTCCTGGATCTCGATCAATTCAAGTCGGTCAATGATACCTGCGGGCACGTGGTGGGCGATCGCCTGCTGGTCGCGGTGGCCCACACCTTGCAGTCGCACCTCCGCGGCTACGATTTCCTCGCGCGCATGGGAGGCGACGAGTTTCTCGCCATCCTGCCGGGGATTCGAGGAGAAAGCTTGCCGTCCAAGATCCAACTGCTGGAAGAGGCGGTAGCGGAGATCCAGACGCCGGCGGGCGACGCCGCAGCGGGGGTCACCGTGAGCATCGGCGCCGCCTGCTACCCGGAAGACGGCTGCTCGACCGACGAGTTGATCTTTTGCAGCGACCAGCGGATGTATGCCCAGAAGAGGGCTGGCGGGCCGGGCGGAAGGCTGTTGGCGTGCTCTGCTAAAATTTAAGGAGTGAAGTTTCCCGAAGTTCTCCATATTCGCGATCTGGCGATTCGGCCGGCCACCATCCTGGCGCCCATGGCCGGCGTCACCGACACCGTCTTTCGCCGGTTCATCCGGGGCTTGGGCGGGTGCGGGCTGCTGATGACCGAGTTCACCAGCTCGCATGGTATTAGCGCGGCGCTGCGTCATCCCAAGGCCAACAAGAGCCTGAAGTATCTGTACTTCGACCCCGAGGAGCGCCCCATTACCGCGCAGCTCTTCGGGGCCGATCCGCAGGTGATGGCCGATGCGGCGCGGGTGGTGGAGGATCTGGGGTTCGACATCGTCGATATCAACTTCGGGTGTCCGGTAAAGAAGGTGGTCAAGTGCAACGGCGGATCCGGACTGCTGCGGGATTTGCCGCTGGTCGAGACCATCCTGCGGACGGTGCGGGCGGCGGTGCGGATGCGGTTTACCATCAAGTACCGGCTGGGGTGGAATGAGCACGAGATCGTCGACTCCCCCATGGCCAAGCTCGCCGAGGACTGCGGCGTGGAGGCGATTGCGCTGCACGCCCGCACCCGGGAGCAGGGGTTCGCGGGCAAGGCCGACTGGAGCCGGATCGCCGTGGTGAAGGCGGCGGTGAAGATCCCGGTGATCGGCAACGGCGACGTCCTGACGCCGGAGGACGCCCTGCGCATGGTGGCCGAGACCGGCTGCGACGCGGTGATGATCGGGCGCGCGGCCTCGTCCAATCCCTGGATCTTCCGGCAGATCGAGCAGTACCTGGCTACCGGGCGCTACGACCAGCCGGCGGAGACGGACCGCTATCAGATGATCCAGTCGTACTACCGCATGCTGCTGGAGTGGAGCGCGGATCACCAGGACTCCGAGATCGCCGGGAAGATGAAGCAGTTCGCCACCTACTTCACCCACGGGGTGCGCCACGGGGCGCGGCTGCGGGCCGACATCTATCACGCCCAGGCGCCGGTGGAAATCTACGACTGCGTGGAGCGATTCTTCGCTCCCGTGGTCGCCGGCGCGGCATGAAGGAAGTCACCCTGATCACCGACGGCGCCTGCATCGGCAACCCGGGGCCGGGAGGCTGGGCCTGCCTGCTGCGGCACGGCCGGCATGAGAAGGAGTTGTTCGGGTCCGAGCCCCACACCACCAACAACCGCATGGAGCTGACGGCGGTGATTCAGGGGCTGCGGGCGATGAAGGAACCCTGCCGGGTCACCGTGGTGACCGATTCCCAGTACGTAAAGAGCGGGATTACGTCCTGGATCCACGGGTGGAAGCGCAAGGGGTGGAAGACCTCCAGCGGGTCTCCGGTGATGAACCGGGAGCTGTGGATGGCGCTGGAGGCCGAGGCGGCGCGGCACCGGGTGAACTGGGTATGGGTGAAGGGGCACGCCGGCCACCCCGACAACAACCGCTGCGACGAGCTGGCGGCCGCGGCGGCGCGGGGAGTTTGATCGGACGGCACGGCTCGTCGCCCGCTTAGGTGGTAGTAACGCCTACCTTGTTTTCGCGGCTGAACTTCTTGATGAAGTTGGTGTCGAAGTTTCCCAGCAGGAAGTCCGTGTCCGCCATGATCCGCTGGTGGATGGGAATCGACGTCTGGATCCCTTCCACCACGAACATGTCGAGCGCCCGCTGCATGCGGGTCATCGCTTCGCTGCGGTCGTGGCCGGAGGCGATCAGCTTGGCTACCAGCGAATCGTAGTACGGCGGGATGACGCAGTCGGTGTAGGCCGAGGTGTCCACCCGGATCCCCATCATCCCCGGCGGCACAAAGCGCGTGATGCGGCCCGCCGAGGGAGCGAAGGTCTCCGGGTTCTCGGCGTTGATGCGGCACTCGATGGCGTGCCCCCGCAGCTCGATCGGCCCGCTCAGGACCGAGGAGAGCGGCTCGTCCCCGGCGAGCAGGATCTGGGCCTTTACCAGGTCCACCCCGGTGACCATCTCGGTCACCGGATGCTCCACCTGGATCCGCGCGTTCATCTCGATGAAGTACAGTTGACCGTCCTCGTCCATCAGAAACTCGACGGTGCCGGCATTGGTGTAGCCGATGTTCTCCAGGGCGGCCTGCACCTGGCGGGACAGGCGGGCCCGGGTCTCGGCGTCCAGGCGCGGCGAGGGCGATTCCTCGATCAGCTTCTGGTGCCGCCGCTGGATGGTGCACTCGCGCTCTCCGAGCACGATCACCTGGCCTTCCTTGTCCCCCAGCACCTGGAACTCGATATGGCGGGGACGTTCCAGGTACTTTTCCAGGTAGACGTCGGGGGAGTGGAAGCTGACCGCCGCCTCGTGCTGGGCTTGATGCAGCAACGGGATCAGGTCCGCCGGCTCGCGGACGATCCGCATCCCACGCCCCCCGCCCCCCGCCGCCGCCTTCACGATCACCGGGAAGCCGATCTCTCTCGCCCGGGCCAGCGCGTCTTCCGGGCTCTTCAGCAGTCCGTCCGAGCCCGGCAGCACCGGCAGCCCCGCCTGGCAGATCGCCCGCCGCGCCTGCTCCTTCTCTCCCATCAGCCGGATCACCTCCGGGCTCGGCCCGATAAAGGTAAGCCCGGAGGCTTCGCACACCTCGGCAAACCCCGGGTTCTCGCTCAAAAATCCGTATCCGGGATGGATCGCCTCGGCGTCGGTGACTTCGGCCGCGCTGATCACGGCCGGGATATTCAGGTAGCTGTCGGTGCTCTTGGCCGGCCCGATACACAGGGCCTCGTCGGCAAACTGAACGTGCAGCGAGTTCCGGTCGGCCTCCGAATACACCGCCACCGTCCGGATTCCCAGATCCTTGCAGGCCACAATCACCCGCAGGGCAATTTCTCCACGATTGGCTATGAGGACTTTTTTGAACATGAGCTATCGCTTCCGGATCCCGAACAGGGCTTCCCCGTACTCGACCGGCTGCTGGTTGGACACGAATCTCTTTTCGACTACGCCGGACACGTCCGACTCAATCTCGTTCATCAACTTCATCGCTTCGATGATGCACACTACCTGTCCCGACTCGACCGTATCGCCGATCTGGACAAAGGCCGGGGAGCCGGGCGAGGAAGCGTCGTAGAACGTCCCCACGATGGGCGACTTGACGATATGCAGCTCCTCCACCGGGGCCGGCTTGGCCTCGGCGGACGGAGGCGGAGCCGCGACCGGCGCCACCACTGCGGCCGGCGCCGCCACGACGGGAGCCGCCTGCGCCGCTGCGGCCGGATTCCCCCGCCGGATGCGGATCTTCTCGTTGCCGCGTTCGAGCTCGAAGTCGGTAATGTCCTTCTCGGTCAGGGTGTCGATCAGCTCTCTAATCTCTTTAAGGTTCATAGCACCCGCAGCTCTTTGGGCGTGGGCGTCAGGATCTCACACCCGGCCGGCGTCACCACTACCATATCCTCGATCCGTACCCCTCCGAACCCTTCCAGGTACACGCCGGGTTCGATCGTGATCACCATGCCCGACTCCAGCCGGACCTTCTCGCGACGGCCCAGCCGGGGCGGCTCATGGATCTCCAGACCCACGCCGTGTCCGGTGGAATGCACAAACGCCTTCTCCAGTCCATGCTTCTGGAGCACCATTCGAGCCTGCCGGTCTACCTCGGCGGCTCGGATTCCGGCTCGTACCGCCGCGATCGCCGCCCGCTGGGCTTCCAGCACTGCATGATACACCCGCCGGGCTTCACGCCCCAAGCCGCCCAGAGCGACCGTGCGGGTCATATCGCTCGAATATCCATCGAGTATAACACCTTGGTCGATAAGGATGAACTCATTTCTCCTCAATGGGTTAAGTCCTGGCTTGGCATGGGGATACGCGGAATGGGTCCCCGCCGCCACAATGGTTTCGAAGGCCGGCTTCTCCCCGCCCCACCGCCTCATCTCGAACTCGATCTGGTCGGCGACCTCCCGCTCGGTCCGGCCCGGCTGGACGTGCCGGAGGCTGGCTTCAAACACGGCGGAGTTCAAGTCCACCGCGCGGCGAAGGGAGGCAATTTCACCGGCGGTCTTCACCGCCCGCAGCTTCTCCACCACCCCGCTCAGCGGCTTCAGTCCCACGCCCGGCAGCGCGGTCCGCAGCGACTCGTAGAACCCGTAACTGGCCCGGTGCGACTCGAACCCCAGCCTCCGCAGCCTCCGTCGTTTCACCGACGCGGCCAATGCTGTCACTAGCGGACCTCGCGCCGTCACCACTTTGGCCCCCCTCACCTCCTGGGCGGCCTGCAGCCGGTAGCGGCCGTCGGTAAAAAACACCGCCCCGTCGCGTCCGGCCAGCAGCAGCGCGCTCGACCCGGTGAAGCCGGTCAGATACCGCACATTCGGCATCCCCGACACCACCAAGGCATCTACTTTGGTCTCCCGGAGGGACGCGGCCAACTGGTCCCAGGAAGTCACGGCTTCTTACCCAATACCCGGATCTCCAAGCCTTTGCCGATTCCCCGGATTTCATAGCGGGGCATTGCCGTCACGTCCAGGACCACGCGGTACAGGTCGTGGCGGAACTGGTTGGCCCGCACCCTCTGCACCACCGGATCCTCGACCGCCTGAGAAGCCTGGGCCCGGGGGACAGCTCCCTTACAGGCGGCCACATCCACGGCGATGCGGTCCGGCTTGAACAACTCGAAGCTGCGGTACTTGAGTTCGGCGTTCGCCCGGAGTACCACCGTCAGGCTTCCACCGGATTTCTGGACGCTGATCTCATTCACCTGGCAGCCGGCCGCCGGCGGAACCTCCGCCTTCGCCGCCGGTGGGGGAGCTTCCACTTTGCGAGGGGGGGGCGGCGGTGGTTTCTCGACCTTTGGTTCCGGCTTGATGGCGGGCCGAGGCTCCGGAGGTGTCGCCTTCACCGCCTGCTCGGCCTTCACCATCTTGGGGGGCGGCTCGGGCGCCGCCGCCGGCTTCTGGCGGGAGGCCAGGTAGAACAGCATCCCAAACGCCGCCACCAGCAGCACCGCCCCCGTAATCGCCTCCCGGGGGCTCACCAGGGCCCTCGCCGGCTTCCCCCCACTACCCCGGGAGCGCGCCAGATTGATCCGGATCACTCTTCCACCCCCGACTCCGCGGCCGGCAGGTCTACCCCGCGCATCGCCAAGCCGCACGCCACCGGCATGCAGTGCACGTGGTCCCACACCAGGCGGCCCAGCGCATCCGACCCGGCAAATTCGATATTGCGGAACGGATTCAGCTCCTCCAGCGGCATTCGCAACCGCGCCCGCAGCACGTCCTCCAGACCGCGCAGCCGGATGCCTCCGCCCGAGAGCATGATCCGCGAAACTTGTTTCGAGCGTGGCTCCAGCGGATGGTCGTCGGCGATCTCATCCAACTGCTCGAGCACCCGTTCGAACTCGACCACCACCCGCTCCGCCGAACCGGCCTGCTCCCGCCACGGTTGGGTCGTGTCCAGCGTGACGTCGCGGACCACCAACGGGGTGGCGCCCCGCAGGATGCACACGGTCATAGTCGCCGCCCCCAGGTGCAGCAGCGCGGTAATCTCGTTCGACGCCGGCTGGTAGTTGATCTCGAAGACGTTGGCCAAAGCGCAGGCCGTGGAGTCCGCCACGGTCACCACCTTCCCGGCGCGTTCCAACACCTGCTCCAGGCTCTCCACCGCCCCCCGCTTCACCGCCACCGCCACCGCATCGAGCCACTGCGAATGGGCGAAGTTGTCCAGCACCTGGAAATCGACCAGAGCTTCTTCCAAGGGGAAAGGGGCGACCCGCGCCAGCTCCTGGCGCACCAGCGCTTCCAGAGCGTCCCTCGAGGCGCGCTCGACCTTCAGGCGGGCGTGGGTTACCTCGTCTCCGGCCATCGCCACCGCCGTGCGCCGGCCTCGCAACCCCAAGTCTTTGCACAAGCGTTTCACGCCATCGCTCACTGCCGGGGGATCCAGAATCTGGCGTCCGGAAATGGCGCCTCCCGGCATGGCCATCAGACCCGCCCGCTCCACGACAAGCTTGTTCCCCTTCCGGCGCAAGGTGACGGCTTTGATCATCCCCGCCCCGATATCCAGACCGATCAGAGGAGCGCTTCCCAGTAGCATGACTATTTAGTGGTCCGCACCAAGTCCGCCGCCAGCCATTCCGCCCGCTCGGCCAGGCTGCGAGCCCGGATCAGGTCGCCTTGTTTCCTGGCGTGCTGTGCTTGCTCCAGGAACGCCCTGACCCGTTCGGCAGCCTGCCGGTCGGCGTGGCCGGCCTGGGCGAGCGACTTCTGCGCCGCGGTCAGGGACCGCTCGATGCGGGTGCGCAGGTCCTGCTCCTGCTCCCGGGTCAAGACCGGACGCAACGCCGGCAGCGCGGTGGACGCGGCCGGAGGCGCCTCGGGCTCCACCGCCGGCGCCGGACGCACTGCCACCGCCGCCGGGGGACGCGCCGGCGCCACCGGCTTGGGCCGCGGCGCCGGAGTGACCGCTGGCGCCGCAGGCGGCGGCTGCGGTTGCGGTTCCGGTGGCACGGCTTCGGGCGGCACCGCTTGCGCCGGCGCCAACTGCACCGGCGTCTGGGGCACCGAGAGCGGTTCCGCTGTCGCGGCCACCCGCGGCCCCGCCACCGCCGGACCTCTGACCCGTCCCTTGCAGCCCAGGCTCACCACTGCCAGTGCCACCAGGGTCATGGAGACGGCGGCAAATCTGGGATCCGCTCCCGGACGGTCGCGGCCCGGTGTTCGCCACTTCATGCGCCCTCCAACGCCGGCAGCCTCACCCGAAACGTCGTTCCTTTCCCCGGTTCGCTTACGAAGTCGATTGTACCATTATGCAGTTGTACCACCCGGAACGTCATAGCCAGCCCCATGCCCGACCCTTCCTTCCGGGTGGTGAAATACAGCCGGAAGATCTTCTCGCGGTTCTCCGGCAGGATGCCCGTCCCCTGGTCGGCCACGGCCAGCTCCAACTCCGCGCCGGTCCGCGAGACGCCCAGCTTCAGCTCGCCGCCCTCCGGCATGGACTGGATCCCATTCAGGGCCAGGTTCAACACCGCCTGCTTCAACAGATCCCGATCGGCCCGCACCAGCGCCTCCGGGCAGCCGTTCTCCACCTCCACCCGCACCCGGCGCCCCAGCGCGTCCGGCGCGGCCAGGGCCGCCACTTCTTCGACCAGGCCCGCCACCCGCACCGCGGCCAGCTTCAGTTCCACCGGGCGGGCGAAGTCCAGAAACGTCTTGACCACGCGGTCCAGACGCGCCATCTCCCGCCCGATTACACCCAGCTCCGGTCCCGGCTCGAAGCCCTCCCGCGCCAGACGGTCCTGCAGCAACGCCAGGTGCAGCGACATGGCGTTGAGCGGGTTCTTGATCTCATGGGCCACGCCGCCGGTCAGGCGGCTGATGGCGGCCAGGCGCGAGGACACCTCCATTTGGGTCTCGATCTGCCGCCGGGTGTCGGCGTCCCGCAGGGTTACCAGCAGACCCCGCCGGCGCCGGTTGGCAAAATCGTCAATGAGCTCGACGCTGACCAGCACCCGGCGGATGGCTCCGCCGGGACCCGCCTCCACCAGCTTCTCGACAATCGGCTGCCGCAGCCGCGCCGCGCTCGAGACCAGCGCCCCCAGCTCGGTGCCCGCCGGAAAGACATCATCCAGTTTTAGGCCCATGATCTGCCAGCGCCCCAATCCCAGAAACCGTTCGGCCGCCGCACTGGCGATGATCAGCAGGTCATCGGCGTCAAACAGCAACACCGCGCCATCCAGCCGCTGCAGCAATTGTTCCATGTTCCCGCGCAACGAGGAGAACTGCTGTCCGAGGACGCTCAGCTTGGAGCTGATGGCCGTGTACTCATCCCGGGCCGGCTTATTCTCCAGGGCGGCGGGAGCAAACTCGCCGCGCGTCATGCGGTCAATGGCCTCGCCCAGCCGGTCGAGCGGCCGGAACACCACGCGCGAGAACACCACCGCCAGGGCCAAAGACGCCAGGAGGCCGAACCCCGCCAGCCAGGCCAGCTTGCGGATCGGCCGGTCCAACTCTCCCCGCAGGAGGAGCGCGGTCGACACGGCCACGTGGATGGTCAGGATCTTCTGCTCGCCCGCCGCCACTTCCCGGGTGACTTCATATTCCTGCCGCGGCGCGTAAATGGCTCTCCACTGCGCGAGGAAGTCGCTGCCGGCCAGCTCTCCCAGTCGCGGCAGGTTGATCCACTGTTGGCGCGCCGGACTGGTCCCCCCCAGCACCCGCCCGGCCTGGTCGGTGACGGCAATCTCGGCGATGTTCGGCGCGCCCCCCAGCCACCGCTCCAGCAACGCCGGCCACTTTCCCTCGGCCACCCCTTCCAGCGCCATGCTCTGCAACTGATCGGCGACGTTCTCCGCCTGCCCCAGCGCGATTTGCAGTTGTATTCCTACCAGATACCGCAGATAGGCTACGGACAACCCCGCCACCAGCGCCAGAATCAAGGCGACTATGGAGAGGCTGAGGCGTCCGCGATAGGACATAAGATTCCCCGTTGCCACCGAGCCGCGCCAGGGAGGGCCACCAGGTCCCAGATCTGCGCCCCCGGTGGCCGCCCCCTAGCGGCGCCGTGCTAGCC
>JBGOUV010000423.1:0-5741 GCA_041477815.1 Terriglobia bacterium | reverse complement strand
GGATAGGGCAACGCAGGGATGCGACCCGAGCGCCGAATCAAGCCCGGAGTGGATGGCGGCCTTCGGGCCGCCTCTTGGTCAGCCCGCTCCACCATCTAAGGACCGCCGAATTTCTGTCCAAACGATGGGGTCCACCTCAGTCTGCGATCCTAATCGATCGATTACCAATGCTTCCGTGTCCCATTATGCCTGGAGGTTGGGAGGGGGGCGACAGCCTTTCAGCAAGAAGAACTGTGTAGAAAACCGTTTCCGAAGACCGTCAAAGCGTGCCGAAAGGCATGTGATGAATCGAAAGCACGTCCGGAAAAGTGTTGGATTCGCGTATGCCGGGTTGAGGAGTGCCTTCTATGCCCACCGACCTTCTACTCCACCGGCTAGGCCGCCCGCGAGTTGAGCGTTTCAGAAGCGACAATCCGGGCGCTGGGTTCCGCCGGCGCCACGGCCACCCCGGGTTTTTGGCGGAGCCGTCCGACGACGTGATATCGCCGGCAACGACGCGGTGTCTGGCGGGTCCGAAGAACTGAGCAGAGCCGGTGCGATCTGCCTCCCCCTACACCCTCCTGGCCCCTCAAAAGCGTTAGGTCGGAGTCGACCTAACGCTTTTCAAGGTGCAGGAAAGCCTTTGTTTTCAACGGACCTAACGGCTTTTTCCCCTGGAGTAGGGGGCCAAAATAAATGAACCCAACGCGCATTGCGGGCAACTCCCCAGGATTCAGAGATGTCCGGGCATGCCGACGCTCCAGCATCCCAGCCCGTGCGGATGCGACACGCAAGTGTCAACCGTAAGTCCTTCAAAATAAAGACCTGCGTCGCTGGCGTCGCTCGCGTCGCTGTTTTCCACAACCGTTCCAAGGTTGACTCTTGGACGCGCGGCGAGAATCTGCAATATCGCAGAAACCGACGGGGGACTGTTCGCGGGACCGATGGCGGCGTGGCGGCCACCCGCGCCGACATGGACTCCGGTTGGACTCCAGAAAGGGCCAGTTGGGCGCACCAATAGGCGGTAAGTCTTTGGAAAGGCGTGGTGGACCTGGAGAGATTCGAACTCTCGACCTCTTCCATGCCATCTAAGAAATAACAAGCCCAACCCGTGTCCCTACCGTATGGAAGCGCGGTACCGAGAACTGGCCCCCCCTTACATAGGCGATTTTCGCCGGCACGTCTTCTCCATCAAGAAAGGGCCCGAGGCGTGGCAGATTTGGTTTGGGAGGACGGCCCACCGCGGTTTCTGTCCACTTACCGTCCATTTCCGGCCTGCAACGTTATGAAAACAAAAGGTTGTCGGTTTGCTTCACTCGCAGGAGGTCACAGGTTCGAGTCCTGTCGCGCCCACCATTTTTCAACGACTTACAGCACTGCCAGACCAAGGTTAGTGTCATTCATAGTGTCAAAACCCTTCAGTTTACCGCCGCACTGGCCTGCCCCATCAGCCGATCCGTCATGGTCTCGACGGCAGCCCGCCGGCGGCTGAGATCCGAGTGAGTGTAGAGCAGGGTCATCCGAACGTCTCCATGACCCATCTGGGCCTGGCGGTCGGACACCGCCATGCCGATCTGCTCGCCCAGGGCAGCGTGAGTGTGGCGGAACACGTGCCAACTCAGCCACGGGAGCCCGAGGGCCATGCCAACCGGCTTGATAAACCGGCGCAGCAGGTTCCCCTCGTAGTTATAGCTAGCTAGTTCCTTAGGAGACTCCGGCTCAGACCGACGAGGTATATTCCCGCCGGGTCTGAAGATCGGGCATGATCCGGGAGATGGCTCCGGTCGACAGGGGAGAGCTGCAAGCAGTTCTCGCCCATGAGATTGACCGTTGCTGCGAAGAGGAAAGACTCGTGGCCTGCTGAAAACTTGACTCAACTACATTACAATCTCTTGAGTCAGGACTCTAATCTGCGCTTTCCAGCGGGAGGCCGCAGCTCGAAGGCTGATCGATGAATTGATGACCGCTATGCGAATGCGCGTCAGCACTCAGGTACTGCAAGAATTGTTCGTGACCCTGACGCGCCTGGCGCGGCATCCGTCTGCCTCCGAGGAGGCTCTGAAGCACCTGGACGATCTGTCCACGTGGTCGCTACTGAACATCGACTACTCGGCGGTGCGAGCCGCGGCGGTGTTGTCGCGCGACGCCGTGATTTCCTTCTGGGACGCCCTCATCGTTGTGGCCGCCTCCCGCTCCGGGGCCCGGACGCTGTATACTGAAGACCTGAACCACGGACAGGAGATCCTGGGTGTACGCGTGGTGAATCCTTTCCACGGACTGAACGCATGACGCTGGAACGCCATCTTGCCCTCGCCCTGACGCGGCGGCAACTGTTTTCGCGCACCTCGACCGGCATCGGCGTCGCCGCGCTGGCGTCGCTGGTCGAGCCGGGGCTGTTCGGCGCCACGGGGCTGGCGGGGCTGCCGCACTTTGCGCCGAAGGCCAAGCGGGTCATTTTCCTGCACCAGTCGGGGGCGCCGTCGCAGATCGATTTGTTCGACTACAAGCCGGGGCTGAAGAAGCTGCAGGGGACCGAGTTGCCCGCCTCGATTCGGATGGGCCAACGGATCACGGGTATGACCTCGGGTCAGAGCACGCTGCCGGTGGCTTCGTCCCGATTCCAGTTTGCCCAGCACGGGCGATCGGGCGGGTGGGTCAGCGAGTTGCTTCCCCATACGGCTAAGATTGTCGACGACATAGCTATCGTCAAGACCGTCCACACCGAGGCCATCAACCACGACCCGGCCATTACCTTTATCCAGACGGGCAGCCAGCAGCCGGGGCGCCCCAGCCTGGGGGCGTGGGTCAGTTACGGGCTGGGGAGCGAGAACGACAACCTGCCCGCCTTTGTGGTGCTGATCTCGCAGCCGAATGCTTTGAACAACGACCAGCCGTTGTTCTCGCGGCTGTGGGGACCGGGGTTCCTGCCGTCGAACCATCAGGGCGTGCGATTCCGGTCGAGCGGCGATCCGGTGTTGTACCTGGCCGACCCGCCCGGCGTCGGCAAGGCTACCCGCCGGCAGATGCTCGACGTGGTCCAGAAGCTGAACCGGATGCGGTCGGAGGCCTACGGCGATCCCGAGATTGAGACCCGCATTACGCAGTACGAGATGGCGTATCGGATGCAGACTTCGGTGCCCGATCTGATGGATCTGTCGAAGGAGCCCGAGGCGGTGTTCCGGATGTACGGGCCGGAGGCGCGCAAGCCGGGCACTTACGCGGCCAACTGCCTGTTGGCCAGGAGGCTGGCCGAGCGCAACGTGCGGTTCATCCAGCTCTATCACCGCGGGTGGGACCAGCACAACGATTTGCCCCGCGACCTGGCGCTGCAATGCCAGGGCACCGACCAGCCCTCGGCGGCCCTGGTCCAGGATCTGAAGCAGCGCGGGCTGCTGGACTCGACCCTGGTGGTGTGGGGCGGCGAGTTTGGCCGTACCGTGTACTGCCAGGGCAAGCTCACCGAGAACAACTACGGCCGCGACCACCATCCGCGCAACTTCGCCATGTGGATGGCGGGGGGCGGGGTCCGGGGCGGCGTCACCCTCGGCCAAACCGACGATTTCTCCTACAACGTCGTCGAGGACCCGGTCCACGTCCACGACGTCCAGGCTACGGTGCTGCATTGCCTGGGTGTCGATCACACCAAGCTCACCTACAAGTTCCAGGGACGTTACTTCCGGCTGACCGACGTACACGGTGAGGTAGTGCGGAAGCTCTTGTAGGATGCGGCCAACGCCATTTCGGCCTGGGCCTGGACCTTGGCCCGCACCAGGATGCCCGACAGCTTCCACATGGTAGGATCTTGAGAGTGCGTTCATTGGCGGCGGGGTGTTGGCTGGTGGCGGGGGTGGCGGTGGCCGCCGCGGCCACCGAGCCGTTGACGCAGTTTCGGCCGTCGGCGGCAACCAGCGAGTATGGCGCGGTCAGCGAGGTGGAGTTCTCGACGCCGCTGCTGGAGCTGGAGCCGGGGTCGCTGGCGCATCATTTGCCCCACGCCATGAAGGATTACCGGTTTGCCGAACCGGTGTGGGTGATTGCGTACCGGACGGAAGTATTGGATGCCCAGGGAAAGGCGCCGCTGGCGAACTACCTGTGCCACACCTTCTTCGGCGACCAGCGGGTGGTGCAGCGGCAGGATCAGGAGATGCTGGCCGTCTATTCGGACCACTACACGCCGGAGGTGCGGCTGCCGGAGGGTTTGGGGATCCGGCTGACTCCCGAGGAGAACCTGCACTGGATGCCCATGTTCAACAATCGGGGCGCCGACCCCACCCGGGTGGCCATGAAGGTGACCCTGTGGGTGATACGGGAGAAAGACGCTCGGAAGCCGCTGCGGCGCATCTATTCGACGCTGCGGAGCGTCCAGGTGCCGCATCTGTACTTCGTCCCGCCGGGGCGGGACGAGAAGCAGATGACGTTCCAGGCGCCCTTCGATGGGCGGATCCACTTCCTCGGGATTCACATCCACCCTTACGGCGAGTTCCTGGAGTTGTATAACGCAACACGGCAGGAACGAGTCTGGAAAGGCCGCCCGCGGGAGGTCTATTCGAGCGCGGAGGGCTATCCAGTGCGGGCCGGAGAAACCTACCGGATCACGGCGGTTTACGAGAATCCCACCCAAGCCCCCATCGACGCCATGGCGGGACTGTTTCTTTTTTACTCACGTTAACAACAAATTATTGTGGCCGGAGGCTTGACCTGGAGCATCCGGACCTTCTATAACTGGTATACGAGGTTTAGTCAGAATGAAAAAACATGGACGTAGCAGGTTGCTTGGCTTAGTGGCTTTGGCCGGGCTCTTAGGGACTGGTCTCTTATACGGGCAGGCTCGCGACACCGCCTCTCTGACCGGAACGGTAACGGACGCGCAGGCGGCTATGGTGCCGGGAGCCCAGGTGACGATCACGAACACGGCTACGGGCCAGACCCGCAGGGCCAATGCCGACTCTAATGGCGGCTTCGGCTTTTCGCTGCTGCAGGTGGGGTCCTATAACTTGACCGTGGAGCAGCCCGGCTTTCGAAAGTACGAGCGCACCGGCATCCTTCTGCAGGCCAACGAGAATATCCGGGTGGACGCCGCGCTGGAAGTCGGCAATGTCCAGGAGACGGTCACCGTGGAAGCTATGGTCACCTCGGTGGATACCCGCCTGGCCACCCTGAACCACACCGTGGATCAGAGGCGCGTGGTCGAGCTGCCCCTGAACGGGCGCAACCCGGCGGACTTGGTCCTGCTGGCGCCGGGAGTGACCCCGGTGGGCAGCAACACCGGCGATCAAGGCGGCAGCGCCTGGCGTCCCCGGGGCCAGAAGGAAGTCAGCGTCAACGGCTCCCGCAACAACAACCTGCGGTATACGCTCGATGGCGGCACCAACATGGACGACCTGGTGAACGATAACCTGGACTTCCCGTTCCCCAACGCGGTGCAGGAGTTCAGCGCCCAAACCAGCAACATGGGAGTCGAGCAGGGCGGGCTTTCGGGCGGCGCGCTGAACGTGGTGACCAAGTCCGGCACCAATCAGATCCATGGCGATGCCTTCTGGTTCGTTCGAAATACCGAGCTCAACGCCAGCAACTTCTTCTCGCGCTCGCGCGACCAGTTGAAGCGGAATCAGTTCGGCTTCACTGTGGGCGGGCCGTTCGTCAAGAACAAGCTCTTCGGCTTCATGGGCTACCAGAAGCTGACGATCCGCCAGGCCCCGGGCAACATCCGCGAGCTGACGCTGTCGGCTGCCGAGCGGCGGGGAGACTTTTCCACCAATTCG
>JBGOUV010000188.1:0-12882 GCA_041477815.1 Terriglobia bacterium | reverse complement strand
TGAAATAGTTATAAAAGATCAGGGCCGGGATGGCAGCCACCAGACCGAAGGCGGTGGCAATGAGGGCCTCGGCGATGCCGGGCGCCACTGCCCGCAGACTCGCGCCACCGGCCTGTGCCAGCCCGCGGAAGGAGTCGATGATGCCCCACACCGTGCCGAACAGGCCAATGAAGGGCGTGGCCGAGGCGGTGGTGGCCAGCCAGGCCATGTGCTGCTCCAGGCGCGTCAACTCCTCGCTCGATCCGAGGCCCAGCACCCGCTCGAGCGCCGGGATGTTGTGCAGGTGTCCCTTGCCGTTCACCTGCCGCTCGACCTCCTGGTACCCGAACTCGAACACCGACGCCAAAGGGGCCGGCCGGAACTGGGCCGCGAAGGTATTCATCTCCTCCAGCTTCTTGGCCCGCCGGAACGACAGCAGAAACTGCGTGTTGCCCCGGCTGGCCCGGCGCAGCGCGCTCAACTTCGAAAAGATGATGGTCCACGACAACAACGAAAACACCAGCAGCACGCCGATCACGCCCTTGCCGACCGGACTGGCGTCTACCAGCAGTTGCAGAATCCCGTTTTGTAGCAGCAGCGCGGGCAGTCCGTGTGCCGTCAACACACCTCCTCTGTTGGAACCCTTCCCTTTGAAATGTAGCACATCGGGACCCGATCCGGGAACGAGCGAGGGGCGGGCTCGAAAACTCGCGTCTTGAACTGCCCGCTGCCTTTACTTATACTGCCTACTGAGCCTGGTCCAGGGCCACCGGGCGCAAAGGGGTTTATGGGGAAGGTTTTTCTGAGCTCCACCTTTACGGAACTGCAGGATCACCGGCAGGCGGCGGCGGAGGCGATCGAGCGCGCGGGCCACCAATGCATCCGCATGGAGGCGTTTCCCGCTTCGGACCGCTCGATCGAAGAGTTCTGCCGTGACAAGGTGCGGGAGTGCGACTGGTTCGTCCTCCTGATCGGGCGGTTTTATGGGACCCGGGCGCCGGGACTGGAGATCTCCTATACCGAGCGGGAATTCCAGGCCGCCCTGGAGCCGCCCAGTTTGAACCGGCTTGTGTTCCAGGTCCAGCCGACGGGGGAGAGCCTGCGGAACGCCCTGGAGAAGTACAGCGGAATGTTGGACTGGCAGGTGGACAAACGCCGCGCCTTCTGGTTGCGGGCTGTCCAGGGAGTGTTGCCCGCCGAGGCCGCCAATCCGGAGGCGTTGAAGGTAAGCCTGCTGCAATCGCTGCTGGGGAGCCGCGAGCGGCGGCCGCCGCGCAACGAGCTGCTGCTGTACACCTGCGACCGCGGCCCGCAATTGGATAGCTTCAGCGAGACCTTCGACCAGCATCGCGGGGCGCCGTTGCTGTATATCCTGCCGGGAGGGGACCAGCAGCGGCACCGGAGTTGCGTCCGGAGGCTGCTCTGCTACCACATCAACCTGCGGCGGAGGGAAGGGATAGAGGAGGGCGGAGAGCACCCCCACTATGAAGAATCGGCGGAGACGCCGCCCTACCTGGAAGGCAAAGTGGAATGGCCCAAACTGGCGCCGGAAGACGGCCCGGAGGTCCTGCGGAAGTGGCTCGGGCTGGGGCTCTTCCGCAGCCTGAAACAGGGATATCCGTTCCGGCCGGAATTTCGGCCGGCCGAGTTTCTGGACTTGTCGCGGCGAGCCGCGGGCGGTTTTGTCGTCCTGCACCAGCCGCTGCCCTGGCCACGCTGGGACCAGCGCGCTCACGAGGTGATGCGAAGCTGGTATCTGCCGTTCTGGGACCAGATCGCGCAGGTGGAGGCGCCGGACAAGCCGCAGTTCCTCGTCTTTTTCGAAATCGAGTACCCGGAGAACGCGGCGCCGGACCAGAACACCCTGCGGGTGGAGCTGGAGACGGCCTTCGAGATCCCGCGACGCTCCGGGGGGCCGGGCGCGCGGTGCTTCCGGCTGCCGCCCTTGACCGACGTCGAAGCGCACGAGCTCCGCTCCTTCGCCGACGATTATCACAAGCAGCTTCGCCCCTACCTGGGCGCCAAACGGCTGGAAACGCTGTTCCAGGTGTATCCGGTGCCCATGGCCGACCTGGAGGAGAAACTGGACCAGTTGATGGAAAACCCGTTGTCCGGGGAGCCTGTGAAGGAGAGGGCGGCGCATGAATAAGGAACTAAGATACGAAGGGCAGGGGACGGCGAAGGTGGAGCCCGGAGATTCACTGTACCGGGAGACGCTGCGGTTCGATCCGGCCGCGGGCTACGTGGCCGACCCGCGGCTGGCCGACGCGGTGAACGCGGCCGTCTATCTGGGCCAGCCGCTGCTGGTAACCGGCGAGCCGGGTACGGGCAAGACCCAACTGGCCAACAGCGTCGCCTGGGAATTCGGCCTGCCGCTCCACGAGTTCTACGCCAAGACCAGCTCGACCGGCGGCGACCTGTTCTATCGCTACGACTCCCTGCTCCGGTTTCAGGATTCCCACGACCAGGACCGGAAGCTGGAGCCGACGCGGTACGTCAGCTATTCGGCGCTGGGGAAGGCGATCCTGTTTTCCCACCCCCCCGACCGGGTCCGGTCGCATCTGCCGGCGGAAGAGCAGGAGGAGCATACGCGGGCCACGCGGTCGGTGGTCTTGATCGACGAGATCGATAAGGCGCCGCGGGACTTCCCCAACGACATCCTGCAGGAGATCGAGCGCCTGGCGTTCGAGGTGCGAGAGGCCGGTTGGGGCCGCTTCGAGGTCAACCCCGAGCGGCGGCCCATCGTGATCCTGACGAGCAACCTGGAGCGCAATCTGCCCGACGCTTTTCTGCGCCGGTGCGTGTTCTATCACATCCCGTTTCCGGAGCCCCAAGAACTGAAGAAGATCGTCGAGCGGCGCTTGCAGCCCGGCAACGACCGCCAGCGGAAGCTGTACGCCCAGGGGGTGGACCGGTTCGGGGAGATCCGGAGCAATCCGGACCTGGTGAAAAAGCCGGCCACGGCGGAGATGCTGTCGTGGCTGCGGATTCTGGATCGGGAGGAGCTGACGGCGGAGGATCTCCAGAAACCCGAGAGGATCCGCAACAGCTATTCGGTGCTGCTGAAGACGCGGGAGGACCTGACGCGGGTGCAGGCCGCGGCGGCGAGCGCCAAGGCATGATCGAAACTACCCCCACGCCGGCCGAAGTGGAGCGCCTGGAAGCGTTCTTCGACTACCTGCGCGGTCAGGGGTTTGCCACCGGCATCGGGGAGCGGCTGCGGGCGCATCGGGTGACCGCGCTGGGGGGGCAGAAGCCCCGGCCCGAGCGGCTGAAGACCCTGCTCTGCCCCGTCTTCGCCCGGGACGCCGAAGAGCAGGAACGATTCGACGCGGCCTTCGACCTGTATTTCACACCGGCGCGTCCGGGTTTGCCGCCGGCGTGGAGGGCGGACGCCGCGCCGGTGTCGCCGCCGCCGGACCGGGAGCCTCGGGAGGACGTGAAGTGGCGGCGGAACGCGCGCCGGCTGGCCGGGGTGGCGGTGGGGCTGTCGGCGGCGATGGCGGCGCTGTTGTGGTGGGATGCGCCGGGGCGGGTGCAGCGGTGGGTGGCGCCGCCTCTGGAGCCGGTCATAGATACGCCGCCCCGCGCCGGGCTGTTCCGGGCGGTGCAGGAGAAGGTACGCCGCCTGGAGCTGCGTCGCTGCCGGGGAGTGGAGTGTGTGTCTCGCGGCTATCGGCCCGGGGTCATTCTGAGTCCCCTGGCCGCCTACGCTCTCTACGAGATGTTCCGGCGCAGCATCGCCTACCGGCGCCGCCAGGTCCGGCAGCGGCTGCGCGAGCGCACTCCGCCGCTGGAGTGGCCGGTGCGCGGGCCGGTGCCGCCGCTGGTGGCGCTGAATCGCGGCTTCCTCACCGCGGCGCGCCTGCTGCGGAAGCGGTTGAGCGGGGACCTGCGCCTGCTGGACCTGCCGGCGACCATCGACGCCAGCGCCCGGCAGGCCGGTTTTGTGGAGTTGCGCTATCGCCAGGAGCAGCGGCCGCCCGAGTACTTGTTTCTGATCGACCGGCGCTCCCACGGGGATCACGTGGCGGCGTGGTTCGATACGCTGGCCCGCGAGCTGGAAAACCAGGGGGTGCGCCTGGCACGCTGGTTCTTCGACCGCGACCCGCGGCTGTGCGAGTCGGCGGAGACGGGTGAAGTTTGCAGCTTGGCGCGCCTGGCGGAGGTCCAGGGCAAGACCCGGCTGGTGCTGTTCACCGCTGGGGAAGGGCTGCTCAGCCGGTTCCGTGGGGAACTCGCGGCGTGGATCCGGGGGCGCGCTTTTGGCACCTTTGAGAGCCCCGTGGTTTTGACTCCGGTCCCCGCGTTTGAGTGGGGACGGCGGGAGACGGCGCTGGGCCGGCACTTCGCCGTCTTTCCGGCCAAGATCGAGCACTGCGCCGACTTGGTGGCGCATTTCGAGTCGCCGCTGCGGCCGGCCGGAGAACGGCGGTTCGACCGGCAGGATTACCCGATTCCGCCCCCCTCTTACCTGGAGTTGCGCGACGATCCGCTGAGCGAATTGCTCCCGCCGCTGGCCTCCTTCTTCGAACCGCAGGCGTTCCGCTGGTTGTGCGCCTGTGCCGTGCATCACGAGCTGCGCTGGGAGTTGACGCTGCGCTTGGCGCGGCTGGTGGATCCATCCGGGCGGCTGCTCGAAGAAAGGACGCTGCTGCCGTTGATCCGGCTGCCGTGGTTCCGGCAGGGGGAGATCCCCCGGGAGTGGCGGACGCGGCTGATCCAGTGTCTGGACACTCCCACGCGCGACGCGGCCCGCCAGACGATCATCGAGCTGATCGAGCGGGACCGGGCGCCCGAGGGCAGCTTCGCCTATGACCGGCAGCAGGCCACGATCGCCGCGCAGCGGTACTGGCTGGAGCCGGACAATCCGCGCCGCCGGGTGGAACTGGAAATGGCGCTGGCCGGACTCCCGCTCCGGGAAATCGCCGAGGACGCGCTGCTCGAAGAGGTGGTCGAGGCGTGGCGCACCGGTCCGAGGGCGGCCTGGAGACAGTCGGCGCGCGAGGGGTGGGAGCGGTTCCGTCAGATCGGCCTGCGGCGGGCGGTGGCCATGGGGCTGCTGTCGGTAATGGCGGTGCTGTGGTTGTGGCAAGTGCAGGTTCGTGACCAACGCGAGGACACGATCACGCGCTATGTGACCGTGGAAGCGCCCGGGCGTTTGCCGGCCACCGGGCCGCCGACAGCGCCGCCGCCGCCCAGTGCCCCGGAGGCACGCGTAGAACAGAAGGCGTCGCCGAAGCCCTGGATGCCTCCGGCGCGACAGGAGCGGAAAGGGCCGGCGCGCCAGATCGAGGCGCCACCGCCGGCGGTGGCGGTGCAGCCCGGGCCGCAGGTGCAGACGCCGCTTCCGAGCTTGACGCCGCCGCTCCGGCCACCTGAGGCGAAGACGCCGTCGCCCACGCAGGCCAGGATCAGCGGCTTCGTTGCCGATGCGACCGGCGCCGCGGTGCCGGGCGCAACGATCCGGCTACGTAGCAGCCCAACCGGCGCGATGGCCACCACCGTCACGAACAACGAGGGGACCTACAGTTCGCCACCCCTCCGCCCCGGCTCCTACACGATCGAGGCGGAGTCGCTGGGATTTAAACGAGCTATGGTCGAGGTGACCGTCAAGGCGGGGGATTCGTTGCAGGTGAACATCCCTCTCCAGGTTGGCGCTCTCGCGAGTTCCCTTCGGGTCAAGGTCATCGACCACAACGGGGACGACGTGGAGGGAGAGACGGTGGTCGTTCGCCAAGGGTCCAAGGAGGTCGTACGCGAGCCGGCGAACTCGCTCCGGGCGGGGCTGGGGTGGGACCTGCCGGACGGCAAGTATCAAGTCGAGGTTTTAGTGCCCTCGGGACGCCGGCAGGCGCTCGACCTGGTGGTCTCGAACAAGTCAGGACCCGTTACGGTACTCTTTACGTTCTTCACCGACCCGAACAAGGTGGAGGGCGCGAGGTTCCCGCGGTTGGGGGAATTGTCGCCCGACTTGCAGCAGGTGCTCGCGACCTCGCGCTCCCTGGGGACGGCATACCCTGAGTTGCTCGAAAACCAGCCGAAGGCGGCAGCCGGCCTTCTGAATCTCTACGTGAAGATGAAATCGGTTCGTCTGGAAGCGGGGCGCGACTGTTTCTCCTACCTCACCGAGCTGCGTATGGCGCGGCAGGACCGGATACTGGCTCTCGTCCGGGACACCGGATTCTACGATGCCGTGCGGGCCAGCAGCCGGTTCCGAGCAGTACCCGGCGCCTTGCATCCGAACCCGAGCGGCTTTCGTTTACTCGGCAGCTTCAAGACGTACGACAAGGAAGGGGTGCTGCAACTAACCTTTTTCGCCGACGGCAGCCAAATGCTGGTAGACGCCGACATCGACGAAACGTCTTCTTTGTTCGGGAACTTCGTTCGCGTCCTGGGGCGGAGCGTGAGCGGCTCGATTACAGATCCGTACTTGATCCATCAACTGCTCCTGAGCCAGGGCATCCGGCCCCTGTACCGCCTGGAGGCCGGCGGGCCGGGGCCCTCGCGGAGCTCCACGATTCGCGACTCGGCGGGCGATCCGGTCGAGCAACGGGGTCCGCAGCAACGCGCCCCGAAGGCGGGGCAGGCGAAGCAGTAACCCGGCGGCTATAATCGTTGCGATGCTGCACCAGCTCGAGATCGAAAACTACGCGGTGATTGAGAAGCTGCGCGTGGTCTTTCATGGCGGGTTGAATCTGCTGACCGGAGAGACCGGGAGCGGCAAATCGATCCTGGTGGACGCCTTCTCGCTGCTGCTGGGGGCGCGGGCGTCGCCCGAGTTGATTCGCACGGGCGCGGAGCGGGCGCGGGTGGCCGGCGTGTTCGAGCTGGCCGCGCCGCCGGGAGTCGAGCTGGAAGACGGCGAATTGGTCATTGAGCGCGACATTTTGGCCAACGGTAAGTCCCGGGTTTATCTGAACGGCCGCCTGGCCACCGTCGCCGCGCTGCGCGAGCTGGCTCCGGCCCTGGGAGATATTCACGGGCAGCACGAGCAGCAGGATCTGTTCGCCGCCGACACCCAGCGCGAGATGCTCGATCAGTTCGCCGGCGCCGCCGGCTTGCGAGAGCAGGTGGCCCAGGTCTTCGGTGTCTGGCGAGAGACCGGCCGGCGCCTGGAAGCGCTGCGGCATAGTGAACAGGAGAAACTCCGGCTGCTCGATCTCTGGCGGTTCCAGCACCAGGAAATCGCCCAGGCCGCCCTGCAACCGGGCGAGGACGTCCGGCTCGAGGAGGAGCGGCGGGTGCTGGCCAACCTGGCCCGCATCCAGCAGGGGGCGGGCGGGGCCTACGAAGCCCTCTACGACTCGCCGGCATCGGCCGCCGCCCAGATCAAGTCCGCCGCCCGGGCTCTCGAAGACTTGGCCCGCTTTGACACGGCGTTCGCCACCCTGGCGCAGAGCCTCCACGGCGCGCGCATTGGTCTGGAGGAAGCGGCGCTCGAGCTGCGCAAATACCTGGACCGTCTGGAGGCCAGCCCCGGCCGGCTGGCCGAGATTGAGGACCGCCTGGCGCTGGTCGAAAAGCTGAAGCGCAAGTACGGCGCCTCGCTCGAAGAGGTGATCGCCTTCGGCGCTCGGGTGGGCGCTCAGATCGCGGAGATGGATTCGAGCGAGGAGACCGCGCGCCGCCTGGAAGAGGAACACCGCCGGCTGGCGTCCGAGTATCAGGACCTGGCCAACAAGCTGTCCGAGCGCCGCCGTCAGGCCGCCCAGAAGCTGGAGAAGCCGGTGGGAAAGGAGTTGGCCGCCCTGGCCATGGAGCGTACGCGGTTTCGAGTGGCCTTTGAGACGATCGAGCCGGCCGCTCACGGCCTCGACCGGGTGGAGTTTCTCGTCTCGCCCAATCCGGGGGAGCCGCCCCGCCCCCTGGAGCTGGTGGCCTCGGGAGGCGAGCTATCCCGCGTCACCCTGGCGCTGAAGACCTGCCTGGCCGGAGCGGGCGCCGCCTCTCGGCTCCAGCGCACCCTGGTTTTTGACGAGATCGACGCCGGAATCGGAGGGCGCGCCGCGGAGGCCGTCGGCCGGCGCCTGCAGCGCCTGGCTGGGAGCCATCAGGTCCTCTGCGTGACCCACCTGCCGCAGATCGCCGGCTTCGGCGATCACCACTATGCGGTGGACAAGCAGATGAAGTCCGGCCGGACGATCACCACGGTCGCCGAACTGGGCCCGGAAGAGAGAATCCAGGAAATGGCCCGCATGTTGTCGGGCGCCCAGGTTACGCCGGAGGCCCTAAGTCAAGCCAAGCAGCTTTTGGCTGCGGCGCAGGAGTAAGACTAGACCGTACCGAGCTCGCGGCGCGGTGATCCGCGGGCGCCAATGTCGGTCTCACCAGTTTAGCCACCGGCGCGGAACGCCCCGCCACCACGAGCGAGGCGGGTGGCTTCTTCTTTGGATTTCCAGCCGGTTGGTACAAGCTCGCTGTCGAAGTCCAGGGTTTCCGGCGGCTGGAACAGACCAACATCAACGTCTCCGCGGCTGAAACGTGGCGCCTTCCTGATTTGAAAAAGGGGCTCGGCCAGGTCAGCGATTCGGCGCCGGCGTGCGCGCAGGCCGGGAGGTCAAGACGCAGAGTTTTCCGCTCTCACTGCAATCCGACGCGCCGCAACAGCTCACGGAATCTCGGTTCCTCTCGCAGAGGATCGAACCTGGGGTCCACTTTCAGCCAGGGCATCATAGGTGAGTGCTGCTCGTAGGCCTTTTCCAGCCAGGTAAGAGCTTCGTCCTTCTTCCCCAAGCTGACGTAGATCAGCCCCATGTGGCCGGGCGAGACCGGAACCTGTTTTGAGAGCTCCAGCAAACGGTCCAGGATTTTCAGCGTCTCGCCTTTTTTGCCCTGCAGAGCATAGATGTACGCCAGATCCGGGGACAGGTTGGGATCGTCGCCATCGAGCTGAATGCTCTTCTCGATTTCCGCTATGCCCTCTTGGTACATCTGCTTGTAGACGTAGGCCCATCCCATTTCGTAGTGCGACTCGGAGTGGTTGGGGTACAGGTCGAGTGTCCTCCGACACTGCTGGATCGTGGAGTCGTACTGACGGGCGCTGAGGTAAGCGTCAGACAGGCCTCCGTTACTTAACAAAGCCAGCGGATCCAACTCCAGGGCGCGCTTGGCTTCGGCGATACTCTCCTCCCGCCGGCCGAGATGTCGCAGTTGAGTAGTGGCGAACAGATGAGCCTGCACAAAGCCGGGATTCAGCTCGATGGCCCTGCGGAATTCTTTCTCGGCTGCCGGCCAGTCCCACTCCATGGCCCGGATCACAGAGATCACGGCGTGAGCCTCGGCGAGCTGGTCGTCAAGCTGGAGGGCCTTGCTCGCCGCCTCCAGCGCCTTGGGGCGCGCTTCTTCGTACGGCGCAGCGCCGATGTAATTCAGGGCCTGCCAGCCTTCCGCCAGCCCGGCGTAGGCCGCGGCGTAGCCCGGGTCCAGCCGGATCGCCTCCTCGAACTGCTCGATACCCTTCCGGAAGGTCTCTTCGGTAAACTGACTCCAGAAATACCAGCCTTTCAGGTAGGCATCAAAAGCCTGGGGATGAACGCTGCGCGCGCGAGCCAAGCGTCCTTGCTCCTCCACCGTTACGCGGACCTGGATCTCGCCGGCGATGGTCCTGGCCAGTTCGTTCTGCAGGGTGAGGATATCGCCCAGATCGCGCTCATAAGTGCTGGCCCAAAGCTGCGTCTCCCCGGCGGGCCGGATCAGTTTCGCCGCGATCCGCACGCGCTGGCCGGAGCGCAGCACCGAGCCCTCCACCACGGCATCCACTCGCAACTGTTGGGCGATTTCAGGCAGCGACTTCCTGGTACCTTTGAATTGCATGACCGAGGTCCGGGAAATCACCCGCAGGGCACGGATTTGCGCCAGGTCGGCGATGAGCGCGTCGGTCATCCCGTCGGCAAAGTATTCCTGGGCCGGGTCGCCGGAGAGGTTGGCCAGCGGCAACACCGCCAGCGACTCGATTCGTCCCGGCGCAGCCGTCCAGGGCAGCCACTTCCGCCAGCCGACGAGGTAGACCGCCACCAGTAACGTCAAAAGCGCGGCGGCGGCCAGTCCAGGAAAGGCGAAGCGGCGCACCCGAGAGGCTGGTCTCGCCGCCGAGGGGATCAACGCTTGACCGGACTGCTCCAGATCCCGCTTCAGGTTTTTCACGTCTACGAGCAGCTCGCGAGCCGTCTGATACCGGCGCTCGGGATCTTTCTCCAGGCACTTGCGAATGATGCGCTCCAGCTCCGCGGGGACTTCCGGGACCAGGCTGGAAATTGTTTCGGGCGGATCGCGAACGATCTGCACGATGGTTTCGCTCGCCGTGGCCCCCGAGAATGGCAGGCGGCCTGTGGTCATCTCGTAGAGCACGACACCCAGCGAAAACAGATCCGTGCGGTGGTCCACCTCCCGGCCGAGAGCCTGTTCCGGGCTCATGTACGGCACGGTGCCGAAAACTGTTCCAGGGGTGCTGAGTAGCTGATCCACCGTGGCAGCGTCCGGCGGTGTCGAACCATCGGATGGCTCCGGCAAGAATTTCGCCAACCCGAAATCCAGCAACTTGAGCTGAATGCCGGGACCCAGGGGCTGTCCTTTGACTCCGGTCAGGAAGATATTGGGCGGCTTGAGGTCACGATGTACGATCCCCTTGCCGTGCGCGGCTCTCAAAGCATCGGCAATCTGAACGGCGACTTCGAGAACCAGCTCGGTCTGGAGGGGCTTTCCACCGATGCAGTGGTGCAGCGGCTCGCCCTCCAGAAGCTCCATCACAATGAAATGCCTGCCTTCGTGCTCGTCCACCTCGTGAATGGTGCAAATGTTGGGATGATTCAAAGCGGAAGCGCTGCGTGCTTCCCGCTGGAAACGTTCCAGCGCCCGGCCATCCTGCGAAAGGTCTTCGGAAAGGAACTTGACCGCCACTGTACGGCCGAGCTTGAGGTCCTCGGCCTTGTAGACCACACCCATACCGCCGCCGCCCACTTTCTCTAGAATGCGGTAATGCGAGATGGTTTGGCCAGTCATTCCAGCAGGCACCCTGCTCTGGACATTCTAGGCTGCCGTCCCAGGCTGAGGAAGGATCTTTTTGCCGGTGATGTAACGCTTGACCTTGACAAGTCACTCAGTATAGAGGTAAGGTTTGGTTACGAAGCGGACATACGCATTCGGTGCCGCTGGAGGTTGTTAATGCGTAAGTTATTGGTAACATTGGGATTGGCCCTGATCGCAGCCTATCTGTCCACAACCTCCGCGCTGGCCTGCGCTGACAAGGTGCGGGCGTTGGGCCGGGGAATCCGCTACCAGCAGACCGTTGCTGGCGGTCGCCCGGCGTCCATCCTCATCTACTTGGGACCGAACACCAAGTCGGCCGTCCGGGATCCTCGGTTGCAACCAGCGCTGAAGCAAGCCGGCTATAAGCTTTCCACCGTGCAGGATCGCCCGCAACTTAACGAAGCGCTGAAGCGGGGAAAATATGACCTGGTGATGACCGATGTCGGCGATGCTGAAGGCTTGGAAGAACTGGTGCAAGGGTCCCCCTCGAGGCCAACCGTGTTGCCGGTGATTTCTGAGGGCGGCAGCAACGAGGATGCGGCAGCAGCGAAGAAGTTCCCGCGAGTCCTGCGAGTACCCGGCAAGACCAGCCACTACCTCACCACCATCGACGAGGCAATGCAATGGAAGTTGAAGGCCGGTTCGGGAAAGGGCCGCATATAGAGCCGCCGGCTGCCTCCGAGAATCCCCGCGCTTTCCAGACGAGCTGGGTCCACACGATAGCGAAGGTCATTCTGGCCGTGACCGCGACATCGCCCCTGCTCGCTCAAGCCTGGTTGTTTCCCAAGGGAGAAGGAACCGTTACCCTTAGTTACCAGCACAGCTACCTCGCCCTCCACGTGTACTCGAAGGGGGAAACAAGCGATAAGGGTCCGATCCACCTCAACAGCGTGCTCATGGACGTGGATTACTCCCTGACTGGCAAACTGGCCGTGAGAGTCGGGCTGCCCTATATCGCGGGCAAATATGAAGGTCCGTCGCCGCATCAGCTTCCCATCGATGACGGAACCTACCATGGGACTTTGCAGGACTTCCGCACCGACGTTCGGTACACCCTCAGCAGGCGCCCCCTGATGCTGACGCCATTCTTCCAACTGGTGATCCCCAGCCATGCGTACGAGCATTATGCGCACTCCACGATTGGATTTGGCCTGCGCGAGTATCGCGTGGGGATGAACTTCGGCCGGCGCCTGGATCCGGTTTTGCCCAACGCCTTTTTCCAGGGGCGCTACACGTACATCGTGGCCCAAAGCGTCAACGGCCTCTCCGCGAACAACGCCGACCTGCTTCGGTTCGCTAACTTGAATCTCCCTGCCAGTCAACCGGCTGATAGCTTTCGCCCGAGACGGAGCGACACGGAGTTTCAAGTTGGTTATTTTCTAACCCCACGTTTGACCCTGTTCGCCCTGGGTGGGTGGCTGCACCCTCATAACGGAATTGACAACGTGGAGGGGGTTTTTCCGAACAATCTGACTCAGTCCCAGCTTTTCAACCATGATCGGATCTCCCGGCTGAGTTTGGTTGACCTGGGGGGCGGTGCGTCTCTTGCGGTGACCAAATCCATGGATGCATTTGCCAACGGGCTTACGACCGTCCGGGCACGGAACGGGCACAAGCTTGCCGCAGCTGTCACCGTGGGCGTCAGTTGGCGCTTTCGCACACCCTGGGCCGAGATTCCGGAAGCGTCCTCCCCGGCTTCGCCGGGATCTTCGCGCTAGTTTTGACACCACAGCTGGTCCAGGGGGCCCGGCTGCCACCCCAGGGGCCGCCCTATACCGCCCCCAGGACTTCGCGAACCTTGCTGGCCAAGCCTTCCACGGTGAAGGGCTTTTCCAGCAGCGGGATTCCCGGCTCCAGGGCGCCGTGTTGGGCGAT
>JBGOUV010000409.1:0-5907 GCA_041477815.1 Terriglobia bacterium | reverse complement strand
GTCCACAAACGCGCGGATCAGCGGGATGCCGGCCAGCGACACGCCCAGCGCGGCCAGGTCGCGCGGCGTGGCGGTGGAGAGCGTTACGCGGGCCAGCAGCCGCTCGATGTCCAGCACCTTGGCCAGGTCGCGCTCCACCTCGGCCCGCAGGATGGTCTCGCGCTTCAGCTCCTCCACGGCGTCGAGGCGCGCGTTGATCTCTTCGGGATCGACGGAGGGTTTCAGCAGCCACTGGCGCAACAGGCGGGCGCCCATAGCCGTGGTGGTGTGGTCCAGCACGTGTAAGACGGTGGATTCCTTGGGGCCGCCGAACAGGGGCTCGAGCAGCTCCAGGTTGCGGACGGTGACCGCGTCCAGCACCATGTGGTCGCGCTGCCGGAAGTAGGCGGGGCGGTCCAGGTGGGTGAGGGCGGCCTTTTGGGTATCACGAAGATAATGGAGGATGGCGCCGGCGGCGGCCACGGCGGCCTGGCAAGTGGCCAGTCCCAGCCCGTCCAGCGAGTGGAGCTGGAAGTGCTCGCAGAGGACCCGCCGCGCATAATCGAACTGGAAGACCCAATCGTCCAGCTCGGTGCGCAGGTAGCGGCGGGCGGCGCCGCGCGGGGCGGGACTCTCCGGCTGGAACAGAGGAAGCTGGGAGGGGAACAGCACCTCGCGGGCGCCCACCTGCTCGAGCAGCGGCTCCACCTCCGCAGCGGGAACTTCGGTGGCGCGAAACTCGCCGGTCGAGATGTCCACGTAGGCCACGCCGGCCAGGTCGCCGTGGCGGGCGACGGCGGCCAGGTAGTTGTTCTCCCCCGAGCGCAAGAGGTTGAAGTCGCTCGCCGTACCCGGCGTGATCACCCGGGTGACCTCGCGCTTCACCAGCTTCTTGGTGGCGCGCGCGTCTTCCATCTGGTCGCAGATGGCCACGCGGTGGCCGCGGCCGATCAGCCGGGCGATGTAGTTCTCGGCCGCATGATACGGAACCCCGCACATGGGAATGGCCACGCCCTTCTCCTTGTTCCGCGAGGTCAGAGTGATCTGCAGCTCGCGGGAGGCCACCACGGCGTCCTCGTAGAACATCTCGTAGAAATCGCCCAGACGGAACAGCAGCAGCGCGTTGGGGAACTTCTGCTTGATCGAGTTGTACTGCCGCATGAGCGGCGTGGAGGGCTCGGGGACCATGCTCGGTGGAAGAAGACGAAGAGATTATACTGCGAGGAGGAGAGTGCATGGGCGGCAGAGTGTGGGCGGCATTGGCGGCGTACGCGGGGTTGGCCCTGGCTGCCTATGTGCTATTGGAGGACGAGCGCTTTCGCTGGCTGGTATGGGTGGTGCTGGGCGGGTTGGCGGCAATGACGCTGGCTCGGGCCAAGTACGGGGACACGTCGTAGATCAGAAAAACACCGCCTGGACCAGCAGCATCGTCCCAAACCCCAGCAGCGAAGTCACGACCTTCATAGCCGTCCACGAACGCAGCGTATCGGGGACCGACATACCGAAGTACTCCTTGACCATCCAGAACCCGGCGTCATTCACGTGGGACAAAATCGTGCCGCCGGCGGCGGTGGCCATCACCAGCATCTCCGGCGCATAGCCCGGGATGGTCTTGACGATAGGAGCGAGGATGCCGGCGGCGGTGATGATCGCCACCGTCGCCGAGCCCTGGGCGATGCGCAGGCAGGCGGCGATGATGTAGGCCACGATCAAAGGCGAGATGTGGGAGCCGGCCAGCGCCTCGCCGGCGAACTTGCCCACGCCGGCGTCGACGATCACCTGCTTGAACGAGCCCCCTCCCCCCATAATCAGCAGCAGCGACGCCGTCGGAGCCAGGCACTCGGTGGAGAGCCGGGCGATCTGGTCGCGGTTAAGCCCGCGGCGCAGGCCAAGGACCACCATGACGTACAGAGCGGCAACGGTGAGGGCGGTGAAGGGATGCCCCAGGAATCCGAGGACGTGACGGATCGTCGCCCCCGGCGGCGCGATCATCTCGGCGATGGAAGCGGCAAAGATGAAGCTGATGGGCATCAGAAGAGCAATCAGGATCAGGCCGACGTGCGGAGGTCCCTGCGGGCCGCCGCCGGACGCCGGAGCGTCGTGCGACGGATTGCTGATAGCCTCGGGCGCCGCCACGAAGATCCGCCGGGCGATCCAGCCGCCATAGCCGATGCCCCCCACCATGGCCATGGGCAGCCCGAAGGCGATGCCGTAGAGGATCGTCTTGCCCAGGTCCGCGCCGAACAACTGGGCGGCGGCAGCCGGCGCCGGATGCGGCGGCACCAGGGCGTGCGTGGTAGTCAGGGCGGCGACCATGGGCATGCCGTAGAACAGCAGCGACCGTTTCGTCTCGCGGCTCAGGTTCCACACGATGGGAACGAGAATAATGAACCCCACCTCAAAAAAAATCGGCAACCCCAGCAGATAAGATGCGGCCAGTACCGCCCAAGGCGCTTTATCGCGCCCGAACATCCGGAGCAGCCAGTAGGCCAGCCCCTGTCCCCCGCCCGAGACCTCGATAAATCGTCCGATAATGGCCCCCAGCCCGACCACCACGGCGATAAACCCCAGCGCGTCTCCGAACCCGGTCTGGATCGACTTGAGGACCTTGGCCAGCGGCATGCCCGACGCCGCCCCCAAGGCCATCGCCGACAGCAGCAAGGCCAGGAAGGCGTGCAGGCGGAGTACCAGGATCAGGAAGAGGAGGAGTCCGATAGCCGCGAAGGTCAGGACCAGCAGGGACAGGCCGCTCATAATGAAGCGCGAATCAACCTGGTAGCAAATTTGCTACCAGGTTGATTCGCGGCCTAACTCTTCGGCGGAGCCTTGCGCGGAGCCGTGGTCTTACGCGCCGACGCCGGCACCGCTTCCTTCAACAACAAGTCCAGCTCGGTCCGCAGGTTCTGCTCCTCGTTGTTGGAGAAGGCCTGGTCGCCGCCGGCGTGTTCGAACCGGATCATGCCTTTGCGATCGATCAGGAAAATGTAGGGTACAAAGAACCGGGCCACCGCCGACAGTTCGGCGAAGTTCGTAAGGGTGAGCCGGTCGCCCATCCCCATGGGGTAGGTGGCGCCGAAGCGGCGGGCAAAATCGGGGATGCCCTGCTTGGCGTCGGGATTGATGGCGACGCCGATCACCTCCATCCCCCGGGACTTCCACTCCTTGTAAATGGGCATGATGTTGCCGGCGCTGCGCTGGCAGTGCGGGCAATCGGTAAGGAAGAACTCCACCAGGACGACCTTGCCCTTGTACTCGGCCAAGTCGATCTTTTGGCCGGACGGGGTGGGGACCGTCAGGGCGGGCGCGGGCCGGGGTATCTGTCCTCCCCACCCGGCCAGGGTAATGGAAAAGGCCACTGCCAGGAGCGTAACCGAGCGCTTCATGCCCTTACTGTATCATGCCCCCCGCAGGTGTTTGTCGAAGAAGGCGATGGTCCGGGCCCAGGCGTCGCAGGCGGCGGCCCGGTTGTAGGCCGCGCCGGTATCGTTGTGGAAGGCGTGGCCCACCCCCTCGTAGATGAAGAAGCCAAACGTCTTGTTCCGGTCCAGCAGACCGGTGATCACGGCCGGCATTCGCGTGGTGAGATTGCGGTCGAGTTGGGCGTAGATGGCGAGCACCTTGGCGTTGACGCGGTCGAGAGCCTCCACGGGCGGCGGCGGGGTGCCATAAAAAGGGACGACCGCGGCTACGTCGGGGCTGTTCAGAGCCAGGGTCCAGCATTGGCCCCCGCCGAAGCAGAACCCCACCACTCCGATCCGGCCCGGTTGGACGGACGATAGGCCCTTGAGATAGGCCACGCTGGCCAGCATGTCCTCCAGCATCGCGGCGGCGCTCACGCGGCCAAGGGCTTGAGAAGCCGCGACCGGATCCGGAAATTGGGAAGTGCCGCCCAGCCGCGAGATCAGATCTACACCGAGCCCGATGTAGCCGGCGCGGGCCGCCCGCCGGACGACGTCCTTGATATGGTCGTTGAGCCCGCGGTTCTCGTGAATGACCAGGATCGCGGGCCGCGGGCCGGGCTGGACCGGGGCGCGGGCGCGCGTCGGACCGCCGCCCGTCTCGCGCGGGCGCGCCAGGTACCCGAACACCGCCCCGCCCGGACCTGGGTAGTCGACCATCTGGGCTTCTATGTCCGGGGCGTCTTCCGGCACCCGCACGTCGGGCGGACACTGCGCCGCCGCCCGCTTGGGAAGCGCGAACGCCTGCAAGGCGACCATCGCCGCAGCCACGCTGCCGGTGTGCTGCGCCACGCGCCGCACCAACTCCCGCCGGTTGAACGCCCCGTCGATGTAAAGATGGACCAGCTCTTCGATTTCGTTCATGGCAGTCCCTCCACGCTGGAGAAGACCGGCCCCCGCAGGCTCCACTGGAACCGGCCATCGTCACCGGCGCCGGTCGCCTGCTGGGGCTGCTTCTCCGTTACCCTGAGCCGTGTCCATTTCTTAGCACAGATCTTCTGGTAGTACTCGTAAAATTTCGCGGCGTCCTCCGGCGTTCCCCAGTCGACGGCCAGCAGCAGGACGGCCCGCTTCTCCGCGGGATTCTCCCACAGGGCGTAATGGCCGCCCTTCCAACGGGGGGACATCTGGCGGGCCACCGTTTCGCCCAGGTACTGCTGCAGCAGGATCTGGAAGTCCAGCTCGCCCAGAGTTCCCTCCATGGTCTTCTTGTGGCCGGCGGGGATCTGGGCCGCGGGCAGCGCCGGCTTGGCGGGCATCGCGCGGGCGAAATACCGGTCGGGGTGGATGATCTGCTGCGACGAAACCGGCGCCCGCCGGAACACCTCGCTGAACGCGGCCACGCCCGTCTTCTGAAAGACGGCCTGCTGGAACAGCAGCCCCTGCGTGTACGGGAAGATGAGGGTCTGCTGCATGTAGAGCGGCGATTTCCCCAGCACCGGGTACTGCTGAATGGCGTCGGCGGAGGCTCCCACCGTGGACTGGACCAGGCCCGGCGAGCTCTTGAGCGACTGGCCGGCCTGGCGCGCCAGGTACTCGGTCATCACCCAGGAGGCCTGCCCCTCCACGACCGCCCCGCGCGCGGTGGCGGCGTCGTCATCGTCGCCGCTCTTGGCGATGAACTTCTCCAGGTTGAAGTGCTGGTCGGCCACCGCGTGGGCCAGCTCGTGCACCAGCGCCATGTCCTGCATGGCCGACGGCGTCCACGACGCCAGAAACAGCTTCTTCTGCTTGAAGTCGTAGAAGGCGGCGGCCTGCTCGGTCAGGACGTCGATCATCTGCGATTTCAGATCGAAGTCCTGGGGCACGAATCCCAGCTTCTTGAGGACCACCTCCTGAGCGCGGATCTCTTCCGGTTTGAGGGTTTCGGCCACCCGCTGCTCGATGTAGTCGCGAATTTTCTCGCGCGTGATGATGGCCCGGGGGACGCGCCGGTTCATCTTCATGCCCAGGATCTGGCTGACCTGGGTCAGCATCTCGTCCACCTTGGAGAAAAGCTGCTTCTCCTGGTCGGGGGTGATCTGGGCCCAGGCGACGGCCGACGCGGCGAACAGCAGGATGAGTTTCCGGATCAAGACAGGACTCCCTGGGCCGAGCGCTCATAGCGGTCGAGCCTAGCCCAGAATAGCAGGGTCGCGGCCAGACAAACGACGCCCCCCACGGCCACCGTGGCGGCGGCTCCGACGCGGTTGGCCACCGCTCCGGTGACGATCGAGCCGAACGGCGCCAGTCCGACCACGCTCATGGTGTATATCGACATGATGCGCCCCCGATATGCATCGGGGATGAGGCTCTGGATGAGGGTATTGGTGGCGGCAAGTTGCCGCAGCGTGCTGAACCCCAGCGCCAGCATGATGGCCAGCGAAAGCGGAAAGCTGCGGGACACGGCCAGCAGGATCAAGGTGACCCCCAACCCGGCCGAGCTCAGCAGCACTACCCGGATCAGGCCATGGCTGGTACCCCGGCGGGC
>JBGOUV010000514.1:0-4014 GCA_041477815.1 Terriglobia bacterium | reverse complement strand
GATTAGAGACCACAGATGAACACGGATGGGGCGCTTGCCTTCAACTGCGTTCCTCTGTCGTTCCATGGATCTTCTGAAGTGACAACCACTCCCTCGCAAAGTGGGGGGGACCCGCTGGGCCGGCCGACCAAATTCCAATAGGTAACAAAGCCGGCCGGGGGGCCGGCTGCGGCCCGGGGGGGCCGCGCCACGTTAGCGCCTTGCAGACGATGCAATCACCACTCATCGTGCCAGAAACTGGGCTCGGCGACGGAGCCGTTTCTTAGGAGGTGCAACGGGGCGTGTTACCTTAGACCATAGCTATGCTGAGACGACGCGAATTCATGACGGGTGGCATGGCGGCGGCGCTGGCCGCCCGCGCCGACGGCGCCGAAGTCGACCGGGCGCGCTGGGCCGAGATGGGGCTGGGGCTGGCCAAGAAGGCCGGCGCTACCTACGCCGATGTGCGGGTCAACCGGTACCAGGCGCAGCGCCTGCAAACCCGCGAGCGGCAGGTCCGCAACATCGTTTCCAGCACCAGCTTCGGCTATGGGGTACGGGTGCTGAAGCGGGGGAGCTGGGGGTTTGCCGCCTCGCCCGAGTTTGACGAGAAGAAGCTGGGAGAACTGGTCCGGCTGGCTGTGGAGATCGCGGAGGCCAACGCTGCCTTGCAGGCGCGGCCGGTGCGGCTGGCGCCCGAAAAGCCCCACCAGGACCAGTGGCGCAGCGGGTACCAGATCGATCCCTTCCACGTGCCGCTCGAAACCAAGATCGGCAAGCTGCTGGCCATCAACGAGGCGGCGCTGCGGGTGAAGGGGGCGCGGTTCGTTTCGAGCTCGATGTCCTTTGTGCGCGAGGACAAGTTTTTCGCCAGCCTGGAGGGATCCCAGATCCAGCAGGAGCTGCTGTTATCGGACTGCGACTTCGAGGTGACGGCGGTGGATGCGGCGCGGGGCGGTTTCCAGAGCCGGTCGAGCTTCGCGCTGCCCGCTCAGCGGGGCTACGAGCTGATCGGGGAGCATCCCTACGCGGAGGAAGCCGCGCAGGCGGCCGAAGAGGCGGTCCAGAAGCTCTCGGCGCGGCCGGTGGACCCGGGCCAGTATGACCTGGTGCTGCATCCCACCAATCTCTGGCTGACCATCCACGAGAGCTGCGGGCATCCCACCGAGCTCGACCGGGCGCTGGGCTACGAGGCCAACTTCGCCGGCACCAGCTTCCTCACGCCGGACAAACTCGGTAAGTATCGCTACGGCTCGAAGTGGATCAACATGGTCGCCGACCGCACCCAGCCAGGCGCCCTGGCCACCATCGGCTACGACGATGACGGCGTCCCCGGGCAGCGCTGGTACCTGATCCGGGACGGGATCTTCGTCGATTACCAGACCACGCGGGAGCAGGTGGACTGGGTCCCCGGCATGCGCTCGCGGGGGTGCGCGCACGGAGACAGTTGGTCGAGCGTGGTCTTTCAGCGGATGCCCAACGTCTCGCTCGATCCGCTGGATAGCAAGCTGACCCAGGAGGAGCTGATCGCCGGCGTGAAGAAGGGCATCCTGGTCCTGGGCAACGGCAGTTACTCGATCGACCAGCAGCGCTACAACTTCCAGTTCGGCGGCCAGGTCTTCTGGGAGATCGAAAACGGCAAGAAGACCCGCATGCTGCGGGACGTGGCCTACCAGGCGCGGACGCCGGACTTCTGGAACTCCTGCGACGGGGTGGCGGGGGCCAAGGAGTACCTGCTCGGTGGAACGATCTCGGACGCCAAGGGAGAGCCGGGACAGTTGAATGCGGTGAGCCACGGCTGCCCGCCGGCCCGGTTCCGGGGCGTCACCATTATCAATACCGGGAGGGCGCGGGCATGACCCGCGAGGAGGCGGCGAGTCTCGTTAAGAAGATTTTGGGGCTGGCGAAGTCCCCAGAGGTGGAGGTGCAGGTGGAGAGCAGCCGCCGGGCCCACCTGCGGTTTGCGCGGAACACGGCGTCGACCAGCGGGGTGAGCGAAACCACCACCGTACGGGTAACGGTGTGGCAGGCGAAGCGCAAGGCCACGGCGTCGGCGACGGTGACGCCGCACGAGGAGGCCGGCCTGCGCCGGCTGGTGGAGGAGGCGGAGGAGCTGGCCAAGCTGTCGCCCGAGGATCGCGAGTACCTGCCGCTGCTAGGGTCGCAGAAGTATCTGGAGGTGAACGCCTACGACCCGGCCACGGCGGAGATGCCGGCGGCGGCGCGGGCCAAGGCGGTGGGCGAGGCGATCGCCTACGCCCGCAGCCGGAAGGTGGTGGTGGCCGGAATCTTCCGGAACAGCGGGGTTACGCGGGTGCTGGCGAACTCGGCGGGGTTGTTCGCGTACTTCCCGTCGAGCGCCGTGTCGTTCTCCATCACCGCGCGGACGCCGGACGGGACGGGGTCGGGGTACGCGGCCGGCAGCTCGGTGCGGATCGGCAACCTGGATGTGAAGGAGGCGGCGGCCATTGCCGTGAAGAAGGCCCTGGAGTCGCGCGGGGCGCGGGAGCTGCCGCCGGGGTCCTACACGACGATCCTGGAGCCGCAGGCGGTGGCGGACCTGTCGGGGAGCCTGCTGTTCGCCGCCAGCGCCCGGCCCGCCGAGGAAGGGCGCAGCGTGTTCGCGGCGGCGGGCGGGAAGACGCGCCTCGGCGAAAAGGTCTTCGACGCGCGGGTGAACCTCTATACCGATCCGCAGCATCCGGTAGTTCCGGCGGCTATGTATGGTGAGGATGGATATCCCACAGCCAAAGCGTACCTGGCGCGCCACGGCGTGCTGGAGAATCTCTCCAACTCCCGCTATTGGGCCCAGCAGAAGGGGCGCCGTCCCGGACCGTTTCTGGTAAACCTGATTATGGACGGCGAGAACAAGCCGCTCTCGGACCTGATCGCTTCCACCGAGCGGGGAATCCTGGTGACGCGGTTCTGGTACGTGCGGCCGGTGGATCCGCAGCAAGGACTGGTGACGGGGCTCACGCGCGACGGGTCGTTTTACATAGAGAAGGGCCGGATCGTCCACCCGGTGCGCAACTTCCGGTTTAACGAGAGCCTGGTGCGGATACTGGGCGAGGTGGAAGCGCTGGGGACGCCGCAGCGCGTCATGGCCAGCGAGGGCCAGAACTACGGGGACGGCGGGACGGTGCTGTACCTGCCGGCGCTGCGCGTCAAGTCGTTCCGGTTTACGTCGCTCTCCGAGGCGGTATGAAGAGGCAGTGGCCGGCGGAAACCCAGTGGCCAGTGTCCAGTGTCCAGTGGCCAGTGGCGGCTGTCGCTCTTTTCGGTGTCTGTGCGGCGATTTTCGGAGGTTGCGGCCGCCCGCGCGAGCGGGTGATTGGCGTGGTGCCCAAGGGAGTGAACCATCTGTTCTGGCAGTCGGTACACGCGGGCGCGGTGGCGGCCGGACGCGAGAAGGGAGTGAAGATCGAGTGGAACGGTCCCGCGTCGGAGACCGAATACAGCCGCCAGATCCAGATCATCGACGCCATGATCGCGCGGCGGGTGGATGCGCTGGCCATTGCGGCCGCGGACCAGGTCGCGCTGGTAGGGGTGGTGGACCGGGCCATGGCTCAGGGGATTCCGGTCACCGTGTTCAATTCCGGCCTCCGCTCCACCAATTACACGTCCTTCGTGGCCACCAACAACTACGCGGCCGGGGAGGCCGGGGCGCGGCGGCTGGGGCAGATGATCGGAGGCCGGGGCAGGGTGGCCATGGTGATGCACGCGCCGGGAAGCCTGTCCACGCTGGAGCGGGAGAAGGCCTTCGACGCGGTGATGTCCCGGGAGTTTCCAGGTATTACTGTCGTGGCTCGCCAGTTCGGCATGTCGGACCGGGCGAGGGCTATGTCGGTGGCCGAGGATATCTTCACTGCCCATCCCGGACTGGACGGCGTATTCGCCTCCGCCGAGCCGAGCACCGTAGGAGTGGCCCAGGCGATCAAGTCGCGCGGGTTGGCGGGGAAGCTGAAGTTCGTGGGGTTCGATTCGAGCGAGAGCCTGGTGGAGGATCTGAAGGCGGGCGTTATCACGGCGCTGGTG
>JBGOUV010000430.1:0-5636 GCA_041477815.1 Terriglobia bacterium | reverse complement strand
TCGCCTATGCGGGATCCAAGGGCACGCGTCTGTTCAGCGGCCGCGAGCTGAACCCGGCCATCTATGCTCCGGGCGTTACCACCGCCACCACCAACCAGCGCCGTCCCCTGGCCGCGCTCGGCTACGGGAGCATGATTCTGGTCGAGCCGGTGGGCAATTCCACCTTCCACTCCCTGCAACTCACCGGCGAAAGGCGGTTCCACAAAGGCTTCTCGATCCTGGCGAATTATACGTGGTCCAAGAGCCTTGACGACGGGTCCGCGAACAAGGGAAACAGCGTGAGCCACACCAGTCCGTTTAATACGGCGTTCGACAAAGGGCCTTCCGACTTCGACCACACCCACGTGTTCACGCTCTCGGGTTTGTGGGAGCTGCCGGTGAAGTTTGAGAACCGCCTGGTCCACCGGTTGCTGGGCGGCTGGAACCTGACCGGCATCGCGGCCCTGCAGAGCGGTCCCACGTTCACCGTCGCCAGCGGGGCGGACAACGCCCGCACCGGCACCGGCGGCCAGCGCGCCGACTTGCTCGCCAATCCGTATCTGGCGGGCAATCGCAGCCGGAACGAGGTCATCAACCAGTACCTCAACAAGGCGGCGTTCGCTCCCAACGCCCTGGGCACGTTCGGCAACCTGGGCCGGAACCGCTTTCGCGGTCCGAACATGGCCAACATCGATCTCGGTCTGCATAAGAACTTCCGGGTCACCGAGCGCGTCAATACCCAGTTCCGCTTTGAGTCGTTCAATACCTTCAACCGGGTAAACCTCGGCTCGCCGGAAACCAACCTGGCCTCCGCCAATTTCCAGAAGATTACTTCCGCCGGCGATCCGCGCATCCTGCAGTTCGCCCTGCGGTTGCAGTGGTAGGACAGGCCTACTTCTCGAAGACGGAGTCTACCGGCACGATGTCCACCGTGGCGTCGAGCTTGTAGCGGCCGATGACCTTGTCCTCCTCCAGGATCTCCGGCGGCTTGGGAGAAACATAGGTGATCGTCGAGGGCGCCCCGGAGAGGAGGGCCTTCTTCAGGCCCGGGGCATCCTTGGCCACCACCATGACGTCCAGGTCGGTGGTGCGGAGATGCTTCTTGATGGCCGTGTTCACCTCGTCCAAGGTCAGCTTGGAGAGAGAGTTCCTGATGTAGCGGTTAAATTCGGTCGTTTCGTAGTACTTGCTGTCGATGGCGTAGCCCAGTTCGGCGTCCTGGGTCTGCAGGAGCAGATTGGCGAACTTGGTGAGGAAGCGGCAGGTGGATTCGAACTCGTCGCGGCGCATGCCTTCGCGGATCAGCTTATCCAGCTCGTAGAGGGCGGCGCGGAGAGCGAACATGGCGTTGGCGGGCTCCACGGGGCGGATCCAGACCTGGAAGATCTGCTGCCGGCGGGCCAGGTTGGGGTCGGGCTGGAGCAGGTACATCCCGCGAGGGAAGTATTCGATATAGGCGTAGTCGCCGTAGTTGAGACCGCGGAGCTCGCGGAGGCGGCCGTAGAGGTAGCTCTTGCTGGAGCGGTGCTGGCCGAGGTAGGACTGGGCCACCAGCAGCGCGGGCCAGTCGTCATGCGCGCGGTTGACGGCGAGAGGGAAGCCGAAGGAGATGGCCACGGCGCGGGTGTTCTTCTCGATGATGCGGACGCGGAGCTTCCGCGCGGGCTTGGGTTGCGGGGGGTCCAGTTTGGCCGGGCCGCCCTCGGGCAGGCGGGAGAAGTCGGCGGTAACCTTCTCGACGAACCCCGGAGGGTAACCGCCGGCCAAGCCGATGGTGACGTTGCCGCGCGTGTAGTGCTGGCGGTAGAAGGCCTTGAGATCGTCCAGGGTGAGCTTCTCCAGAGCCGAGATGGTGCCAGTGTTTTCGTGGCCGTAGGGATGACCCTCGTAGATGCGCAGGTAGAGCGCCTCTTTGCCGAGCTCTTCGTCGTTATTGCCCCGCAGCTCGACGCGGAGGTGGTTCATAAGGTCCGATTTGAGGCGCCGGAAGTCCTCGTCGCGCCAGCCGGGCTCGAGCAGCATGCCGCGAAGGAGTGAGTAATACTTATCGAGATTGTCAACGTGCGTCGAGCCGTGGAAAACGGTCATCTCCTTGTCGACCTGGCGCTGGACGGCGGCGGCCAGGGGGAACAGGGCGCGCACGATCTGGTCGTAAGGCATGGCCAGGGAACCGCCCTCGGCGAGCATGGCCGCGGTGAGGGCGGCGGCGCCTTCCTTGCCCGCCGGGTCGAAGGCCGAGCCCGTCTGAAAAACGATGCGGAAGGTGACCAGCGGAGACTTGGAGGGCTGCGTGATCGTCTGGGGGTTCTGGGCCCAGACGGCCGAGCCGAGAAGCAGGAGGCAAGCGAACGGGCGAAGAGCGGTCATGGCTTGTGGCTCAGGGTGGCGATGGTCCGGCCGGTGGGGACGAAGTACTTGCGCGCCGCCGCCTGCACGTCCTGCGGGGTGATCTGGCGGTAGAGGGCGTAGCGCTTGTTGATGGTCTCGGGCGTGCGGCGCAGGGAGACGAAGGGGGCTACGGTATTGGAAATACTGGCCGTGGAGTTCAGCCCCAGGGCGAACTCGTAGAGCAGGTGCGACTTCACCTCCTCCAGCTTGGCGGCGTCGACCGGCTTCTCGCGCAGACCTTCGAAGGTGGCCAGGACTTGGCTCTGGACGTAGTCGACGTCCTTGGGGTCCTTCACCCGAGCGGTGACGGTGAACAGATTGGGGTCCATGTGGTCCGCGTTGTCGGGGGCCAGCACGTCGACCTTCTGCTCCTCGATGACCAGCTTGCGATAGAGATCGGAGTTGTCCGAGAAGGCCTGGTAGGCGGCGACGTCCAGGACGGCGGAGTCCTTGATTTCGTCGTCGTAGGCGGGGGCTTTGAAGGCCACCGCGACCAGGGGGAGCGTGGGCGTGGGCCAATCGACGCGGGTGGTCTTGGGCTCGGCCTGGGGCGGCTCGGCCGGGATGTCGGCTTTGTAGGAACCCCTCTTCCAGCCTCCCCAGTGTTTCTGGACCATGCCCAGCACGGCCTGGCGCTCCACGTCGCCCACCACGCAGACGATGGTGTGCTCGGGCCGGTACCAGCGGTCGAAGAAGGTCAGGGCGTATTGGTACTGGTTGGGCATATTCTCCACGTCCCGCAGGAAGCCCATGGTCGTGTGCTTGTAGGTATGGGTACTGAAAGCGGTCTCCGAGATGGCCTCGTCCAGCTTGCGAAACGGGTTGGCGCTGTTCTTGTTGTACTCGCCCAGGACGGCGCGGGTCTCGGTCTTGAAGACGTCTTCGGTGTACTTAAGATTCTGAAAGCGGTCGGCCTCCAGGGCCAGGATGGAGTCGAGATCTTCCTTGGAGAAGACGGCGTGGTAGACGGTGCGGTCGTCGGAGGTGTAGGCGTTGGTCTGGGCCCCGGCGGCCTGCATGACCTCTTCCCACTTGGCGGGCGGATATTTCTCGGTGCCCCGGAACATCATGTGCTCGAACAGGTGGGCGAAGCCGGACTTGCCGGGCTCCACCTCGTTGCGAGACCCGGTCTGGACTACGACATAGAGGCCCACGATGTTGGGAAATCCGGTATTGACGGTGACGAGGCGGAGGCCGTTGGGGAGGTCGTCGAGCGAGTAGGGAAACGGGAAGACCTGGGAGCCGGATTTCGACCCGGAGCAGCCGGTGAGAGCGGCGGCCAGCAGGCAGGCCAGGAGCCATTTGGGCATAGTGTCGCCTCGGTCCTTCAGGATAGCATCCCCGGTGGTCAGCGCTGGCAGCGCGGGCAGAAGTGGGTGCCCCGGGAGGCGAGCACAATCCGGCGGATGGGAGCGCCACAGTCCAGGCAAGGCTCCCCGGTGCGGCCGTAGGCCCGCAGGCGAAGCTGAAAACTGCCCTGGCGGCCGTCGCTGCCTACATAGTCGGAGATCGAGGTACCGCCGTGGCGGATCGACTCCGTGAGTACATCGACGATGGCCCGGTACAGGGCCTGCGCCCGAGCCATACGCAAACGCGAGCCGATAGCCCGGGGATGAATGCCGGCTCGAAAGAGGGCCTCGTCCGCGTAGATGTTTCCCAGGCCGCGCAGGAACTCCTGGTTCAGCAGCAACGGCTTGAGCATGGACCGGCGGGCGCGGAGCCGGGCGACGAACGCGGCCTCGTCAATCGCCAAAGGATCAGGGCCGAGGCGCTCGAGACGGCGCGGGAGGCGGGTGGCGAACTCCAAGCGGCCGAACTGCCGGATGTCGTTGAACAGGAGCGTTAGGCCGCGGTCGAGGTGAAAGAGGGCGTGGGTGTGGCGGCCGGGCTCGGCGTCCAGGAGAAGTTGTCCGGTCATGCCCAGGTGAATGATCAGGTGGGCGCGGTCCAGCTCGACGACGATATGCTTGCCCCACCGGCGGACGCCACGGATCACGGCTCCCGTGGCGCGGCGGAGGTCGTTGCGCAGCACACGGGGCTGAGGTGTCTCGATTGACAGGATGCGGCGTCCGGCGAGGCGGGGGGCGAGGCCGCGGACTATGGTTTCGACTTCCGGAAGTTCGGGCAAGGGCTTAGGAGACTACAGCGAGTTTCTCAGTCTGCTCGTCCAGGTTGCGAATGGCCTGCGGGATGGCTTCCACTTCGGGCTCGGCAAAATAGACTTCCCCACATTGGCTGCAAACCCAGGCCGGAATGGCGTCGAACTGCAGGTGGTAGCCCTTACGGTCAATATGGAAGGGCGCCGTGAACACATGCAGTTCATGGATTTGACGGGCTGCTGTCTGCCGGACTAACGACAGGGTTTCCGCGGTACCCTCCTGACTCCTACGCCGCCGGATTTTGGATCTGCGCGATCATCACCCGCTTTTGGAACTGCTCCAGCATCGACTCGTCCAGGCGGATTTCGGTGGGGCGCTTGACCAGGGTGCTCATCTGGTCGATCTTGTCCTGGAGCTTGAGCAGGGCGTAGAAGAGGTTCTCGGGGCGGGGCGGGCAGCCGGTTACGTAGACGTCTACCGGGACGATGCGGTCGACGCCCTGCAGGACGGCGTAGGTATTAAAAGGTCCGCCGACCGAGGAGCAGGCGCCCATGGACATGCACCACTTGGGGTCGGGCATCTGGTCCCAGATGCGCTTCAGGACCGGGGCCATTTTGAGGGTCACGGTGCCGGCCACGATCATGAGGTCGGACTGGCGGGGGCTGGGACGGAAGACCTCGGAGCCGAAGCGCGCGATGTCGAAGCGCGAGGTGGAGGAGGCGATCATCTCGATGGCGCAGCAGGCCAGGCCGAAGGTGAGGGGCCAGATCGCCGACTTGCGGGCCCAGTTGAAAACGTAGTCGACCGACGTGGTCAGGAAGTTGCGCTCGAACTGGTTTTGGAGGAACGCCATAGGCTTGAGTCTCTATTTTTGGATAGTTCTGCTATTATCTTTAGATAGTATGTTCCCGGTAGAATTCCGGTTGAATTGATGGTTATCTTGGCTGGTTTTATGGTATCTTTGTTGGTTCCGAATTCAGGAATAATCATAAGTGTCGAGGGATGTGCTGTTGCCCTATTTGCCAAATCCCCTTCGAATAGTATCTTGTAGTCTCCTGGAACACCTTCCTGGTTTATTATGCTTATACTCAGTGTTAGATTCTCTCCTATGGATGCGTGTATGTTCTTCTCAGGAGGAGTAGCCAGACCAAGTGCGTAAGTATTTGTAGC
>JBGOUV010000428.1:0-5687 GCA_041477815.1 Terriglobia bacterium | reverse complement strand
TCGGTCTCCCCGCCGACTTCTTCGTCCGTACGCCGGCCATCCAGGAGCTGGCCACGCAGGCTTGTGCCACCGGGACACGCTTCTGGTGGGAGCCCCCCAAACCGGGCGAGGTGGCGGAATTCGACCGGCTGATCGCCTGCGGCCAGATCTCCGCCTGCTACAACCTGATCGAACACCTGGCCTTCCGCTTCCGCCGCCAGAAATACGAAATCGACCCCGCCCAGCGTGCGGTGTTTGACCGGGCCTGCCGCCACTGGGAACAACTGAAACAGGACCCCTACGTCCTGCTGGAGCGCCGCAAGAACTCCGCCGCCGCAGGCGCCGCCCGCTAGCGCCGCCATTGCGGACTCGACGCGTCACCATACTGGTAAAGGGCATGTCTGAAGACGATTACGATAAATGTATCCGAACCGATCTACCAGGAGTTCCAGGAGCGGGCTCAGCAGATTGATCGAACCGCTTCCGAGCTGATTCGCGAGGCCAATACTACGTTCCGGCTGCGCGAGGCCCCAAGGATGATCTGCTGGCGGAGACGGCCCGTGACGTTCGGCGTTGACACGACCCTTCTGGTTCAACTGCCGTCCGCGGAAGGCCCACACGTCGGTCCGCCGGTCCACCCCCCCGGCCCTGGGCCTGCTCGGGCGCCATATACGCCGCCGGCCCGAAGATCATCCCAGCCCGAGTCGCCGCCAGGCTCACGGTCGGCGACTGCAGCGGGTCGCCCTCCACCGCGCGATAGACCTCGCCCATGCCACCCGCCCCTGGCGGAGCGACAATCTCGTAACTTCCCAGCCTCCCACCGGTTCCCCAGTCTCATCGCCGTTACCGCAATATGTCCGACTAAGGTTACAATGGCCGGTAGAGGAAGCGAAACGTGCCCAGCCGCAAGAGCAACGCCAAGAACCCGGAGAAACCGAAGGGGCAACTCCTCACCGAAGAGGACCTCGACGCGCTAGCCTGCGCGCGAATCGATCAGGCCATCCGCACCGAAAAACGCATTCCGCTCGCCGAGGTTCTGAAAGAATATGGGCGTCGACTACCCAGACGCAAACCTGTGGCACGTTGAGTTCTTGGTCTCTGCCCGTAAGCAACTCCGGGAATTGCCGGGTCCAGAACGCCAGGAAACTCTGGACATCCTGATGGATCTTGCCGAGGATCCCTTTCTGCCTGAAGCGGAGCGACTCCGCAACTGCAACAACCGGTACAAGATCCGCTTTGGCCATGGGGAACGGTACCGTTTGATCTACGACGTCTATCCAGCCAGCAGGAGCACCTGATCGATGCGATCGAGCTTCGTGGTCCAGACACGTACAGCGGGATGGATCGCTGGTGATCGACCCGCCAATGGTAGCGCAGGTTGGCAATCCCAGCCCTGACGTGCCACTGTACGGTAAAGGGCATTTTCCGAGCTGATTCGCGAGGCCATGGAATATGACGTTCGAGACCGGCTGCGCGAGTCCCGGTTCATGTCGCCACGGACCCGGCGCGGTTCGAACGGCCCCTGACCATGCACGCCGCCGCCGCAAGGGCGCAGGCCTGGTGGAGCGCCCGGGAGGTGCAGCAGGTGCACCCCGACGACCATGCCGTGAGCCTATTCTTCGACTGGATCGGGAAGCACCGGCTGGGACGGAAGCGGCTTTTGGACACGATGCTGGCGGCAACCTATTTCGAGCACGGGCTGACCGACGTGGTGACCTCCAGCGCGCGGGATTACTCGATCTTCGGCGTGTTCCAGGTTCACCTGCCGGGTGTTCGACGGTGACGGGCTTACTGCTTCCCTCCCGCCGCCCAATTCAGCACCACGGTGATCGGCGTCGAGGCCGCCTCTTCCAGGGGTTGGATCAGCAGGAAGCGCTTGCCGTCCGCGGAGACCGCGTAGCGATAGGCGACAGTTCCGCTGCCGCTCAGGTTCAGGCGGGTTTGAAACAGTTCCTGGGCGAGGCCGGGCTGAAACGCGGCCCCTGCCTTTACGAAGGAGCTCTTCTTCGTCTCCACGGATCGAAAACTGATGGCGGCGCCCGCCATCCCGCCGCCAGTCGAGATCTGCCACTCTCCGCCCGGGCCCGGCGGGAACGGCCGCACCTACACCTCCGTCCTGCCCGACTCGTCGGAAACATACGCCACCAGATCGTAATGGGCGCCGCAAATCACGTGTTCTGTCACCGTCCCCGTGGTTACCGGCGGCAATCGGGTGTTCCGCCGGCCCGGCCGCTCCTCCAGACGACCAGCGGGACGTGAACGGCCTCCGGTTCAAGATCCTTCACCAATTCGTCAGGCGCTTAAAATAGCGCCAGGCATCCTCTCCGGTCCTTCCTGCCGACTGGAGTATCCTATCCGCCTTCCAGCACCACCGTGGCGGCGACGGTGGTCAGCGCCCGGCGGCCAGATCCAGGGCCAGCAGCGTTCGCCGGTCGCGGAGGTAGAGGCGCGTGCCCGCCAGCGAGGGAGCGGTCCAGGCATTCCGGTGCAGAAGTGCGGTCTTGGCCAGTACCCGCAGCCCCTGCGGCGACACCGTGGCCAGGGCCAGGTTGCCGTCCTCGTCCAGCACTATCAGCTTGCCGTCGGCGAAGAGCAGCGTGGCCTTGGAGAAGGTCCGGTCCTGCCAGGCGATCTTGCCGGTCTTGACGTCGATGGCGGTCAGCGGAGCGGGGCCGAAGTCGCCGCTGGACCCGTAGATGTGGTCGCCGATCCGGATGCCGTTGCCGTGGTGGAGGCGCATACGGTTGGTGAACCATTGCTGCCTCACGATGGTCTTGCCTGCGGAGAGCGAGAGTAGCAGCGCGCGGCTGCCGCCACTGTAGGCTGAGCTGATGAATAGAAGATTGTCGGGACCCCAGACGGGGGTGCTGATATTGAGCCCCCAGTCGGTGCGATGGGGATTGCTCCACAGCAAGCCGCCGTTGCGGGGGTCGAGTCCGGCGACCTGGTCGCCCAGGAAGACTACCAACTGGTCCTGGCCGCCCACCTGGATGAGCACCGGCGAGGCCGGCGACGGGGCGAAATCGTGCTGCTTCCAGGCGACGGAGCCGTCCTTCTGCCGGCAGGCCATCACCGCCGCGCCCGGTCCGCCGACCTTCAAGAGGATGGTATCCCGGTAGGCCAGGGGACTGCACGAATAGCCGCGGTCGGAGACGTGCCCGCCGTACTCCTGAAACAGATCGTGGGACCACACCACCTTGCCGGTCTTCTTGTCCAGGGCCAGGAATTTGCCCAGGATGCCGGTAGTAAACACCAGGGTCGGAGTGACCAGCGGCGTGGCGTGGGGGCCGGGACCGTTTTCCATCTTCATGGTGGGCAGGAAAGCGGCGTCGTAGCGATACTCCCAGAGGGTCTTGCCGGTGGCGGCATCGGCGGCCAGCGCCACCTCCTGGCTACCCTGGCGGTACATCGTATAGAGAACGCCGCCGTCGACCGCGATGGCGGAGTAGCCCTCGCCGAGTTCCCGGCTCCACAGCTTCTTCGGTCCGGAGGCGGGCCAGGCGGCGAGCCCCTTGGCGTCCACCTGGAAGTTCCGCTGGGGTCCACCGAACTGCGGCCACTCCAGCGCCGCCAGCAACACCACGAATGCAGGAACCATATCGGCCCTCCTATCTATCAGCCCGTGGCAGAAGTGAGATCCGGCAAATTTGCCGCATCCTCAACCTCGCAGAATCAACGACTTGCCGGTGGCAAATTTGCCAACAAGTCGCGGCGGGGCACTTTTGCCCCGGGCTGCTATGGGAGATTAGACGCCGTGGCCGGCGATTTGTTCACGGGCAGCACGATTCCCGCCCAGCCGAAGCATCCCCGCCCCTGTAAATGTGGGACGGCCCCCCTGGTCGCGCCGACCCCCTGGACCACGCCGACCCCCTGGACCGGCTCCCCCAAGTCCGGTCAAGCGGGCCCCACCCTCTCATCCCTCGTTGTGGCCGTACGGCCATGCAGGACTCCCTTACGGTCGCGGTTCGGCGCTGGACAGCCCTTAAGCCGAGGCCGCCACCACCGGAAGCTTCGCCGCTTCCCAGGCGGCGATCCCGCCGGCCAGCTCCATCACCTTTGTAATACCGTATTGGTGCAGGATGCTCACGGCGATCGAGGAGCGGTAGCCCCCGGCGCAGTGGACCAGCAGCGTGCGATCGCGCGGGATCTCGCCGATCCGCTCCGGGAGATGGTTCAGCGGGATATTCACGCCGCCGTGGAGGTGCTTTTGCTGCCACTCTTTGGGGGCGCGGATGTCCAGGATCAGCGGGGGATCGGCGGAGGCGACCAGGTCGCCGGCGGCGTCGGCGGTGATGCGTTCGGTGGGCCATACCAGGTCGGGGCGCGCGGCCAGCGCCGCCATGCCGCCGGCCAGGCAGCCCTGGACGTGGTCGAAGCCAATGCGGCCCAGGCGGGTGGCCGCTTCCTGTTCGCGGCCCGGCTCGGCGATGATGACGATGGGCTTGGAGCGGTCGAGCAAGGTGCCGGCCCAGGTGGCGTACTGGCCGCCGAGGCCGATGTTGATCGAGCCGGCCAGGTGTCCTTTGGCGTAGTCCACTGCATCGCGGACGTCGAGCAGGTGGGCGCCGGCATTGCCCATTTCCAGGACCGCATCTAACGAGATGGGCTGGAGGGCGTGCTCCAGGGTCTGGTCCAGGGTGGCGTGCTCGCGGGTGTTGAGGACGGCGTCGTAGGTGAAGTAGGCGGGCGCGTCGGGCTGGTCGGCGGTGACCAGGCGGACGAAGTCCTCGCGGGGCATGGGTTGCAGGGCGTAGTTGAACCGGCGCTGGTCGCCGATGGTGGACACCGTGTCCTTGCTGAGGTTGCGCCCGCACAAGGACCCGGCGCCGTGGGCCGGATAGACCAGCGTCGAGTCCGGCAGCGGCAGGAGCTTCTCCCGCAGGGAGTCGTACAGCATGCCGCCCAGCTCGGTGGCCGACCAGCCCAGCGAGGCCCGCAGGTCGGGCCGTCCCACGTCGCCGATGAACAGAGTGTCCCCGGTCAGGACTGCCCAGGGAGTAGCGTCGCTCTTCTCCAGGTCGTAAACCAGGAGGCAGATAGACTCCACCGTGTGGCCGGGCGTTTCCTGTACGCGCAGGCGTACGCGGCCGAACTCCAGGGTATCGCCGTCACTCATGCGCACCGAGGCGTACTCGGTCTCGCCGCGGGCGCCGATATGAATCTGCGCCCCCGCCTGGTCGCGCAGCTCCAGATGGCCGGCCACGAAGTCGGCGTGGAAATGGGTCAGGAAGGTATGGCGGATCTGGAGACCCTCGCGGCGGGCGTCCTCCAGGTATTGGTTAATGTCACGCTGGGGGTCCACCACGACGGCTGTGGAGGTCTCGGGGTCGCCAAGAAGGTACGAGGCGTGGGCGAGGCAGCCGAGGTAGTACTGTCGGAAAAACATGGTGCCCTGTATTCTAGCCGATTGACACGGGGTGGGGCGGAAGGCGCCTGGCAGGAGCGGAGGCGGCTACCCCTCCAGCGCCTCCAGCCCCGCAAACAAATTATCCACGGGGATCCGCAGCCCCGGTAAGTCCGCCTCTTCGAGCGCCAGCCCCGGCCCCGCGTCCCACATCTCGCCCGAGCGCCGGTAGACCAGGACGTGGCGCGTCTTGGGGTAGACGGCCCACACGACCGCGGCGCCCGCGTGCAGGTATTGGCGGATCTTCAGGTCGAGGTCCGAGGCGTTCTCATGCGGGGAAATAATCTCGATGGCCAGCTCGGGC
>JBGOUV010000595.1:0-2676 GCA_041477815.1 Terriglobia bacterium | reverse complement strand
TGAAGAAGAAGACCGAGGGATCGGTGTAGAAGATATCCTGGGTGCCGTTGCCGTGGTGGACGTCCCAGTCGGCGATGAGGACGCGCTCCACGCCGTAGCGGCGCTGCGCGTAGCGGGCGGCGACGGCAATGTTGTTGAAGACGCAGAAGCCCATGCCCTGGTCGGGGCGGGCGTGGTGACCCGGGGGGCGGACGACACAGAAGGCGTTGGCGGCGCGGCCCCCTAACACGGCGTCGACGGCGTGACAGACGCCGCCGGCGGCGCGCAGGGCCACGTCGAGCGAGCGCGGACAGACGTTGGTGTCGCCGGTGGAAAGCTCATGGGCGCCGGCCGTAATGTCCCGCTTGGCGGTGGCGATGTAGGAGCGCGTGTGACAGAGGGCGATCTCGTCCTCGGTGGCCGGGTGGGACTGGAGCCGCAGGACCGTGTCGAGCAGGCCGGCCTTCTGGAGGGCGCCCGTGACCGCATCGTAGCGCTCGGGGCGCTCCGGGTGACCGGGGCCGGTCAGGTGGTCCTTATAGACGGGGTCGGTGAGGAGGGCGGTCTTCATTGTTGTTTGCTATTATGGCGCGGCTGCGGGTATAATGGCTAGTTGTAAGTGAGTTGCAAGTAGAGGTCGTATGGTCCAGTCTTTCGTGATTGCTCTGCGGGAGGGTGTCGAGGCGGCGCTGGTCATCGCCATCGCCTTGGCCTACCTGCGCAAGATCGGGCGGGAGGATTTGCATCGCGTAGTGTACCGGGCGCTGGGGACGGCGCTGGGGGCGAGCCTGGCGGGGGCGTGGCTGTTTCAGAAGCTGCACTGGAATGGAGAGGCGTTCGAAGGGTGGCTGCTGCTGGCGTCGGCGGTATTCGTGTTCACCTTGGTGGTGTGGATGTGGCGACATGCCCGGGGACTGAAAGCGGCCATCGAAGGGAAGCTGGGCGCGCTGGCCCAGGGGTCGGGGGGCTCGACGGCGGGGGTGTTCCTGTTTGTATTTTTGATGGTGTTTCGCGAGGGCGTGGAGACCGTGCTCCTGCTGTCGGCGGTCAGTCTCACCAGTGACTCGATCCTGGAGGCGGCCGGCGTCGTGCTGGGGCTCACTTTGGCGGTGGCGTTCGGGGTCACCTTCATCCGGGGAACGGTGAAGATCGATTTGCGGCGGTTCTTCCGGGTGACCACGGCCATTCTAGTTGTAGTCGTGTTGCAACTGCTGATTACGGGACTGCACGAGTTGTCGGAGGCGGGGGTATTGCCGTCGAGTCAGAGAGAGATGGCACTGGTAGGGCCCATCGTGCGGAACGACGTCTTCTTCTTCGTGACCGTGCTGGCCCTGGCGGGGTGGATGGCGCTGCTGGAATGGCGGCGCCGGCAGGGGGAGGCCGGCGCGGGCGCGAGCGGGGCGGAGCGGCGCCTGGCCGTGTGGACGGCGCGGCGGGAGCGGATGTGGATGACCGGGGTGTCGGCGGCGTCGTTCGTGTTCATCCTGATGATCACGGCGGAGTTCATCTACGCGCGGGCGGCGACGGCGTTGTCGCCGGCCGAGACGCTGGCGGCGGTGAACGGGCTGATCCGCATCCCGGTGGCGCGGGTGAGCGACGGGCAGTTGCACCGGTTTTCCTACCATTCCGAGACCGGAGTGGTGACGCGGCTGATCGTGATCCAGAAGCCGGATCAGACCCTGGCGGCGGCGCTCGACGCCTGTCTGATCTGCGGGGATCATGGGTACTACCAGAAGGGTTCGCACGTGATGTGCAAGAACTGCGACTCCGCGATCTTTGTTCCGAGCATTGGGGCGGTGGGGGGATGTAATCCGATTGCGGTGGGGTCGCGGGTAGAGGGAAGCGACCTGGTGATCGAGGAGCGGGAACTGGAGGGGGGCGCGAAGCACTTCCGGCATTGACGCCGTTCGAGGTATGTTTGCGCTACTGATACGACAGAGCGTGGCGCGGTCGCTGCGGCGGAAGCTGATGACCGTGCTGGCGGTGGCGCTGGCCAGCGCTATTGCTACGGCGATGTTCGCCGTGCTGCTGGATATCGGGGACCGGGTGAATCGCGAATTGCGGAGCTTTGGGGCGAACCTGGTGGTGAGTCCTCGGGGGGAAGGGCTCCGGGTAGAGGTCGGCGGGGTGGACTACCGGCCGGTGGCGGAAGCCAGTTTCATCCCGGAAAGCTCGGTTCCCAAACTGAAGAGCACGTTCTGGCAGCACAACATCACCGCCTTTGCTCCCTACCTGTCGGCCACGGTGGACGTGGGGGGACGGCGCTCCACTTTGGAAGGGACGTGGTTTCGCCGGCGGTATCGGGCGCCGGGAGCAACCGAGGAGCTGGCCACCGGGGTGCGGGATTTGAATCCAAGCTGGCAGGTGCGCGGCCGGTGGATCGACGATGCCGCGGCCGCCGCCGGGACGCGGGAGGTATTGGTGGGGGAACGGTTGGCCCGGCGGCTGGCCGTCGAGCCGGGCGGCAGAGTACAGGTCTGGGGGCAGGAGTTCGAGGTACGAGGGCTGCTGGTCACCGGCGGGGATGAGGAGAACCAGCTCTTTACGCGGTTGGAAGTAGTACAGGAGCTGACCGGGAGAACGGGCCAGGTGGGACGGGTCCAGGTGGGGGCGCTGATCAAACCGGAGGATGCCTTTGCGCGCCAGGATCCCAAGAAGATGACTCCGGCGGAGTACGACCGCTGGTACTGCACGCCG
>JBGOUV010000517.1:0-3956 GCA_041477815.1 Terriglobia bacterium | reverse complement strand
GCCACCTTGGCCTTCAGGCTGGGGGGGTGACTCTTACGCGTTCGGGGCATTGACTCTCCTTCATTTTCAATGCCGCCCACCATCTAAGAAAAGGCTTTTTTGTGTCCAAAAAATGGGGTCCATTACAAACGCTCTGATCGGCGGCAACCAGGCCCGCATCGTCCAGCTCGGCCTGCACTACCGCTTCTGAGAGCCGCGACCGTAAGGGAGCGGTTGTTGCGCATGTCCGAACCATCCGCTCCCTCACGGTCGCGGCTCGTTGCTTCGCCGGTGGTAGAGCAGGGCGGGAACCGGCAGCCGTTCCTTGTCTTTAAGTTCGCTGAAGACGCGTAGCTCCCGCTCGGCGTCCTGCGCGCGGCCCAGCTTGCGGTAGGCCGCCGCAAGATGGTAACGCGCCGGGCTGTAATCCGGCCGTAACCGCACGGCCTCCTCTAGCGACCTGGCCGCCTCCTGGCCGCGACCGCCCTCCAGCAGGACCTTACCCAGTAAAGCGTGGGAGGCGGCAAATTCGGGCCGGATCCGGATCGCCCGGCGCAGCAGGGCTTCCGTTTCGGCGCCTTCCAGCTTTAGCCCGTCCCGGGCGGCGGCGAGGTAGTAGTATCCCCGAAAGTCAGCCGGGTTGTCCTGGGCGTAACGCTCGGCGGCGCGCAAGCCGTCGGAAAAGCGCTTGGCGTTGAGATAAACGGCGCCGAGACCATCGAAGGCGAGCGCGAAGTCCGGCTTGCGTCGCAGGCACTCCAGCAGCTCCTTCTCGGCTTCCTCATATCGCAGGAGTTCCTTCAAGGCCAGACCTTTCCCGAGCCGGACTAACAGGGAATCGGGAAAGAGCTGCTGCGCATCGCTCAGGATTTCGTACGCCGGCTGCGGCGTGTTGCGGCTCATGAAGATCTGAGCCAGTTGCAAGTGATGGCTCTCCTGGCGCGGTTCCAGATCGAGGGCCGCTTGAGCCTCAGCCACGGCCCGGGCCGGATCGTCGAGGCCGTCATAGGCCTTCGAAGCGAGCAAATGCCGGCGGGCGGGGGAAGACGGCATCTTCTCCAGGGCGGATAGCGCCTTCCGGTATTCGCCGGCGGTAATCATTCCCTCAATAGCCTGGAAATCCTCGTACACCCGAATCCGATGGTCGACGAACGAAAGGTACGGCGCCGGGGACGACCGTCGCATATGGCAGGGGAGGCAATTTTGCCGGAGAAGACGCCGGCAGCCGATTACGGCTCTGGCCTCGCCCGCACCATGGCAACCCCAACACTTCGCCGTGTAAAACTCGTCATCCCCATGCCGGGCATCCTCGTGAGGATCGTGGCAGGTGAGGCAGGACAGAGTCCTGCTGGTCTCGAAGCACTTGCTGGCCATGAGCCCGATCGGTTGAAACCGCACGGAGAGCGGGTCGGCACGTTCGGGCTGCGGCGACGCTTCGCCGGGTAGGGCTTGGCGATGGCATTCGGCGCAAATCTGGACGACGGCGGAAGCTGGAAAGCGACCAGGATTCAGAACCGTCTTGACCAGTTGAGTAGCGGGGCGCTTGTCGCGGGCGGCGGCTATGTGAGCGCGGCCCGGTCCGTGGCACCGTTCGCATTCCACACCCGGCCGCATTCCCGACAAGTCAGGCTGCGCCGCTCCCGGCTGGACGCCCGTCGCATGGCAGTGGAAGCAACGGTAGATCGTCTCCGGCGCCTGCACCAGCCCCAGCGCAGCGGCGGCAGAAGGGGAGGGCGGCGCCGGATGCCCCAGGGTTAGCGCCGGGCGCTGGGGTTCCGTGTAATACGAGATCCGGTGCTCGAAGTAGATGCGTCCGGCGCGTCCCACCGGGGTGAACGCCTGGGCGCCCGCGCCGAAGGCCCACTCCAGCGCCGCTCCGGCCTGCGCAGTCCCTTTGCTGGCGGTGACCGCAAGCCCGCCCGCCGCCAACCGGTACTCGAAGCTGGCGCCGTCCGGCTCCCGCAAGGGCCGATCCATGAGGCGCTGCGGCAGAGGGGTTTCCCCAATCGGCCGCAGGGCCCGCGCGTGGCGTCCGGGCGACTGCCTGGCGTAGTGCTGTGGATGGCACTCGGCGCAGGCCGCCGCTCCGACAAACTCGGAAGCGCCGGCCGTCATGGAGGCGCACGAGATCCAGCCAAGCAGACATCGGAAAGACAACACGAAGCTATTCTACCCTCACGCCATCGGAACGAAGGTACACTACTCCCATGTATCACCTGATCCTCTTCGCCCTGTTCGCCGCCGTCCCCCCACAGGACGAAATCCGCCTACTCCTCGAAACCCAGCAGCAAGCCTGGAATCGCGGCGACGTCCGCGCCTTCATGACCGCCTACGCCGACTCCGGCGTCACCACCTTCGTCGGAACCTCCGTCACCCGAGGCTACCAGAACGTTCTCCAGCGCTACCTCAAGACCTATCCTACCCCGGAACAAATGGGCAAGCTGGCGTTTTCCGATCTCGAGATCCAGATGCTCGGCTCGGGTCACGCCTCCGTCCTGGGACGCTGGCAACTCGAGCGGCCCGCCACCGCGGGCGGCCCTCTCGGCGGCTGGTTCACCCTGCTGCTGCGGAAGACTCCCCAAGGCTGGAAGATTTTCCACGATCACACCTCGCAAGCCCCGCCGGCCTCCAACTGGCCGTCCTGGCGCGGTCCCACCGCCCTCGGCATTACCACCGACAGCAACCTTCCCACCCACTGGACGCGCACCGAAAACGTCCGCTGGCGCGTGGAACTTCCCGAGCCCGGCAACTCCACGCCCATCGTCTGGGGCGACCGCATCTTCCTCACTCAACCTCTCAAGTCCCAAAACCGCCGCACCCTGATGTGTTTCGACCGCGCCACCGGCAAGCTCCTGTGGCAATCCGGCCCCACCTGGACCGCCCCCGAGCCCACGCATCCCACTAATCCCTATGGCTCGGCGTCTCCCGCCACCGACGGCCACATCGTGGTGGCCTGGTTCGGCTCCGCCGGCCTCGCCGCCTACGACTTCGCGGGCCAAGAGCTGTGGCGGCGCGACCTGGGTATCCAGAAGCACACCTGGGGCTACGGCACGTCGCCCGTCCTACAGGGTGGCCGCGTCTTCCTCAACTTCGGCCCCGGCGACCGCGCCTTCCTGATCGCCCTCGATAAGAAGACTGGTAAGACTCTGTGGCAGGCCGACACACCGGCCGGCGAAGGTCAGAAGTTCAGTAACTGGTCCCCCGCCGACATGTACGGCTCCTGGTCGACTCCCCTGGCGACGGGCGATCAGCTCATCGTAAGCTGGCCGCGCCAGGTGAGGGCGTTCGACCAGGCTACCGGCAAGGTGCTGTGGACCGGCGAGGGCCTGGGCGATCTGGTCTATCCCTCGCCAATCCAGGCCGACGGCGTCATCGTCGCCATGGGCGGTTTCGGAGGTCCGTCGGTCGCCCTCCGCGCCGGCGGAGAGGCTCTCTGGCGCCTCCCCAAGAGCCGGCCGCTGATTGGCTCCGGCGTCGTCCGCAACGGCTACCTCTATGTAGTGGACATCGGCGGCATCGCCGAATGCCTGGAGCTCCAGACCGGCAGGGTGGTGTGGACGCAACGCCTGCGCGGCTCGGGCGAGGACAACGGCGTGTGGTCCTCGCCCGTGCTCGCCGGCGACAAGATCTACGTGATGAATAAGTCCGGCGAAACCTTTTTGTTGAAGGCCACCCCCGAGTTCGAACTGCTCGGCTCCAATCCCCTCGGCGAACCGAGTAATTCCTCGGTGGTCGTCTCGGACGGCGATCTATTCCTCCGCACCCACGCTGCCCTGTGGTGCATCGCGCGGAAATAATTCACGCCTGCCCGGGCGGGCGGCGCCTTCACCGCCACCGTCCGGTCGAGGCGCGTGTCCCGCGCCCGGCACCCCTCCCCCCCCACCAGCACCGAGGCACCCGCCCATCTCATAGGGGCCCAGGCGGGTGTCTTACCATCCGCCCAGTCACCCTCAAAGTAGCGCCCCCGGGGTCGGCCG
>JBGOUV010000552.1:0-3407 GCA_041477815.1 Terriglobia bacterium | reverse complement strand
CTACCGGAGCACGCTGCTGCAGCGCGTCGACCAGCAGGGACTCGGCAAGTCGAAGATGCACGTGCTGGAGGCGCTGCTGCGGTTGCGGCAGGCGGCCTGCCATCCGGGACTGGTCGATGTCAAGCGAACCGCGGAGCCGAGCGCCAAGGTGGAGGTGCTGCTGGAGCACTTGTCGGAGGTGATCGAGGAAGGCCACAAGGCGCTGGTGTATTCGCAGTTCACCAGCTTCCTGAAGATTGTCCGGAAGCGGCTGGAGAAGGATGGAATTACTTACGAGTACCTGGATGGCAAGACGACGGACCGCCAGGCGCGGGTGGAGCGGTTCCAGGGCGACGCGGCCTGCCCGCTGTTTCTGATCAGCCTGAAGGCCGGCGGGCTGGGGCTGAACCTGACGGCGGCGGGCTACGTGTTCTTGCTGGACCCCTGGTGGAACCCGGCAGTAGAGGCGCAGGCGGTCGACCGGGCGCACCGCATCGGACAGACACAGCACGTGTTCGCCTACCGGCTGATCGCGCGGGATACGGTGGAGGAGAAAGTACTCGAGCTGCAGAAGACCAAGCGGGATCTGGCGGCGGCGATCCTGGGGGAGGACAGCAGTCTGATCCGGGACCTGCGGCGGGAGGACCTGGAGTTGCTGCTGTCATGAAGCTCGTGTTCCGCGTGGCCGCCGTCTACAACGTCGCCTGGGGCCTGGTCATCATCCTGTATCCCGACCTGCTCTTCGAGTTGTTTCGGATTCCTCCGCTCAACTACCCCTTCCTGATGAGCGGCATCGGTATGTTCGTCGCCGTGTATGGCTACGGCTATTGGGTGGTCGCCTCGGACCTGCGCCGCTATCCGCAGCTTGTCGTCATCGGACTCCTGGGAAAGACCTTGGGTCCCATCGGATGGATTCACGCCGTCGTCACCGGCGCTGTCCCGGCGCGCACCCTGTGGGTCAATGTCTTCAACGATCTCATCTGGCTGCCCTTTTTCATCGCCTACCTCGTCTGGTACCAGAAGGGCCGCTTCGACCACATTGTTTCAGGACGGGGCCGCCGGTCACCGGGGCCCGCGGCCTAGCACCGCCTCCTGCCCCTGCTGGGCCGCCGCGCCGCGAAGCTCGGATAGCCGCGCCAGCGCCCGCTGGGCGTCTTCGGCCCGGCCGGCCGCCTGGCAGGCCCGGGCAAGCTGGTAGAAAACCGCCGCCTCGCCCGGATTCAGCCTGGCCGCCCGTTCCAGCAGCGGAATCGCGCCGGCGGGGCGCCTGGTCTGGAGCTGGGCCCGGCCTAGATAATACCAAGCTCCCCACCCCTCGGGACGGGCGTCACGGGCGCGTTCCAGCAGCGGGATCGCCTCGGCCTCCCGCGACTCCAGGACCAGGAGCGCCCCCAGGTAGTAGGCGGCGCCGGTGTCGTGCGCATTCGCGGCCAGGGCGGCGCGCAACTCCGTCTCCGCCGCCCCGTGGTCCCGCAGGCTCAGCAGCGTTTTGCCCAGCTCCAGCCGGACTCCCGGCAGCGACGGCTCGAGTTCCAGGGCCTTGCGGAAAGCGGCGGCCGCCTCGTCGAACAGCGCTGACTCGTAGTAGGCCTTACCAAGCAGGTACTGGGCCTGGGCCGGACTCGCCGCCGCCGTGAGCAGCTTCTCGAAGACCTGCTCGGCCCGCGGGCGGTCTTTCTTCCGGAGGTACCCGGTTCCCAGCAGGTACAGCACGCCCGGCGTGGGCGGCAGCTTCTCCAGAGCGGCCAGAGCCGCGTCCGTTTCGCCGGTGAACATCCGGCAGGTGGCGAGCAATTCGGTCGCCTGCGGCGTGGGCGGCAGCCGCGCGAACAGCGGCTGGGCCGCGCTGTAGTCTTCCAGCTTGAGGTAGGCCAGCCCCAGGTTGAGCAGCAGGCCGGGCTCGTCGGGGGCCTGCCGCAGGGCCCGCCGGTAGACGTCCACCGCCTCCGGAACGCGGTCCATCCGGGAATAGACCACGCCGAGGTTCCCGAGCGCGCCGAGGTGATGCGGCTGGGTCTTCAGGACCCGCTGGAAGCCCTGCTCCGCGGCGCTCAGGTCGCCTTTGGCCAGGGCTTCCACCGCCTGGCGGAACGCCGTCTCCGGCGCGGCCTGCAGCAGAACCGCCAGGGCGAGCCACACGGGATCAGAATAGCAGCTTCAGACCGAACTGAATGCTGCGCGGATCTCGCGTCGAGTTCACCTCGCCGAAACTGCCGCGCGTCGCTTCGGTAACCGCTGCGCCCGGATTGGGGACGCTCAACCCCGTGTTTACGCCGGACCACTGGGTATGGTTGAACGTATTGAACGTTTCGAACCGGAACTGCACGTTGACGCGTTCGGTCACCCGGAGGTTCTTGAACAGCGACAGATCCCACTGGTTGATACCGGGCAGTCGCAGAACATACTTGCCCAGGTTACCCAAGTTGCCCTCCGGCGGACGTCCGAAGGCGAAAACGTTGAAGAAGTTGCGGCGGCTCTGCTCCGCCGGAAAGATATCCCCGCTCAGGTAGTTGGCGCGCACGCCTCCACCCAGCGACCCGGGATTGCCGTTGGAAGTGATGGTCGCCGGCGGCCCGCCCCAAAACCGCGTGATGCCGTTGAGCTGCCAGCCGTTGAGGATCTTCCCCGCCGCGCCCTCGGACTTAATCGGCTTAGGCAGCTCGTAGACGAAGTCGATCGTCACCACGTGCGTGCGGTCGTAGCCGGCCGGCCCGTACTCGCGCTTGCGGTCGAAAGCGTAGCCGATGCCGGTGCCGTCGTTGTCCACCTCGGCCATCGCCTTGGACCAGGTGTAGTTGAAGTTGCCGGTAAATCCCTGGGCGAAGCGCCGGGTGATGCGCGCCTGCAACGCGTTGTAGTTGCTGACCCCGCCGAACTCGGTGAAGTTTATACCCGTGTAGCCGAGATAGGGACGCAGCGCGTTGGTGGTGTTGTTGACTGCCGCCAGCACACCCGGTCGCAGCGTGGTTCCGAGGGGCAGCGTGTTGAGGTCGCGGCGGTAGAGCAGGTGGCGGCCCAGGTTGCCGATGTAGGAGGCGTCGAGCGAGGTCCGCCGGCCGAGCTCGCGCTGCACGCCGAACGACCAGGAGTAGACGGTGGGGATCTGGCCCTCCGGCTCAAAGCTCGACAGTCCCACCGGGAACCGCACTCCCTGGCCCACCAGGGCCGGGCCAATCTCGTCCACGCGGCCGGCGTACACCGTCGGCGTGTAGACCAGCGGCGGGTTGCCGAGACCGTCGAAGTTCAGCGTGTTCTGGCGGATGCGCTCGTAGAAGAACCCGCCGCCGCCGCGAATAGAGGTCTTGCCATTGCCAAAAAGGCTGCCCAGCAGGCCGCTGGTCCGGTTGGGCGCCCAGGCAAAAGCGACCCGGGGACTCAGGTTCTTGTAATCCCAGTTCCAATATCCTGGTTTACCGTTGGCGGGACCG
>JBGOUV010000483.1:0-4432 GCA_041477815.1 Terriglobia bacterium | reverse complement strand
TTCGTGGACCTGAGCGAGGTGTATCCGGCGCGGCTGCGGGAACTGGCGCGGGCGTGCGGACGCGAGCTGGGGATCGACCTGGCGGAGGGCGTGTATGCGGCGCTCCACGGGCCGAACTACGAGACTCCGGCCGAGGTCCGGTATCTGCGGGCGATCGGCGCCGACATGGTCGGCATGTCCACGGCGCCGGAGGCGATCGCGGCAGCGCAGATGGGCATTCCAGTACTGGGAATATCCTGTATCGCGAATGCCGCTGCCGGGGTGTTGCCGCTGAAAATCTCGCACGCGGACGTGCTAGCCGCCGGGGCCCGGGTGGGGCAGACGCTGTCCGCGTTGCTGCAGGGGGTCATTGCCCGACTGTGAGCGCCCCGGAACTCCTCCAGGCTGCTTGGGACGCCCGGCGCCGGGCCCGCGCCGCCTTTTCTCATTTCGCGGTCGGGGCGGCGATCGAGTGCGCGAGCGGGGCGGTTTATGGGGGCTGCAACATCGAGAACGCCACGTACGGCCTGACGGTCTGCGCCGAGCGGGTGGCCCTGTGGAAGGCCCTATCCGAGGGAGAAAGCCGGTTCACCAGGATCGCCGTCGTGGCCGGCTCGGAGGGCCTGACTCCGCCCTGCGGCGCCTGCCGCCAGATCCTGTGGGAGTTCTGCGGCGACCTCGAGATCCTGCTGGCCAATCTGCAAGGCCAGACCGAGACCCTGCGGCTCGCCCGTCTCCTGCCCCGGCCGTTCGATGCTTCGTTTCTGGAAAAATAGCGAGCAGCCCGGCCGGCGCGTGGGAATTCTCCCGGCGGCCTTCAATCCGGTGACGGTGGCGCACCTGGAGATGGCGCGCCAGGCGCGGCGGCAGTACGGTCTCGACGAGGTGCTGTTTCTGCTGCCCCTGCGGCTGCCTCATAAGGAATACACAGGCGCGAGCCTGCCGCAGCGTCTGGAGATGCTGCGGGCGGCGCTGGCCGCGGAGCCGCAGTTCGCAATCGGGTCGACCGACCGCGGCCTGTTTCTCGACATCGCGCGGGAGTGCCGCCCGGACTACGGCCCGCAGGCGGAGTTCTTCTTTCTCTGCGGGCGCGACGCCGCCGAGCGCATCGCCGCCTGGGACTACGGTGAGGAGATCCCGTTTGGAGAACAGTTGCAGCAGTTTCAGGTGCTGGTCGCGCCGCGGGGGGGACCCTATGTGCCGCCTGCCCAGTGGGCCGGCCGCATGCATCCACTGAGCGTGTCGCCCGGGATGGCGGCGGTCTCGTCCTCCACGGTGCGGGAGGCGATTGCCGCCGGGGGGGCATGGGCACACCTGGTGGCGGCAGGGGTGGCGGCCATCATCCGGCGGGATCGCCTCTATGGCCTCACCATTACCACCACCGAACCGCGACCGTAAGGGAGCGGATGCTTCGCCTGTCCGGACCATCCACTCCCTCACGGTCACGGTTTCGTGCTACCGCCACGTGTAAACCGGACGTAGCCCCACTTCTCCGGGATGTGCCTATTGACCACCCCCTGTGGCAACCAGACCCAGTTGTCCTCCGGCTTCCCGGTAGTGGGCTACTTTGAAAAACGGAGCGATTACTCCGGCAGAATATTGATGAGAATTTCCTGTCGGTCCGCGCTTCGACCGATGAAGTAACCGGCAACGGCTAGGCCCACCGGCACTCCGATAATGGCAGTGAAAATAGCGGCTTCATTTCTAGCACCACAACTACAATCGAGGGCGACTCCAAGACCTAAGCCCACCGTCATCCCTAACACGGCTCCTAGCGACGTGCCTATGATGCGGCCCCGCGTCCGCATTTTTATCAACCTCAGGCTCATAATTTGCTCACGTGGGATCGCGACTTGGCCCTTCTTGTATGTTGGATTCGAGTTCGAGGAGACGTTTACGGCCAACCCTGTGGGCTGGACGAATACAGCGACTGCCTTCACGCGGGACCCATCCGTCAGGTCCACGATCACATTCTTATTGAGAATTGCTCCGCTGAGATCGTTCCATCTGAGGCTCATCGGCGGTGTCGGAGCCGCATGAAGGGCTCCGGCTAGAAGAGTGACAGCCAAAAAACGTGGAAGGGCTCCGTACATGGCGGTTATGTATAGCAGGTTCCGTTGGAGGCCATCAGGATGCGTACAGGATGCGTATATTTCGTCTTTCGTGAGCTTGGCCGGTTCCTGCGCTGCTGCTAGCTTTTCCTGTGTCGATTCCTGTACGAGCTGATGTGCCCACTGGCTTACGTCGCCAAGTCTTTTAGGCTTGACGCCTGTACGCTTTGGCATACTTCCAGCGTACCAACACGCCGACCGGATGGAAAGGCCAAAGATTTTTCAAAGTAGCCCACTACCCGCTTGCCGGGAACCTTGCGGTAGCGACCGCCCGAGATTTCGTGTTCCCACTCGACGCGCGAGAAGTTGATCCGCCACTCGTCGCCGTCACGCGGCGGAGCCGGCCGGTGCGCGTACTGCGCCAGGACCTTCCAGGGCAGCGCCAGCTCCACCGACCACCCGCGGTCCGTATCGCGCGGATCGTTCAACGTGCCGTCGACGTGCACCGCCGTCCGCATCCCCGGGATCTCCCAACTATTCTGCGCCTGGCCTCCGAACCGGTACGGCTTGGGGAGAAACAGGTCCCAGGTAGTATTGAGAGCGTTGATCTCCAGCTCGTAGTATTCCAGGGTGTCGCCGTTGGGATCGAGGAACACCTCGAAATCGTTGTCGTGGAAGATGACGGCATCGTGCCGGGTCAGGGTGGCCCAGACGTGGGGCTCTTCCATCTCGGCGGCGATGTAGAAGAACTGGTCGTCCCAGAGCATCTTCATCCGGGTGCGGAAGCGGGGGCGCGGCTTGGCGTCGCCCTCGATGTCGACAAATGGCTCGGACCAGGCGGCGTTGGCCCACGAAGCGTCGTCCAGCCTGCCGTCCACGCGGACGGGCGCGGCGGCACGGGGGCAGACGTAGCTGCGGGGAGCAACCAGGGCGGCCAACAGAAGCGCTACCGGCATCGGCCCCTATGATATCGTTTCCGTATGCGTCGTCCCGCCTGTTTGCGCGCTCTGGCCGCGTTTGGATTTCTGGCCGTCTGCTTGTGGCTGGCCCCGGCCCGCAGCGCGCCGCCCGCCCCCGGCACGTGGTACAAGGGCAATCTCCACACCCACACCATCAACAGCGACGGCGACAGCTCGCCCGACACCGTGGTGCGCTGGTACAAGGAGCACCGCTACCAATTCCTGATCCTGACCGATCATAACTACCTGACATCCATCGACGGGCTGAGCGCGGTGTTCGGCGCCGCGGAGAAGTTTCTGCTGGTGCGCGGCGAGGAGGTCACCGACCGGTTCGAGAAGAAACCCATCCACGTCAACGCCCTCAACCTGCACACGCTGGTCCCCCCCCAAGGCGGGTCGAGCGTCGTGGACACGATCCAGCGCAACGTGGACGCCATCCGCAAGGCCGGCGCCATGCCCTCCATCAACCATCCCAACTTCGGCTGGGCCATCACCGCCGACGACCTGCGGCGCGTCGAGAACGACAAACTGTTCGAGGTGTACAACGGTCATCCCCAGGTGAACAACCTGGGAGGCGGCGGCACGCCGGGTATGGAACAGGCGTGGGACACGCTGCTGACCGCCGGTCGGCGCATGCACGGGATCGCCGTCGACGACGCCCACTATTTCCAGCAGTGGGGACCGCAGTTCTCGAATCCGGGCCGCGGCTGGGTCACGGTGCGGGCGCGCGAGCTGTCGGCCGAAGCGCTGGTCGAGGCCATCGAGCGGGGCGACTTCTACGCCTCCAGCGGCGTGACACTCTCCGACGTCTCCCGCGAGGGCCCCACCCTGCGGGTCGCGATTCAGGCCAATGGCCCGCTCAGGTACACGATTGAGTTCATCGGAGACCACGGCCGAGTACTGAAGACGGCGCCCGAGAACGAAGCCAGCTACACCCTGGCGGCAGGGGACCGCTACGTCCGGGCGCGGGTCACCGCGTCGAGCGGCGAGATGGCCTGGACCCAGCCGCTATTCCGGTAGGCGGTAGGCCCATCTGCCAGTATGCACGGCGGGCTGTGCTACACTGGCCTCAGAGAATGCGCATGAGGGAGCCTGGCACAGATCCTGATCGCAAACAGGGCACACTTCCTGCCGGCGTCGTCGCAAAACCTCCGGTAACCCGTGAGCTCCTGGAGGCCGATACGGAGTTTGATCCCGAGGGGGCCGAGCGGTTGGTGGAGATCGTTCGTCGCCTCCGATCTCAGTCCCTACCGGTGGAGAAAGCCTGATCCGGGATGGTGGTGGCTGACACCGACGTTGTTTCCTATCTATTCAAGAGGCATCCCCTTGCTGAGGCATACTTAGGACTCCTGGCCGGCGCGGAAAGCGCTCGAGGGTCACAATGATTTTGCGCCGTATGTCAGCGAAACTATCTAGAGGCAACACGGCCAGGCGCAAAACGGC
>JBGOUV010000275.1:0-9412 GCA_041477815.1 Terriglobia bacterium | reverse complement strand
GGTACGCTCTACAACGGCCGCGGGCAGTACGAAAGGGCGCTGGGGGAATTCCAGCGGGTCCTCGACAGGGAGCGCACCAACGACGATGCCTGCCGGGGCCTGGCCCAGGCCCAGGAGGGGCTGGGAAAAACCAAGGAGGCGGAGCAGACGTATCGGCGGGCTATCGAGCTGCGATCCCACTACTGGGGCGGCTATTTCGGTCTGGGTGTGTTCCTGGCCCGCCAGCACCGCCTCCCGGAGGCGGCCGAGCAGTTCGTGCAGGCCGCCGCGCTGGCGCCCGGCAACAGCCGCGCTTATGGAAGCCTGGGAGGGGTGTACATCTACATGGGTCGCTATGACGAGGCCATCGCGGCCCTCCAGAGGGCGATCGAGCTGCGACCCACCGCCCAGGCCTACCAAAACCTGGGCACCGTTTATATTCGGTTGCGGCAGTTTCAGGAAGCCGCCGGGATGCTGGAGCGGGCGCGGGCCCTGGCGCCTCGGGATTGTCGCGTGGCCGGGAACCTGGCACGCGCCTACTACTGGACGGAGGGCAAGCGCCCCCTGGCGCTCGCAGTGTACCAGCAGGCCGTCCAGTTGGGCGAGGAGCAGTTGCGCGTGAATCCCCGCGACACCGATACGGTATTTTTGCTGGCTACCTACCACGCCATGCTGGAACGCCGGCAGCAGGCCCTCGACTACCTGCGCCGGGGCCTGCGCCTGGAGCCGAATTCGCCGGAGTTGCTGGCGGTAGCGGCTTTGATTCATAATCAGGCCGGCGAGCGCAAGGCGGCGTTGGACTATTTGGAGAAGGCAGTGGCCGGGGGCTACTCCCCGGCGCAACTGCAGGTGACGCCGGAGTTGGACAATCTCCGGGAGGATCCCAAGTTTGCGGCGCTTATACGGCCTAAGTAAAAAGGAGCAAGGAGGATACTATGGCGCAGAAAGACTTCGATCTGGGGCCGTTCTTCGACGGCCACCGCCCCGATCACAAACCGGTCGAGCTATCGGTGAGTGAACAAGACTCGGTAACCTATTTCGCCAAGAAAGCTTTCACCATCACGGAGTTCAATGTAAGGAAGAGAAGGGACGATACGCCGCAAGCACAGCAGTCGTCCTCTCCACCCGCACACCCGTTTAATCGCCCGCTTCCCTGGGAGGCTTACAAGGGATCGGGAGGACTCTGGCGCGTCAGCTCCGGCCCGGCTATTGCAGCGGCCATCGGATGGCGGTACGATGCCATCTTCGAGCATGGCACGAGCATGGCGCCGGCGGCGGTGGCGGCGCAGGGCGATCCGGACGTGGATATCGGGCCGTGACCGTACGGGAACCGCCCACAGCGCAGGGAAGGCCGGCTGCCGGGGATAGTGTGTCCGGGCGCCTCTTCCTGGTAGAAGCTACTGGACACGCCGACCTGTAAGGCGGACGGCGCCGCCTACGGTCAAGGGCCCGGGACCCGCTCCAATAGCGATCCTGCGCTATAGTAGAGTCGTATGGCTAGGCGAATAGCACCGCGTGGCCGGGTCCCTGTGCCCGGTTGGGGAGGCGCGACACCCTATATCTATCGGGTGACGGTGGAAAGCGACGAAGACCGCTATTACGCCGAGGTCCCCCGCCTGCCCGGCTGCTACAGTTGGGGCTACACCTACGAAGAGGCTCTGTGCAATAGTAAGGAAGCATTGGAGCTTTGGCTGGAAGTGAAGAAGGAGTCCGGGGAACTGATTCCGCTCGAAGACCCCGAGACGATTCGCAAGGCCGCTCTAACCATCGGCATTCTCCTTTGATCGAGCACCTCAAGAACACAACCGCGCGGGAGTGGATCAGGGGCGCGATGGTTTCGAGCCGCGGAAGGGCCGGGGGTCGCATCATCTGTATCAGCACCCCGATGGCCGGCGCACTCTGATCGTCTATCGTAAGCTCGGTGAAACTTTTGGTCCGAAGACTATTAAGCAACTGCTCGCCGCCACCGAGTGGCTGGAAGCCGATCTGCACCGCCTGGGACTGATCTGATGAGCCTCACACGGTGAAATCGCGGGTGGCCTCGGACAAGCCGGGATAGAAGGGAAGCACCGTATCGAGCCGGGTGGTCTTGAACAGGTCCCGAATCTTGCCGCCCGCGCCGGCGATGCGCAGCCCGCCACCGGCGCGCTGCAGCTTGTTGAAGCAGTTGGCGATCACGCCCAGACCGCTGCTGTCGATATAGAACACCCGCGAGAGATCGAAGACGACCTTCTTCTCGTCCTTTCGCAGAAACCCGGCCACCAGATTTTCGATCTCCAGGCTCTGGGGCCCTATCACGATCTTCCCCGCAAAGGTCACTACCGTGATGTCGGGCTCGACGCGGTCGGTCTGGATTTGCAGTAGGTCAGACATAGTAGAAGAAGCTCTTAGCTCCTAGCCATTAGCCCTTAGCAAGCCCAGTATCGCACCGGGGGATGATCCTGGTTGCTGACAGCTAAGAGCTACTGGCTGCTAGCTTACTACCCAGGAGCATTGTACCAGGATCGATGGTAAAATCTCAGCCATGAGTGGCGTTTGGTCCCGCCGTCAATTCTTGGCCGCCTCCGCCGGACTCGGCATAGCCGGCGCCGCCGTACCGGAGATCCGGCGAGGGGGCATGGTCTACCGGCGCTTGGGGCGGAGTTCTCTGCAGGTTTCCCTCCTGTCGTTCGGATCTCACACCAACCCGGCCTTCAAGCGCCGGCAGGGGCAGGGAAGTGTGCTGACCCCCGAGGGACAGGCCATCCGGGACCGCCAGATCGCCCGAGCCCTCGACCTGGGCGTCAACCTGGTCGATACCTATGAAAGTGACGGGCAGTGGGAGCCGATGGCCCGGTTGGTGAGGCCTCGGCGGGAGCGGGTGCTGGTTTCGCTATGCCGCCAGTTCCCTATGTTCGTCGGCGAGAACATCGACCGGGCGTTGCAGCTGTTCGGCCATGTGGACCTCTACCGCATCTACCTGGGGGACGGCGCGGCCGTCGACGAGCGGAACCTGGAAGATTGGGACGTGATGCGCAAGGCCAAAGAGGCCGGTAAAGTCCGGGCCATCGGCGTGTCCACCCACAGCGAGCGCATGATGATCAGCGCGCTCGAAGAGCTGGAGGGGATCGACTACATCATGTTCCCCTACAATTTCATCCACGCCCGCGCCGACTACAGCGACTTTCTGCCGGCGGCGCTGCGGCGGGGGGTGGGCCTGATCGCCATCAAGCCGCTGGCCGCGGGTTCCATCGCCGGGCTGGACCCCCAGGCCCGGCCGGGCTTGAAACCTGAGAATGAGCGGGTGCAGCTTTACCAGTCCCGCAACCGGCCGCTGCTGCCGGCCGTGGTCGCCGAACTGACCAAAAGCCTGGCCCGGTCGCCCGAGGAAACGCTCTGCCAGGCCGCCCTGCGGTTCGTCTACGCGCGCCCGTTTCTGGCCGCGGCCATGCCCGGCATGTTCGAGGACCAGACGCTCGAGGACAACTACGCGGCCCTGGTCCGGCACGTCGCAGCGGGCCGGGCCGAGTCGGCGGTGTTGGACGCGGCGCGGCGGGTGGCCGGCGCCGGCTGGCTGCCGCACCGGTACCGGTGGCTGGACCAGCGATGGCGCGCCTGACCCTCCTGTTCCTTCCGCTGGTTCTTGCAGCCCAAACGGATTTCCAGCAGGCGGGGGTGTGTTCCCGTTGTCACGTGGTATCGGTGTTGGAGTGGGGGATATCCAAGCACCGCCCCGCCGGAGCGGACTGCCGCCGGTGTCACGGGCCGAGTACGGCGCACGTGGCCAACGAGCGCAACGAGGTGGGGCCGGACCGGCTGCCGCGCGAGGGGGCGATTGCCGGCCTCTGCCTCTCCTGCCATGCCGCGGGATGCCCCAAGACCAAGCAAACCGCCGCCTGCCAGACCTGCCACCATCCTCACGCCTTGGTCGATCCGAACCAGACCCCGGTGGCGAGTCCGCCGCCCGCTCCCGCCCCCCAGCCCGCCCCGGTGGTGGCTCGCAACCCGGTGCTGCCGGGTTTCACCGCCACCAGCGCCGCCCGGGACCCCGCCACCGGGCTGGCCCGAGAGGTAGTCGTCGCGGGACTAGGCATCCTGATGGTCCTGGTCCCAGGCGGCGAGTTTGACATGGGCTCGGACCCGGTCCATACGGTGCGGGTGGGGGCGTTTTACCTGGGGAAGTTCGAGGTGACCCAGGCCCAGTGGCGGAGCCTGATGGGGTCCAATCCCAGCGCGGTCCAGGGGGATGACCTTCCGGTCGAACGGGTCTCCTGGCTCGACGCCCAGGCGTTGGTGTCCAAGCTGAACGGGCGGGTGACCGGAGGCGGTTTCCGCCTGCCCACCGAGGCGGAGTGGGAATACGCCTGTCAGGGCTGCGTGCCGGGGTGGTCCCGCGACAATTCCTCGTTCCGGCCGCAGCCCGTGGGCGGCCGGCCGGCGAATCGCTGGGGGATTCACGACCTGCTGGGAAACGTGTGGGAATGGTGCTCCAGCCTCGCCCGCGACTACCCCTACGACCCCGCCGATGGCCGCGAGTCTCCGGCCGCCCCCGGCCTGAGGGTGCTGCGGGGCGGGAGCTTTGCCGATTCCGCCCCCTACCTCGACCCTGTCCTGCGTCACAGCGAGCGTCCGGACCGCCGTTTGCGCTGGAACGGGCTGCGGCTGGCCCGGGAAGCGCGCTGAAAACAAAACTGCTTGTTGTGTTTCGTCTCCGATGATATACTCTGGGCGTCTCGCCCAACGTTGTGAGGGGGGTAGTCGTGGTCGACCTGTGGTTAGTTCGGCTCATATTCTTAACCGTAGTCATCTGTAGCGCCGTTGCCGTGAAGCCGTTTGGGCTTTCCGACTGGTGGGCGGCAGGACTCCTGGGCGCCGGGTTTGGGTTGGCGATTCTGGTATTGGAGGTCCGGCTTCGTCAGGTAAGCCTCAAGCGGCTTGTGGGGGCGGCAGTCGGGTCGCTATTGGGGATCATCGGCGCCCTAGCGATGGGGCTGCTGCTAAACATCAGCGGCGCCTTTCCCCGTCCGACCCTGGCGTTCCTGCAGGTGGCGCTGCTGCTGGTGATGACCTATGTGGGCCTGGTCCTGGGCGCCAGCAAGGGAGACCTGCTGAACCTGGGGGCTCTGGGCGGCTTGTTTGGGGCGGAGAAGTCCGCCGGCAAGAGGTCCTGCAAGATCCTGGATACCAGCGTCATCATCGACGGCCGCATTGCCGACATCTGCGAGACGGGGTTCCTGGACGGCCTGATCGTCATCCCGCAGTTCGTACTGCGGGAGCTGCAGCTGGTGGCCGACTCGGGCGACTCGCTCAAACGCAACCGCGGCCGCCGCGGCCTGGATGTCCTGCAGCGCGTTCAGAAAATGTCCAACCTGGAGATTCAGATCGTCGAAGAAGACTACCCCCACATCCGGGAAGTGGACATGAAACTGATCGAGCTGGGCAAGCGCATGGACGGCAAGATCATCACCAACGACTTCAACTTGAACAAGGTGGCCCAGCTTCACGGCGTCGAGGTGCTGAACATCAACGAGCTGACCAACGCCCTCAAGCCGGTGGTGCTGCCGGGCGAGGTCATGCGCGTGTTCATCCTGAAGGAAGGCAAGGAGTATAACCAGGGGGTGGCCTACCTGGATGACGGCACCATGGTGGTGGTGGACAACGCCAAGCGCATGATCTCGAAGACCATCGACGTTTCGGTGACCAGCGTCCTGCAGACCACGGCGGGCAAGATGATCTTCGGCCGCTACGACGAGCGGATGCAGCAGACGCCGCCTACCAGCGGGCCCGAGCGGGGTACGGGCGCGGCCGATCGTCATGACCACCGGGGGCGCGACCGCGATCGCACGGAACAGCCGGTCGCGCACGAACGGTGAAGGTCGCTGCCGTCATACCGGCCGCCGGCCTGGGGACCCGTATGGCCCGCTCCGGTGCCGGCACCAGCCGCAAGCAGTTCATGCTGCTGGATGGCGCTCCCATCCTGATCCACACGCTGCGGAAGTTCCTCGCCTGCCCGCGCGTGGACGAGATCGTGGTGTCGCTCCGCCCCGACGATCTCGACTGGTTCCGAGCCGAGATGGAGCGGGAGAAGCCGGCTAAGCCCGTCCGGCTGGTAGGCGGCGGGCAATACCGGCAGGACTCGGTCAAGAACGGCCTGGCGCATGTTTCGGCGGACGTGGACCTGGTGGCCGTCCACGACGCGGTGCGGCCCTTCGTGTCCGTGGCGCTGATCGAGAACGTGATTCAGGCCGCGGCGGCGACGGGGGCGGCGATCCTGGCCATCCCGCCGGTGGATACGGTCAAACAGGTGGATCGTACCCTGATCCGCGGCACCCTGTCCCGCGACCGTATCGTCCTGGCCCAGACCCCGCAGGTGTTCCGCATCGACCTGCTCCGCCGCGCCTACCAGCAGGCCGAGCAGGAGGAGTTCGTCGGCACCGACGAGGCCAGCCTGGTCGAGCACCTGGACGTGGAGGTCACGGTGGTGATGGGCAGCGACCGCAACATCAAGATCACCAGGCCGGGCGACATGGCCCTGGCCCGGCTGTTCCTGGAGGAGTCCCGCTCTGAGTGAATACCGAACCGGCATCGGCTACGACCTGCACCGGATGGTGGAGGGCCGCCGCCTGATTCTGGGTGGCGTCGAGATCCCGTCGGAGAAAGGACTGCTGGGCCACTCGGACGCCGACGTGGTCGCCCACGCCGTCACCGACGCGCTGCTGGGAGCGGCGGCGCTGGGGGACATCGGCCAGCACTTCCCGCCCTTCTATCCGCAGTGGAAGGACGCGCCGGGGGCAGTCTTTCTGAGGGAGGCGCGGCGGTTGCTGGAGGCCGGCGGGTGGGCCATCGTCAACGTGGACGTGGTGGTGGTGATGGAGCGTCCCAGGATCCTGCCCTACCGGGAGCGGATCCGGGAGAAGCTGGCAGAGGCGCTGGGCGTGGAGGTGGGGGCGGTGTCGGTGAAGGCGAAGACGGCGGAGGGGGTGGGACCGGTGGGGGAGGGCTTGGCTGCGGAGGCCCACGCGGTGGCTACCGTTTGGCGGGGGTAGGACTGCGGGCAGGCATGCCTTACTGACCTCCAAAGTTAGGGCTGTTCTGCCGATGGCGTATGTGAGTGTGGTGATCGCATGAGCTTGGCCAGAGGCGGCCAATCTTGGCCCCTGCGGCGTGCCGAGATCGCGAATCAACCAGTCGAGGTGAATATGTGGGGTCTCTGGAAGAAGCGATCGACCGACTTCGACACCGTTGGTCGTGAACTCGCAAAGCTTGCCTTCATTACGGCAGGCGGGCCGTTGGCGGATAAATTCGCACGCGAGTTTGTTGCTGGAAGCGATGTCCTTAGGCGCCGCTGGCGTTTTGGGTTCCCCATTGTCAATATAGTAAGCCTGATTTGGCTTGTGAACCGTGCGCGCCCCCGCCCGGAAGAAGCACAGAAAGTGATAAAACCGATGTACAAGAGTTATTTCGATGCGCTGAGGAAAGAGCCCGGCGACGTCCGGATGGGAGACTTGATCGTCGATGGTGTCGAATGGCAGTTGTTATGCTCCCAATGCCCGTTCGGTCCGCTCAGTCCTGACACGAAATCGGACGTTTATGCGATCGCAACCAGTATCTACCATTCGCGTCAGATCGAATACCTAGACTTGATTTCCAAGAGCATGGCCGAGCGGGATACCCTCGGTCCGATGGGCGGTGTCGCCCTTCGCCTCTACGAACACCTAACCGGGCAAAGGGCCAATAGGCAGGCCGTTTTACTTGCACTGACCCTCAACATGAACTGGGCGGCATTGACCGAGATTGCGATGGAAGAACGGCTCAGGGGAATTCTGTGAAGACACAGGTCGTGATTGACGTTAAACAGTGAGCACATCACTTGAGGCAAAGCGTTCGGCCTGGACTCTTCGAACGAGCCGCGCCGACTGAGGTGAAAGCGACGGTATCACCTAAGCATGTGTCAGCCCACGTCTAGGCTGGTCTGAAATACTCTCGAATGACTGGAAGTAGATGATCGGCGAGGCGTGGGGTGCTGCCGCCCAAGGCCCAAGGCTCAGGTGAAGTGCCTCGCCAAGCCTTACGGCAGTGTATCAGTTTGGTTCCCTAGAGGCGAAAGCAATTCGGCCAGTTCGCTACCTTGAGCAGTGATTTTGTAAACGGGCCGCGCTGAAGCCGGATCGGCTGGCGAAAGCTCTAGTATTCCTGCGGCTACCCACACATCTAGCTTCTCTGTGTGCACGGGGTCGGTGGGGTAGCTGATAGTCTTGCCCCGCCGGAAACTCTCCAAGAGGGCCTTGTCGATTTCGTCCACAGACGTAATCATAGCATGCCTAGCAGTTCAAGCCAGGGCAGCCTGGTGCTTTTGGAGCGTCCAACCGCTAACCATCTCACACATTCCGCAAGATCTCCTGCGCGCCATTGTGCAATGGAGCCACGTCACCCCGCTTCCTGGCTGCACTGGAGCGAGCGATGCTTCGCCCCGCGTCTCTTGCTACTATAGGACAAGGAACCGCTATGACGCTCCAGCTTGATTGGCCCCCCGACGTGGTCGACCGGCTCACCGAAGAGGCCCGAAAGAAGGGACTCTCCCTGGATACCTACCTTCTGCAAACGGTTCTCCAAGAGAAGGCCGCAGACGGCGCTCCCACTGACGACACTGAGAAGCGCCGGCGGCGGGCCGAAGCCGGCGTGCGCATACTTGAGATTCAGAAGCGCGTCAAACCCGATCCCGAAGGCTGGACTTCGCGCGACTACATCAACTTTGGACGCCGTTGATGGCGGTCGTCGTCATTGATGCTTCGATAGCGTCCGCGTGGTGTTTTCCCGACGAGCAGACGGACTACACCAGGGCGGTCTTTCAGGCCGTGTCATCATCCGCCGTGGATACCGTCGCGCCCCGGCTCTGGGCGTACGAGATACGAAATAGCGTTCACATGGGGATTCGCCGCGGCCGAATCAGCAAACCAGACAGCGAGCAGTTCCTGGTATCGATGAATGAGATGAACGTGCGCCTCAGCGAGCCAGCATCGTACGATGCCGTGTTCGCCTTGGCTCAAGAGCACGGCCTGACCGTGTACGACGCGGCCTATTTGGACATCGCCCTTCAGGAGCGGGCCCCATTGGCCAGCTTGGACGATCAGCTCGTTCGAGCTGCTAAGAAAGTGGGCGTTGCGCTGTTCCACCTGTGAGCTTCGATGACCTGGGCCACGAGCTTCGGCGACCCGAGGCCGACTATCTCCGTCACGGCATTTATGAGTTGCGGGGGAATCACCAGGGAATCCAGGATCGGATGCCGTACTTCTTCCACGGACGCACCGCTATGGCCGATCTGGCAGTGGACAGAAAGGCCCGCTTCCAGGCCGATCCCGAAGCCCACACCTTCCGCCCGGGAGGGAGATATGTCCGGTAGAACCACAAGATCCGCAGCTTTACAGTTCACCTATCTCCAGGCGTATACCCGGCG
>JBGOUV010000279.1:0-9187 GCA_041477815.1 Terriglobia bacterium | reverse complement strand
GGCGATCCGGACGTTGACCATCACGGCTCCGGTCGCGTCCTTAACGGTCCCGGAGATGAAGCCGCGAGTGAGTTGCGCTACCAGAGCCGCAGCGGAAAGGACGAACACCACACCCACTTGCAATCTTGTAGTCATGGAGAGCCCCCTCCCGAGGGCCAGCCAAGTCCCGTTACTAACTTATGGTACCATTCCAGGCCCGCCTGGGGCAAGAGACGCATTCGGCGGGGCGATTGGGATATTGGAGGGGTTCTTCGCCCCTAACAGTCCGTGGCAGAATTCTGACCTGGCAAATTTGCCGGACTCTCAACCCCGCAGAATCAACCACTTGCCGTGGTGCAAATTTGCACCACGTGACTCCAGGGCACTTTTGCCTCGGGCTGCTAACCCTCGAGGTTCAGGACTTCGCGGAAGGTACCCGTGTGGCGTTTGATCTTTTCCTGCAGCAGGGTGATCGCGTAAATGAGCTGCTCCGGACGAGGGGGACAGCCGGGCACATAGACGTCCACCGGGATCACCTGGTTGACCGGCACCAGCGCATAGTTCTCAAACACGCCCCGGGAGGTGGCGCAAGCCCCCATCGAGATGACCCACTTGGGCTCGGGCATCTGGTCGTAGAGCTGCCGGATGACCGGCACGATCTTATTGGAGACCCGTCCGGCGATGATCATGAGGTCCGATTGGCGGGGCGAGCCGCGAAACACCTCCGCCCCGAAGCGGGCGATGTCGAACCGCGAGGCGCCCATGGACATCATCTCGATGGCGCAGCAGGCCAGCCCGAACGACATGGGCCAGATGGAGGACTGCCGGGCCCAATTGATGACCTGGTCCAGCCGCGTGGTGACGATGGAGTCGTCGGGCAACGAGTACCCCGGGTCCATAGGTCCCATTATGGCACATCCCGTGACGCCGAGCCGCGACCGTCAGGGAGCATTTCCCCGGTGTGTCCGAGCCGACCCCTCCCGGTCAGGTAGTGGTGCTTTAGCATGGAGATGGGGCAAACAGGCTCGTCAACCTTATTCGCTGGCGGTCGGTTCTGGGTTGGACCCCGGCGTTGGCGGAAACCGGATCTTCCCATAGTTCTGCTCGTACGTCTTGAGGTGCTGGACAAGAGTCATACACATGGCCTTGGCGTGCTCCGGAGTCATTACGACTGAAACGAGGTCTTGCACCACGATCTTCGGTTCATCTGGGAAAACCTCCTGGACCTCCCCAAAAATCATGTTGATGTCCCAGAGCGTGGATTCTATCTGCACGTTGTTCGCGTAGCAGTGTAGGTAATTGGGGGCTCTTCTCCGCTCGGCTGTCGCTTTGACCATCTTGGAACCGGCAAGGCTTGATTCATTGATGTTTTCTTCCACCATTTATCTTAACCCCACGAAAGTGTTGTCTTTCCTTATTCTTGGCATGGTCGGAACCATGGTGGGCCGTGGATGCTCGCGCCGTGGTAACCCTGCCGTCGTTTCGATCTGCTTCTCATATTGCGGAGATCGAAAGATCAGTACAGGTTGTTCCGTAGCAGGAGATGCATACTTAGGGACAATCGACTCAAGCGCGAGGTTCCCTTGGTCAATGAAGCCAGAGTCTTCAGCGAAGCTGGCAACATTGAAGGAATCCGGGTCAAACTTCTCAGACCACAGCACCAATTCACTGAAAGGCACAAACCGTACTACCAGGCCGCAATCAAAGGCCTCCGCTATGCGTCGGAGCGTCTCAATGTTCGGTCGAGTCTTGCCCGGCCTCAGCATCGCGGAAATGCGCGGCTGCAACATCCCGGCTTTTCTGGCCAGATCCTCTTGGGTCCACTTCGGCTCACGGTTCTTCATAAGTGCGCGAATCTGGAAAGGGATTCCGATGTTGATCTGGGATGCTACAAAAGCCTTCCGGTATTCTGGGTCCCGAAGCTTTTTCCAAAGCTTAGAAAGCATAAGGTTCCGTCCTAGCTTTTCCGTTTCCGACTTCCTTCCTGCGCTTGTCTGCGGTATCAAGGGCATCTGCGGGTTTGTAGATCTGCTGCTTGTGGGTGCATCCCATAACCGCGTACCAAACTCCCCCCATAAAAAACCCGATCAGTCGATGCTGCTTGTTGCATGAGTACCAGCGCAGTTCGCCCAAGCCTTTGTAGCCCTTCAATCTGATACGGTAATCCGGTCCCTCCCACTTTAGCTTGCATCGCATGGTCGCGATGAATGCATCCGCGTCGGCCCGTTCCTGAACGCTGAGATCGGCGTACCATTCGGCGATCTTGTTGTTGCCAGCCGGAGAGATGTAACACCGGATCGTCGTTCTCGGCTTCCCATCCATCAGAGTATCACAAAAATATTATAACAGCAAGCAGATTCCCCTTGACGGAAATATAATAAGTTGATTATACTATCTATCATGCACAAAATAAAGGGAAAACAGACCAGAAGTACCAGATTGGGACTGCTGGCCCTGGTGTCCTGCGGGCCTATAGCCCAGCGCACAGAGCGACCAGCTACTAAGCGGTTGGTCGCGGGTTGGAGTCCCGCTAGGCCCGCCAACGAAATTGCTCCGCCGATGGCTGGAACCACCGGCAGGGCCTACCTAGGGCCGAGGCCAAAGGCAGGGTTGTCATACCCGCTGCCATTTTGGCTCAGCCTCCCGAAGAAAGCAAGAGTCAAAATGACGTGCCACAACTGCTATACCGAGATGGTCAAGGCCGGCTCTTACGGGCCGAACAAGGTCCAGCGGTTCAAATGCTCCATACGCGCAAGCGGTTCTCTGAGCCGCATCAGAAGCCCTTTGGCCCTGATTTTCAAGTGCTGGTGGAAGGCAATTCTGTGCGCTCCACGGGCCGTCTGTGCGGGGTTGAGAAGCGGATTGTGCTCAACATTCTGAAGCTGGCTGGTGAGGCATCCGAACGGCTGCTGACCGAGAAGATGCGTAGCGTTCCGGTCGAGGACCTGGAGGTGGACGAAATTTGGAGCTATGTCGGCTGCAAGCAAAAGAACCTCAGGCCGCACCACCCGGGCTGGCAGTTTCGCGACGCATGCACCTTCATCCCCCTAGAGCGGACCTCGAAGCTGGTGGTAACCTGGCGCCTTGGCAAGCGGGACCGGCTCAACATTGAAGCCCCTACGGAGGCACCTCCACGCTAAAGCACCCCTCCGGACGGTCACGGCTTCGGTGTGTTATAATCAATGCAGCCGAGAACAAAATACCGTGAGAGCGGATACCTCCCACTCGCGGAACAGATGGGCCGCCCAAATAGGGGCGGCTTTTGCATTTTTCGGCCTTTTCTCCGGCGTCGCCGCCGGACCCCGCGTCCTGCGCATCGACGTCGACCAGGTGATTCACCCGGTAACCACGGAGGTAATCGCCCGCGGCCTCGAGCAGGCCTCCCGCGAGGGGGTAGAGGCGGTTCTCATCCGCCTGAACACCCCCGGCGGGCTGATGACGGCCATGCAGGAGATCATCCAGAAGATCGTGGCCTCGCCCGCGCCGGTCATTACTTATGTAGCTCCCAGCGGCGGCCGCGCGGCCTCGGCCGGATTCATGATCCTGGAAGCGGCCGACATCGCGGCCATGGCCCCCGCCACCAACACCGGGGCGGCGCATCCGGTGCTGCTGGGGGGCGGGCAGCTCGATGCCGTGATGAAACAGAAGATCGAGAACGACGCCGCCGCCTCCATCCGGGCGCTGGCCGAGAAGCGCGGCCGCAACAGCGCCATGGCCGAGCTGGCCGTGCGGGAGAGCAAGGCCTTCACCGAGAAGGAGGCCCTGGACAACCACCTCATCGACCTGATAGCCCCGGATGAGAAGACCCTCCTGGCCACCCTCGACGGACGGGAGATTACCCGCTTCGACGGGCGGCGGCAGAGGCTGCATCTGGCCGGCGCCACCATCGTGGGCTACCAACTGAGCCTCCGCCAGCGGGTCCTGATGCCCCTGATCGATCCCAACCTGGCGTTCATCCTGTTAATCCTGGGGGTGCTGGGGGTCTACCTGGAGTTCACCCATCCGGGACTCATCCTGCCGGGGGTAGCCGGGGGAATCCTGGTCATTCTGGCCCTGATGGCCCTGACCCTGCTGCCGATCCGGTTCGCCGGGGCGGCGCTGCTGCTGCTGGGAATGATCCTGTTCGTCCTGGAGGCTAAGATCGCCTCGCACGGGATCCTGGGGATGGGGGGCTCGGTGGCCATGGTCCTGGGAGCCCTGATCCTGATCGATACGTCGGTGCCGGAGCTGAAGATTCGGTTGTCGACGGCGGTGGCGGTGACGCTGCCCTTCGCCCTGATCACCATCTTTCTGCTGCAACTGGTGATCCGGGCGCGAGCCCTCAAGGTCACCACCGGGACCACGGGGATGCTGGACGAGATCGGCGTGGCCAAGACCGCGCTGGCCCCCGACGGCCAGGTCTTCGTTCACGGCGAGTGGTGGAACGCTGTGTCCAGCGCGCCCCTGCCGCTGGGAGCGAGGGTGAAAGTGGTGGGAGTGGACGGGCTCAAACTGCGGGTGGTCCCCGCCGAAGAAATCACCGGAAAGGAATCGCCGTGCTAGAACTGAATCCTCTCTATATTGTGGTAATAGTGATTCTGCTATACCTGTTGAGCTCGATCAAGATCCTGGCCGAGTACGAGCGGGGAGTCATCTTCCGGCTGGGGCGCCTGTTGCCGGAGCCCAAGGGTCCGGGGCTGATTCTGGTCTTCTCGCCGATCGACCGCATGGTGCGGATCTCCCTGCGGACCGAAACTATGGAGGTGCCGCCGCAGGACATCGTCACCCAGGACAACGTGACCGTGAAGGTCAACGCCGTAATCTTCTTCCGCGTCGTGAACCCGACCAAAGCGGTGGTGGAGGTGGCCAACTACCTGTACGCCACGTCGCAGAAAGCGCAGACCACGCTGCGGTCGGTGCTGGGCGAGGTGGACCTGGACAGCCTGCTGGGCGCCCGCGAGCGCCTGAACAAGCACCTCCAGGGGATCCTGGACGAGCACACCGATCCCTGGGGGATCAAGGTAACGATGGTGGAGATCAAACAGGTGGAGCTGCCGCCGGAGATGATCCGGGCCATCGCCAAGCAGGCTGAGGCGGAGCGCGAGAAACGGGCCAAGATCATCCACGCCGACGGCGAGTTCCAGGCCTCCAAACAACTCGCTCAGGCCGCCGAGGTGCTGACGAAGCAGCCCTCTTCGATTACACTACGTTATTTACAGACCCTGACCGAACTGGGAGTCGAGAAGAACACGACCATCGTGTTCCCGGTCCCCATCGATTTGTTCAAGGTCCTGGAGAACATGACGGTACCGCGACCGTAAGAGAGTTCTAGATGAAACTGTGGGGCGGCCCCCCTGGGCCGCAGCCGCCCCCCTGGCCGGCTTGGCGCCTCCACTGGAATGCCAGGGGGGCCGCCCCACGGTGACAGGGGAGCGGCTGCTGAGCAAAAGCCTATGGCTCGAAACAACGAAGGCGAATTCGAGATGATTCTGGGGAACAAGCAGTTGTTGAGCATGTTCTTCCTGGTAGTGGTGCTCTTCGGGGTGTTCTTTTCGCTCGGGTTCATGGTGGGGAAGAGTGTAGGACCCGGCCAGACCCTGGCCGCGCAACCGTCCGCACCCGAGCCGGTCCCGCCTGCCGAGACGCGACCGTCGCCCGCACCGCCGCCGGCGACCGCGACCCCGGCCCCGCCGAGACCGGTGGAAGCCGCCCAGACCGAGCCGGTGGTGAAGTTCGAGCCCCCCCCGCCGCCGCCGAAGGCGGCCGAAAAGACCGAAACGCCCGCTCCGCTGGTGGTTCGCGACATCCACCTGCAGTTGGCGGCGGTGCGGGTGAAGGAGGACGCCGAGGCGCTGGTGGAGTCGCTCCGTAAGAAGGGGTACGCGGTACAGCTCAATTCCCAGACGCGCGACGGCTGGCACCGCGTCATCGTAGGACCGTTCCCCACCGATCGCGCCGCCCTCGACATGAAGGCGAAGCTCGAGAAGGACGGCTACAAATCCATCCTCAAGAAACCCTGACGCATGGAGCTGGTTCAGATCGAAACCCCCCGCCCGCGCCTGCCCCAGTGGGCCCGCCGCCCCCGAACGCACCATGACTCCCTGCACCATCTAAAGCGCGGCCTCCGGCGCTTGGGACTGCACACCGTCTGCGAGTCGGCGCGCTGCCCCAACATCCACGAATGCTTCCACCGGGGGACGGCGACGTTCATGATCCTGGGCAACGTCTGTACGCGGACCTGCGGATTCTGCGCGGTCCCCCGCGGCCGGCCGGAGGCGCTCGACCCCGAGGAGCCCGAAAACGTAGCCCGCCTGGCGGCCGAAATGCGGTTGCGCTACGTGGTCATCACCAGCGTCAATCGGGACGAGCTCGAAGACGGCGGAGCGGCCCACTGGGCGGCCACCGTCCGGGCCGTGAAGCGGGCCCTGCCCGAGGCGCGGGTGGAAGTCCTTACCCCGGATTTCTGCGGCGACCGGGACGCCGTCGCCCGCGTCCTCGACGCCGGCCCGGACGTCTTCAACCACAATATGGAGACCGTCGCCCGGCTTTACCGGCGGGTCCGGCCCCAGGCCCGCTATGAGCAGTCGTTAGAGGTACTGCGGTTCGCCCGCCGCCACTCTCCGGGCGTTCTGACCAAGAGCGGCTTCATGGCAGGACTCGGGGAGACCGCCGAGGAAGTCGGCCGCTTGCTCCACGATCTGCGCGCCGCCGGAGTGGACGTCGCCACCATCGGGCAATACCTGCAGCCCACGCGGCGCCATCTGCCGGTCGAGCAGTACCTGCCTCCCGAGACCTTCGACCGCTACCGCCAAATCGGCCTCGCTCTGGGCTTCCGCCAGGTGTTCAGTGGCCCGCTGGTCCGCAGCTCGTACATGGCGGAAGAGCTCGGAACTGGACACTGGCCACTGACGTGAAGATCCGGAGCTCACCACCGGCCACTGGCCACCGGACACCGACGTGAAGATCCGGAGCTCACCACTCGCCACCGGCCACCGGCCACTGACGTGAAGATCCGCAGCTCACCACTGGCCACTGGCCACTGGCCACTGGCCACTGAGGCCCCGCTGGCCGTGGCCTCTGGAACGCTGTTGGTGCTGGTCTTCCCGCGCTTCGGATGGAACTGGATGGCCCCGGTGGCGCTCGTGCCGCTGCTGCTGGCGCTCCACGGAGAGACGGCCGGCCGGCGGTTTTGGCTGGGACATCTGGCGGGGTGCGTCTACTGGGGCGGCGCCTGTTACTGGATCTACGGGGTGATGCACGAATACGGGCACGTGCCGGCAGCGGGGGCGGCGGCGCTGTTGGTGGGGTTCTTTCTGGTCAAGGCGTTGCACCTCGGCGTATTTGCCTGCCTGGCCGGACCGCTGCTGGCCCGGTGGTGGGCGATTCCGGCGGTGGCGGCCTTGTGGACGGCCCTCGAAGGGACACATCCCTACGCCGGATTCACCTGGCTGATGCTGGGACACGCGGCGGTGGACCTGTCGCTAGTGGCCCGTCTCGCCCCGCTCACCGGCGTCCTGGGAATGTCGTTTGTATTGATGATGATGAATACAGGGGTGGCGTTAGCCCTGCGGCGGCGGCCCCGGTGGCATCTGGCGCCGCTGGCGGCGCTGTTGTTGCTGTATCTCGCGCCGCGGCTGCCGGTGACGTCGCCGGGCCAGCGGACGGCCTGGCTGGTGCAGCCCAACATCGACGCCGCCGATGCGTCCGCGTCCAATCCCCTGACGCGGTGGCGGGTGGCGGGCGCCAACCGGACGCCGGATCTGATCCTGTGGCCCGAAAATCCGGCGCCGGCCTACTTCTACGACGACGCGGAGTTTCGTCAGGCGGTCGAGCAGGTGGCCCGGACCCATGGAACCTATCTGCTATTCTCAGCGGTGGCGTTTCGGGACCGGGCCAGGAAGGAGCCTTTGAATTCAGCGGTACTGCTGGGACCTGCCGGGGAGGAGATCGCCCGGTATGATAAAATTCATCTGGTGCCCTTCGGCGAGTTTGTGCCCTGGCCGTTCGGGCGCTTGGTCGAGAAGGTCACCAGCGAGGCCGGCGATTTTGTGCCGGGCGACAAGGTAGTGGTCGCTCCGGCCGGCGGCCACGCCATCGGGACGTTCATCTGCTACGAGTCGGTGTTCGGCAACGGCGTGCGGCAGTTCGTGGCCGGTGGAGCCGAGGTGCTGGTGAACCTTTCGAACGACGGGTGGTACGGCCGGACGGCCGCCCGCGACCAGCACCTGCTGATCGCGCGGTCGCGGGCCCAGGAGAACGCCCGCTGGCTGTTGCGCGCCACCAACACCGGCCTCACCCGGGTGATCGATCCGGCCGGGCGGATGACGGCGGCGATCCCGCCGGACCAGCCGGACATGCTGATCGCCGGCTTCGACTACGTGACGCGCCAGACCGTCTACACCCGCTGGGGCGACTGGTTCTGGTGGACGACGATAGCGGCCAGCCTGGCGGCCCTGTGGCAGGCAAGGAAGCGAGAACATGCTGGAAGAACTTGAACGCGAATTCATCACGCTCCGGGAAAGGGTTCACCACCTCCGGAGCTATCTTTGACACTCCCCGCAAGCGCGCTCAATTAGCCGACATCGAGAAGCGCCTCGCCGAGCCGGGCTTCTGGAACGATCCCGAGAAGAGCCAGAAGGTGATGCAGGAGCGCAAACGCCTCCAGGAGTCGGTGAGTACCGACGACGAGCTGGAGCGTCGCGTGTCGGACCTGGAGACCCTGTTCGAGCTGGCCCGGGAGGGCGAGGTCGTGGAGGCCGACCTGCGCCGGGAGATGAAGGATCTCGCCGGACGGGCCGACGCCCTCGAGACCGCCACCCTGCTGGGAGGCGACAACGACCGGCGCAACGCCATCGTCACCCTGCATCCCGGCGCCGGTGGCGTCGAGTCCATGGACTGGGCCGAGATGCTCCTCCGCATGTACCTGCGCTGGGCCGAGCGCGAGGGTTTCAAGGTGACCATCACCGATACCCAGCCGGGGGACGAGGCCGGGATCAAGTCGGCGACCTTCGAGGTGGAAGGCGAGAACGCCTACGGCCTCTTGCAGTCGGAGGTGGGCGTGCACCGCCTGGTGCGCATCTCGCCGTTCGATCAGGCGGCCCGGCGTCATACCTCCTTCGCCTCGGTATTCGTCTATCCCGAGATCGAAGACGATATCAAGATCGAGATCAACTCCGACGACCTGCGCATCGACACCTTCTGCTCCTCGGGCCCCGGCGGCCAGAGCGTG
>JBGOUV010000299.1:0-8542 GCA_041477815.1 Terriglobia bacterium | reverse complement strand
GTTCACGGTGAGCACCAGCTATACCTGGTCGAGGAACCTGGACTACGTTTCGAGCCAGTCGTGGGGGGGCGCCTTCGGCATCAACAATCCGAACAATTTCTTTTTCTCGCGCGGCAACTCGGACCACACTCGGCAACACCGGTTCATCAATAGCTTCGTTTACGACCTGCCGCGGTTGCACGAGGGATCGGCGGCGGACGCGATCCTGGGCAACTGGCGGTTGAGCGGCATCATCACGTTGCAGTCGGGGCGGCCGTTCAGCGTGGGCGCCACCAACAACCCCATGGCGGGCGCGGGCGCGGCGCGCGCGGACCTGGTCGGGTCGGGCTACCCGGTGCTCGATCCGGGCCGCTCGAAAGGTGAGAAGTTGGCGGCGTACTTCGACAAGGCGCGGTTTGCCAATCCCGCCCCCAACACCTATGGCACGCTGGGCCGGAACGCCCTGTTCGGCCCCGGCTTCGCCAACGCGGATGTGTCGCTGATCAAGGGCTGGCGCCTTCCCTTCTTGCGCGAGGCCGGCCGGATCGAATATCGCTTCGAGGCCTTCAACCTGTTGAACGCGACCCACCTGGGCATTCCGGTCACTGGAATGACCAACCCCAACTTTGGGAAAATCACGGGTACGGACGGGGGACCGCGAATCCTGCAGATGGCGCTGAAAGTGGCCTGGTAGCGGGACCGTTCGGTACAATCACCAGTAGCGTGTCCTCTCCGGCGAGCTTCCTGGTTGGTTTGTGCTGGTGCGCGGTGGCGCTGTTTGCCCAAGCCGGCACCGTGCTGGAACAGGCCGACGCTGCTTTCCGGAACGGCGATCTGGAGCGGGCCGCCTCCCTGGCCGGGAGGGCGGTCAAGAGCGATCCCAGCGCGGTACACGGCTACCTGATCCTGGGGGTGGTGGCGGCCGAGCGGCGGCAGTGGGAGGCGGCCAACCGGAACTTCCAGCGCGTGATCAAGCTCGATCCGAACAATCCATTCGGGTATTTCTATCTGGGGCAGGCAAGCCTGTATCAGCATAACTGGACACCGGCGGTACGGTACTTCACTGAGGCGCAGAAGCGCGGCTATCCGGAGCGGGAGCGGCTCGGGATCGAGCTGGCTTTCGCCCTGAATGAAGCCGGGCGGCCGAAGGAGGCCCTGGCCGGGCTACAGAAGATCCCGCCACCCGCCGATGGACCGCTGGCCGCCCAGTACCACGCTACGACTGCTTTCGCGCTGGGGCGGCTGAATCAGCCGGCGCTGGCGATCGAGGCGATCCGGCGGGCCCGCGACCTGGAGGACACCAAGCCGGAATACTGGAATTTTCTCACCTCCACCCTGATCGACACCGACCAGACCACTCTCGCCCTGGCCGAAGCTATCCGCGCGCAGCGGCGGTTTCCTGATGATCCGGACACGCAGTTCTTGTTTGCCTTAGCCAGCTTCTACGTCACCGAGAGCCCGCTATCGAAGCTGGCGCTGCGCAACCTGCGGGAGGCGGAGCCGGAGAGTCCTCGGGTGTTGCTGGCCGAGGGGTTGCTCCACCGCAAACAAGGCGACACTGAGCCGGCCACCCAGGCGTTCCGGCGCGCGGCCGAAAAAGGTGTTCGCGACGCCCATCTGCTGCTGGGAATCCTGCTCAAAGAAGGGGGTGACTACGCGGGGGCCGAGCGGGAATTTCGGGAGGCGGCAAAGGAGAATCCCCACAACGGTCAGACCCTGCTGGAGCTGGGCAAGCTGGTGCTGGCGAGGGGCGAGTTGCCGGAGGCCCTGAGTCTGCTGGAGCGCGCCGGGTACTTGATGCCTAACACCTCAGCAGTGCAGTACCAGTTGGGGCTGGCCTTCGGACGGCTGGGCCGGAAGGATCAGGCCGAGCAGCATATGAACCGGTGGCGGGAGCTGGAAAAACAGCAGGCTGAGTTGTTACGGAAGACGCCGAGTCCCTAAGAGCCGCGCGGCGCTCTCCAGGCCGGTGCATCTTGAAAAGCTTCGCGCAGCCTATAATGGGCAATGTCATGCTCGCTCTAACGCTGGGCCAGTTGCTTCGGCCGCCGGCGCCCCGCTCCGATCCGGCGCTTGATAAGTTGGCATTCCTGGTCGGCGTCTGGCGCACCTCCCCGCCGCGCGGCAACGCTGTCTACCGCGGGGCACCGGGACAGATTTGGCTGAACTACGACTTTCGTGCCGAGCTCGCCGGGCTTGGTCCCTGCGCGCCGGTATTTCTTGGCCTGGCGAAGGTTCGCAGCCCGTGGCAAAAGTGCCCTGGAATCACGGGGTGCAAATTTGCACCACAGCAAGTCGTTGATTCTACGGGGTTGAGAACGTGGCAAATTTGCCAAGTCTTATTTCTGCCACCCTTGCCATCTTATAAACCTATTCTTGAGGCGGTGTCTACACGATGAGAAATCTGCTCCCTTACGGTCGCGGTTCGGTGGTGGCGATGGTGGCGCTGAGTTTGGTGGCGTGCCGGCAGTCCGGCCCGCCGTACTCGCCGCGCGAGGCGCTGAAGACCTTTCAGATCGAGGAAGGCTTCAAGATTGAGCTGTACACGTCCGAGCCCCACGTCGCCGACCCGGTGGCCATGGACATCGACGAGAACGGCCGCATCTACGTGGTCGAAGACCATGGCTATCCGCTGGAGACGGAGGGCAAGGTGGGCGTGGTCAAGATGCTCGAGGACACCGATGGCGATGGGCGTCCGGACCGCTCCACCGTCTTCGCCGACGGCCTCACCCTGCCTACCGGGGTGATGCGATGGAAGAAAGGCGTGCTGGTCACCGACGCGCCGAACGTCTGGTACTTCGAGGACACCGACGGCGACGGGCGGGCCGACGTGAAGCGCGTGGTGCTCACCGGCTTCGCCTTCACCAACCCGCAGCACACGGTGAACCACCCGGTCTACGGGCTCGACAACTGGATCTACCTGGCCCACGAGGGTTTCGCCGGCGCGGTCCTGTTCACCGACAAGTTCGGGGATCGCGGTTCGGACCTCCGCTTCGCCGACCGGCCCGAGGCGCCGAGCATGCGGAACGAGCGCCGCAACGTCCGGTTCCGGCCCGATACCTACCAGATCGAGTCGCTCTCCAGCAGCTCGCAGTTCGGCCTGGCCTTCGACGAGTGGGGCCATGTGTTCACCCACAACAACTCCAACCACGTCCGCCATGAGGTGATCGCCGCGCGCTACCTGCAACGCAACCCCGACCTGCTGATACCGTCGGTGATGCAGGACATCTCCGACCACGGCGCCGCGGCCCCGGTGTTTCCCATCACCCACCGGCCTCGCTTCGAACTGTTGACCAACAGTTGGGAGTTCACCTCGGCCTGCGGGTTGACCCTGTACCTGGGGGGAGCCTTTCCGGGTCCGAGGACGTCGTTCGTGGCCGAGCCGGCGCACAACCTGGTGCATCGCGACGTGTGGGCGCAGGCCGGATCGACCTTTGTGGCCAAGCGGGCGCGGGAGGGCGTCGAGTTTCTGGCGTCGACCGATAGCTGGTTCCGTCCGGTGAATTTCTATGTGGGGCCGGACGGGGCGCTGTATGTGCTGGATTACTACCGCAAGATCATCGAGCACCCGGAGTGGACCTCGAGCGAGGTGGCCACGGCCAAGGATCTCTACGACGGCCGCGACCGGGGGCGGATCTGGCGGATAACCAGTGGCCAGTCGCCAGTGGCCAGTGGCCAGCGGGCCAAGCTGGGGAATGCTTCTGACCAAGAATTGGTGGGACACTTGGCGAATCCGAACATCTGGTGGCGGCGGACGGCGCAGCGGCTGTTGGTGGATCGCAAGAGTCCGGCCGCGCGGGAGCTACTGGTGCGGTTGTTCGAGACGAGCGACTCGGCGCTGGGTCGGCTGCACGCCCTGTGGACCTTGGAGGGTCTGGGCCAGCTTGACGCAGCCCTGACCGAGAAGGCCCTGGGAGATCGCGACGCCGGGGTGCGGGAGAGCGCGGTGCAGTTGGCGGAGTCGCGTTCGATGCCGGCGGAGAAACTGCTGCGCCTGGAGCAGGACCCCGACCCCAGGGTACGGTTCCAGGTATTGCTGACACTGGGGGGAGTGGAGTCGGCGGCCGCGCGCGAGGCGCAGAACCGGCTGGTCCGGCGGGATCTGGAAGACCGCTGGGTCCCGGTGGCGGCGCTGAGCGCTTCGTCGGAGCGGGCCCTGGCGTTGTGGGAGTCGGCCCCCACCGACCACCGCACCGACGCCCGCGTGGCGCTGTTCCGCCAGGCCGCCTCGGTGGTGGGGGCGCGCCACAAGGACCCCGAGATCCGGCGGGTCTTGCAGAAAGTGACGGCGGCGAAGGATCCGGGGGCGGAGTGGTGGAGAGCGGCGAGCCTGGAGGGCTTGTCGCTGGGGCGGCAGCGAGTGGCGGGGATGGACGACCTGCTCCTGCAGCTTTTCGCCAGCCCGTCGGCGCCGGTTCGCCGGGCCTCGCTGCGGCTGCTCGAACGCGCCGGTCGGACGCCGCCGGCCGCGACACTGGGCCGCGCCGCCAAGGTCGTGGTCGATCCGCAGGCCGACGCCGATCTGCGGGCCGATAACATCGGTCTGCTAGGCCTGGGGACGCCCGATGAAAGTCTGCTCAAGAAACTGATCGATCCCCGCGAGCCCGAGCCGGTGCAGGCGGCCGCGGTCCACGCCCTGGGCCGGATCCAGGGCGACGCCATCGGCACGTTCCTGATCGAGCGCTGGCGGGCCCTCACCCCGGCCGTCCGCACCCAGGCCGCCGATGCCCTGTTCCTCGAGCCCGGGCGCGTGCGCCTGCTGCTGGATGCGATTCAGAAGGACGAGGTCCAGCCGTGGACCCTGGCCTTCCGTCACAAGCGCCAGATCATCATGCACCGCGACCCGGCGATCCGCGACCGCGGCCGGCCGCTGCTCGAAGCCAAGGCCGGCGACCGCGCGAAGGTATTGCAGCGTTACCAGGCGGCGCTCGACCGGCCGGGCGACCGCGAGCGCGGCCGCCAGGTGTTCGAGCGCGTCTGCGTGAAGTGCCACAAGCTGAACGGCAAGGGCGCCGACGTGGGACCGGATCTGGGAACCGTCCGCAACCGCACCGTCGACGCGCTGCTGCGCGACATCCTGATCCCCAGCGAATCCATCGCCCAGACCTATGAGGCCTACGTGGTCGAGACCAAGTCGAGCGGCGTGATCGAGGGCGTCATCGGACCCCAGGCCCCTACCACCATCACCATCAAGCACGAAGAAGGCAAGCAGGACGTCATCCCGCGAGGAGATATCAAGCGGATGTATGCGTCCAACCTGTCGGCCATGCCGGAGGACCTGGACAAGCAGGTCAGCGTGGAGCAGATGGCGGACCTGCTGAAGTTTCTGAAGTAATAATATCTAATATTCGCCCGGCGGCGTGGCCGTCCCACAACTCCGGGACGCGGCCGGCCGGCAGAGGCGCGGCTAGCGCTTGGCGCGCGGCGGCGACGATGACCTCCGGGTCGGTGCCCACCAGCCGATTGGTGCCCTGGTCCACCGTCACCGGACGCTCCGTGTTATGCCGCAGCGTCAGGCAGGGGACCTGCAGGACCGTGGTCTCCTCCTGGATGCCGCCGGAGTCGGTGAGGACCAGGCGGGCCCGGCTCATCAGGCAGAGGAAGTCCAGGTAGCCTTGCGGGGGAACCAGGCGGAGGCCGGACAGGTCCACGCCCGCCGCGCCGAGGGCCTGGGCGGTGCGGGGGTGGACCGGAAAGACCACCGGAAGCGCTCGCGCGATCTCGCGCAGCGCCCCCGCCAGGCGGTGGAGGGAGCCGACGTGGTCCACGTTGGAGGGACGGTGAAGGGTTACCACCGCATACCCGCCCGGCTCCAGCCCCAGGCGGTTGAGAACCTCCGAGCGCTCCGCCTTGGCCCGGAAACGCAGCAGGGTATCGATCATGACGTTGCCTACCAAAAAGATCTTCTCGCGGGGGACGCCTTCGGCCAGCAGGTTGCTCTCGCCGCTGGGCTCGGTAACGAAGAGCAGATCGGAGATGGAGTCGGTCAGGACGCGGTTGATCTCTTCCGGCATGGTGCGGTCGAAGCTGCGCAGGCCGGCTTCTACGTGGGCCAGCTTCAAGCCTAGTTTGGAGGCGGCGAGCGCTCCGGCCAGGGTGGAGTTGACGTCGCCTACGACGACTACCACGTCGGGGGCGGCGTCGCGCAGGACCGGCTCCAGCCGTTGGAGGATCTCGGCGGTCTGGGCGATGGCCGAGCCCGGGCCGACCTCGAGGTTGACGTCGGGCGGCGGAATCTCCAGCTCGTCGAAGAACGACTGCGACATTTCGGGGCTGTAGTGCTGTCCGGTGTGGATCAGGCGGCACTCCAAAACCGGCCGGCCCTGGATCTCGTGGACCAGGGCGGCCATTTTCACGAAGTTAGGTCTTGCTCCGACAATGCAGGCCAGTCTCATCGCTTCACCGCCACGGCGTGAAAGAAAGGGCCGAACAGATAGAAGAAGCTGCGAACGAGGGGCAGGCGGCGCAGCGTCAGGTAGGCCCGGGCGAGGCGGCGTTTGAAGGGCGAGAAATGTTCGAGCTGGCGGGCGCTGAGGCCGGGCAATAGCAGCCGTGCAGAGCCGGGGAAGGCGCCGCGGAGGACGCCGCGGAGGGCGTAGCTCGACAGCAACCGGACATCGTCATAGAAGATGCCACGGCGGCGGCGGACGTAGCGGTTGGCCCAGGCACGGGGCAGAAATCCGATGCCCCATAGTCCCACGTGCGGCTCGGGGGCCAGGCTGTAGCGGTTGGGGGTGGAGAGAAACAGCGGCGCGCTGGGGACGAGGACGCGACCCATCTCGGCCAGCGACTTGTGTTGGTCGGCCAAGTGCTCGATGACATCGGCGGCGATGACGGCGGCGAAGGTGTCGTCCGAGAACGGGAGCCGCTCCGCCTCGGCCGCCACCAGCAGGCCGCGACCACCCAGACGTTTGCGGGTCAGGACCAGGAAAGGCAGGCAGAGGTCGACCCCGACGACGTGCTCCACGCGCTCGGCGGCACTCGCCAGGTACTGGCCCAGGCCGCAGCCCACCTCGAGGACCCTGTCGCCCGGGGAGAACGAGCGGCGCTCCTCGATCAGGTCCAGGGCCGCCTCGGCCTGGTCCTGCTCGCCGGCCACGTGGGCCAGGTGGGTTTCATGCAGCTCGTCGGTGGGCTCCGGGTGCAGCCGGTAATAGAGGTGCAGCAAGGCCTCGAAGTCGAGCAGAGGCTCCTCCTCCACCAGCAGCCGCGCGGTTTCCAGGTCGGCGGCGGTGTCGAAGTAAGGAAGCGAGGACACGCGAAAGTCGGGTATCCCGCAAACGATCGGATACGCCCGCCGGCAGGCGACGCATTCGTAGGCTTCCGGCAGGCGTTCCAGCCCGCCCCGGCAAACGGGACAACGCAGATACGTGGTCAAGCGCGTTGCTATTATAGCGTCTTGACCCGCATCGCTATCATCGGCCTGGGCGGGGTGGCTGATCGTATCCATATTCCCGCCTGCCGCGCCGTGGAGGGGGTCGAGATCGCCGGCGGCTGCGAAACCCACGAAGAGACGCGCCGGCGGATGGCGGAGAAGTTCGGGCTCGCCGCCGTGTACCCCGACGCCGCCACGCTGCTGGCGAAAGAGAAGCCCGACGCGGTCATCATCGGTACGCCGCCCGATTCCCACTACGAGCTGTGCCGGCTGGCCCTGGAACACGGGGTCCACATTTTTTGCGAGAAGCCCTTCATGCGGAACCTGGCGGAGGCCGACCAGGTGATCGCCGGCGCCCGGGAGCGGCGGCTGATCCTCGCGGTGAACAATCAGTACCGCTACATGCCCCTCTACAGCCGCACCCAGGAGCGGCTCGCCAACGGCGACTTCGGACGTCTGTACTTCATCCAGTGCTGGCAGCAGATGTTCCATCCGCCGTCGGTCGAGAAGGTGGCGTGGCGCGCGGCGCTCCAGCGCTCGACTCTCTACGAGTTCGGCACCCACGCGCTGGACCTGGTCTGCTACTTTTTTGGAGCCCTGCCCGAGGCCCTGACGGCGAACATCCCCCGGGCGCATCCGGCGTACACGAGCGACGTGCTGGTCCAAATGACCCTGCGGTTCCCCGGCGACCGCCTGGCCACGCTGGCGATGAACCGCATCAGTCACGCGCCGGAGCGGTACCTGGAAATGCGCCTGGATTGCGAGCGGGCATCGCTGCGGCTGTCGCTGGGGGGCGTAACCCGGGCGGGTGTGGAGTGGTCCAGGCGGGCGGGCCGGCCCCTTGCCCGGGTGAGCTTCGTACGGGGCGGCGAAGCACGCAGCGAAGCAGGTGGCCGGTCTATCTGTTACATTCAGGAGAAGAATCCCGCCTTTACGTCGGCTACCGCGACCCATTTGCGGAAGTTCGTGGCGGACATTCGGAGCGGCGAGCGGAACTACGACGCCGTCCTTCATGCCCGCGAGGTGCTCGGACTGGCGCTGGCGGGGTACGAAGCGGCAGAATCGGGTGAGACCATATGGCTGGGAGGATCGGATTGAAACAGCGGAGTGCGGCACTCATTGTTGCTCTAATTCTGTGGTTCGGTTGCGCCGTCACCATGCACGCCCAGGGGAATGCCCTGCTGGTGG
>JBGOUV010000515.1:0-4002 GCA_041477815.1 Terriglobia bacterium | reverse complement strand
GGGGCTATGAACTCCCAGCCCGCCGCGGTTCAACACGTGCGTGTAGATCAGCGTGGTTTTGACGTCCCGGTGCCCCAAAAGCTCCTGGACTGTCCGGATGTCGTAGCCATCCTCCAGCAGATGGGTAGCAAACGAATGCCGGAACGTGTGGCTGGCGGCAGGCTTGGCCAGGCCAGCCCGCCGGACCGCCTCGTGGACCGCCCTTTGAACCGCCGACTCGTGCAGATGGTGGCGATGCTGGAGGCCCGTCCTCGCGTCCACGTAGTGCGAACTGGCCGGAAACACCCACTGCCAGCCCCACTCGGCGTTCGGGCACTTCCGGGGCACCTCTGGAAGGGGGGCATCCGGGAGCGGCGCCCGCCCCAAGCCACGTTTCAAATCCGCTTCGTGCTGCGCGCGCACCCCCTTCAGATGGTCCTCGAGCGGCTGGTGCAATGCGTTGGGCAGCATCGTCAAGCGGTCCTTCCGGCTCTTCCTGTCCCGGACCGTAATCTCCCCCCCCCGAAGTCCAGATCCTTCACCCGCAGTTGCAGCCCTTCCAGCAGTCTCAGCCCGGAACCGTACAGGATCGTGCCGACCAGGCGTGGAACACCGTTCAAATGCGCCAGCACCGCGCCGACTTCCTCGCGCGTCAGCACCACCGGCACCCGCTTCGGCCGGCGCGCCCGGACCACCCCCTCCATGCGGTTGAGCGGCTGCTCCAGCACGTGCTCGTAAAGAAACAGCAGGGCGGCCAGGGCCTGATTCTGAGTGGAGGCCGCCACGTTCTGCACCACCGCCAGGTGCGTCAGAAAACGGTTGACCTCGGGCTCCGCCAGCTCGCGAGGGTGCTTACCATTGTGAAACCGGATAAAGCGGCTGCTCCAGTGCACGTAGGCCTCTTCGGTACGGCGGCTATAATGACGGGTTCGCAGGGCTTCCACCATATGGTCGTAAAGCCTCGGCGCCGGCTGGCCTGGGAACAGGCCCAGCGGTCGCGACAGCGACATCCGGGCTGATTACAACACCGCTCGATAAGGTTGTCAACCGTTCTCGTAGGTTCTTGGACTAGCGCCGAGTCGCAAACCGCCGGGCCTCCTAACCCCTAGCCTTCCGCAGCCAGCCGACCCCTCGTCGTCCAACAACCTCGGCAATCCTCATCGCCCCCAACCTACCGCCTCCTCTAAGGCTGGCCACCGACCACTGGCCACTGGCCACTGCTTTCTGCTATCTTCAGTGCTACAGGATTTTTTCCAGTACGAGGTTTACCCATGTCCGGCCACTCGAAATGGGCCACTATCAAGCATAAGAAAGCAGCCCTCGACGCTAAGCGAGGGAAATCCTTCACCCGGCTGATCAAAGAGATCACCATCGCCGCCCGCGCCGGCGGTGATCCCGACGGCAACCCGCGTCTGCGCACCGCCGTCAACGCCGCCAAAGCCGCCAGCATGCCCGCCGACAACATCAAGCGCGCTATCATGCGCGGCACCGGGCAATTGGAGGGCGCCACCATCGACGAGGTGACCTTCGAAGGCTACGGGCCGGGCGGAGTAGCCGTTCTGGTGGAAGTCGCCACCGATAACCGCAATCGGACCGTAAGCGAGATCCGGCACCTGTTCGGCAAGAACGGCGGGAACCTGGGTGAGGCCGGCTGTGTCGCCTGGCTGTTCCACAAACGCAGCCTCATCGTGGTCCCCAAAGAGAAGATGGGCGAGGACCAGTTGATGGAGTTGGCCCTCAACGCCGGCGCTGATGATCTCAAGGACGAGGGCGAGAACTGGTCCATCCTCTCGCCTCCGGAAGCCCACGAGGCCGTCCTGCAGGCGGTGCAGCAGGCCGGCATCACGCCCGCCGTCCAGGAGGTCACCATGATCCCCCAGACGCAGGTCAAGCTGGAAGGCAAACAGGCGCAGGCCATGCTCCGCATGACCGAGGCTTTCGAAGAGCACGAGGACGTCCAGAACGTCTACGCCAACTTCGACATCGAGGAACACGAGATGGAAGCCGTGGGGTGATGCGGGTCTTGGGGATCGATTGCGGCTGTGAGCGAACCGGGTTCGGCGTGGTGGACACCGATGGCCGGACCCACCGTTTCGTAACCAGCGGCGTCATCCGCACCTCCAGCCGCGATCCGATGTCGGTCCGCCTGGAGCAGATCCACCGGGGCCTCGCCCGAGCCCTGGCCGACTACCAGCCAGAGGCGGTAGCGGTAGAGGAAGTTTTCCACGCCGCCAATGTCAAAACCGCCCTGCAGTTGGCTCATGTTCGCGGCATTGCCCTGCTGGCCGCCGCCCAGGCCGGGCTGCCGGTGGGCGAATACTCGCCGCTCGAGGTGAAGACCAGTGTGGTCGGCTATGGCCGCGCGGAGAAGAATCAGGTGAAGATGATGATCGCGTCGCTGCTCGGGCTGGCCGAGCCGCCCGCCTCCGCCGACGCCGCCGACGCCCTCGCCGTGGCCATCTGCCACGCCACCACCTCCCGCCTTCGATGACCGCCGCCCTGGTACTCCTCGCCGCCCAGGTCTTCTTCTCGAAGTCCTTCCCCGGGTCGTCTCCCGCCTACTTCCAAATCGACCTCGACGAGTCCGGCAAGGCCGTCTATCGCGAAGCCCCCGACGACGACCAGCCCCTCCGCTTTGAGCTCTCCCCCGTCGAAACCAAGGAGATTTTTGCGCTCGTCGAGAAGTTGGGCCACTTCCAGCGCCCGCTCGAAAGTAAAGCCAAAGTGGCGATGATGGGGATCAAAACGCTGCGGTACCAGAATGGCGATAGGCGCGGCGAACAGAAGTTCAACTACTCGGACGATCCCGACGCCCGAGCTCTGGCGGACTGGTTCGAGCGCATCTCGGAAACCGAACAGTACCTGGTGATGCTCGAGCGCACCGCCCGGTTCGACCGCATGGGAGTGAACAAGGCGCTCCTGCTGGTGGAGACCTCGTGGGACAAAAAGCGCCTGGTCACCCCCCAGCAGTTGTTACCGATCCTGGACAAGATTGCCTCCCAGAAGGTCTACCTGCATATGGCTCAAGCCCGGGCAGCCGCGCTGGCCGAGCGTATCCGCGCCCGCGAGGCCCCATGACCATCTTCCTGTTAATCCTGGCCCAAATCGCCCCCCTCTCCCGCGACCAGGAACAGCGGATCCTCCAGGAAGCGGTCTCCCAGGTCGGCAACAGCCCCGTGGATTTCATCCGTGCGACCGAGCGCCACTTGAGGAAGTATCCGCAGTCCACCCTGCGCGACGACCTGGAACGCGCCATCGCGCGGGCCGCTGTGGATGCCAGGGACATCCCGCGAACCATCCGGTACGGGGAGAAGGTTCTGGCCAAGTCTGAAGACACCTCCCTGCTGGAGAGCGTGGCCCGGGCGCTGGTGACCTCCGACGACCCGCAGGCCGCCCGAAAAGCCCTGGGCTACGCTGAGCGGCTGGAGAAGTTCGGCAAAGACGAAGGGGAACAGGTACTCGCTCGCGCCCAAGCCCTCCAGGCCCGCGCCCTCGGTAACCTGGGCGAGATCGACAAGGCTATCGCTAAGGCCCTCCAGAGCTACCAGACCTTCCCCACCGGCGAGGCGGCCCGCGAAGCCGCCCGTTGGGAGGTCCGGGCCGGCCGCACCCAAGACGCCCTCCGCCACTACGCCGACGCCTTCACCATCCCCGACCCCAAGGTCACGGCCGAAAACCGCGCCCACCACCGTCAGGTCATGGGCGAGTTGTACCGCAAGCTGCACGGCTCGGAAACCGGCCTCGGCGACCTGATTCTCCAAGCCTACGACCGCACCTCCAAATCCCGCCCCCAGCCGGCCGCCGAGCTCCAGGACGCCTTCGAGTTCCACATGACCGGCCTGCGCGGCGATTCCATCCGGCTCGCCGACCTGCGGGGCAAGGTCCTGGTCCTGGACTTCTGGGCCACCTGGTGCGCCCCCTGCCGCTTCCAGCACCCCCTTCTCGAGCAGATCAAGATGAAGTACCGCCAGCACCAGGAGGTGGCCTTCGTCTCCGTCACCACCGATCAGGACCGTTCCCTGG
>JBGOUV010000172.1:0-13826 GCA_041477815.1 Terriglobia bacterium | reverse complement strand
GTAAACGCGACTCGCCCCACCAGGTAGCTCAGACCGCCATCGGTATGCCCCGGCGTGGCGATCGCCTCAATCTTGAGCCCCTCCCACTCGAAGACCTCCCCGCCCCGCAGCCCCCGAGCCACCGGCGCCGACTCCCTCCCCGTAAACAGGTGTGGCCGGAAGTCATAACGGTGATCCAGGATCCCGTCCGCCTGCTCCCAAAACTCCTCGGCCCGCTCGAAAAACCGCCGCTCCGCCTCCGGCACGGCCAACCGGCCGCCGAGCTTCCGCGCCCCGCTCCACTGGTCGCGATGGTGGTGGGTGATGAGGATCCAGTCCACCGGTCCCCCCACGCCGCCTTCCCCGCAGTCGATCAGCAGCCGTTTGCCGTTCCGTTCCAGCACCCCGACGTTGACCACGTCCGGGAAGACGCGCAGGCCGGCCGGCAGTCCCGCCGCCAGGGCCAGCCCACCCACGAACTCCCGTCGCGTCAGCATGAATCGGAGGGGATGATAGCACGGTCGCGTAGATGCTAGCGGCGAGCCGGCGGTAGTTCCTTCCATACCGCCGGATCCTCGGCGCCGAGGACCCACGAAGAGAAGCTGTGCAGGCCGTAGGACTGGGCCAGCGAGTAGCGCTCGCGGAAGCTCCGAGCGTCATTGTAGAAGACGTACTCGCGAAGTCCGTCGCGGTAAAACCAGAACCCGGGGGCGCGGTCGCGGTCGTCCCAGGTGGGGGTGACCTGGTACTGGGCGGCGAGCCCGGCGGCCTCGTGATAGTGGACGGTGGCGGTGGCCTGGCTGCCTTCCCGGCGGGCCGTGCCCGCATACCAGCGGCGGCCGTAGAGGGGAATGCCCAGAGAAAACCTCTCCTTAGGAATCAGGGTGAGGCAGTGATTGACGATTTGCTCGACCCAGGGATAGCCGGCGATAGGACCGGGAGGGGTGCGTTCGGTGTGGTGGTCGTAGGTCATGACGGAAACGAACTCGGCGTGTTTGGCGAGCTCGGCGAGGTCGTAGGCGCCCAGCCAGTTGTCCCACAGCCACTGGGCGTAACCGGGGGAGGCCGGACGCTCGGCCGAGGTCTGGTACATCGTGGCCACCGAGAGACGAAAGCCGTCGCGGCGAAGGAGGGTAGAGGTGTCGCGGACCAGGGCGGTCAAGGCGTCGCGGTCGGCGGCGGGGATGTTTTCGAAGTCGAATTGAATGCCGTAGTACTGCTGCCGGCGGCACTCCTCGAGCAGGGATTGGGCGACGCGGGTGCGGGCCTCGGGCGTGGTGAGCAAAGCGTGAACCGTGGGCTGGTGGAAGTCGGGGTTCACGATGAGGGGCATGACCTTCACGCCGTGTTGGCGCGCGGCTTCGAGGAGATGCTGGTCGGGAACGCCGGTGACCACGCCGTAGGCGTCGGCGGTGTACCAGGCGGGGATAACGATGTCGATCTGACCGGCGTGGGCGAGGAAGGAGCGGACCGAGCCGGCGTCGCGGGTCAAGTAGAAGATGGCGAGAAGGAGGGCCGGGGGCATCTGGCGCCAGGAGCAGCTCTTAGACTACTGCTGCCAGGCCAGCAAGGCAAGGGGGCGCGAGGACTCCCGAGGACTCCCGAGGACTCCCCCGACGGTCGGTGGATTCTTTTGGGCCCAGGTGGATAGAGTCGACCGCGATATTCTGTTGGTGGAGAACGTCCGATGAAACTGATGGCTGTCCCGATCCTTTGCTCTGTCGTTTTGGCGCAGGCGCCGCCGGCGGTGGAGCCGCTGTGGAGCCAGGGAGCGCCGGGAGCGCTCGGCGCTGGGGAGGCCGACCGGCCGACGCTTACGATTTACGCACCGGCGGGACGGCGTACCCGCACGGCGGTGGTGGTCTGTCCCGGGGGCAGCTACCGCAACCTGGCCCTGGATCACGAAGGCAAGCAGGTGGCCCAGTGGCTGAATTCGCTCGGGATCGCCGCATTTGTGCTGCAGTACCGGCTGGGGCCCCGGTATCATCACCCCGTACAGCTCGGTGATGCCCAGCGGGCCATTCGGACGGTGCGGGCGCGGGCCGCCGAGTTTCGCGTGTCGCCCGAGCGGATCGGCATCTGGGGATTCTCGGCGGGCGGCCATCTGGCCTCCACCGCAGCGACGCACTTCGACGCGGGGAACCCGGCGGCGGCGGATCCGGTCGACCGGGTCGGCTCGCGACCCGACTTCGCGGTGCTCGCCTACCCGGTCATCTCGTTCACGACGGAGTACACGCACCAGGGGTCGCTGCAGAACCTGTTGGGCGACCAGCCGGACGCGGAGCTGGTGAAGCTGCTGTCCAACGAGCTGCAGGTGCGGGCGGATACACCCCCGGTGTTTCTGTTTCACACCAACGAGGACACCGGGGTGCCGCCGGAGAACAGCGTGTTGTTTTATCTGGCGCTGCGGCGGCAGAAGATTCCGGCGGAACTGCACATCTACGAGCACGGACGGCATGGGGTGGGGCTGGCGGCTACGGACGCGACCCTGGGTACTTGGCCGGCGCGGCTGGGAGATTGGCTGCGGGGGCGGGGGTTGCTGGAGGGCGGGGAGTGAGGGAGTAGGTCGGGGATCCGCCCGCCAGGCAAATATAAAGCGAAAGATCAGTTCCGTCGAACAGAATAGTTGAATGGCGGCGTGTAAAGTAGTATGCCTACACCAGTTGACACTTCATTACGGGAGGTCGCTTGATCCGCAAGAAGCAGAAGCTGGTGAATCGCAAGGGCCGTCCGATCACGCTGTACCTGCGTTCGGAGCAAGCGCAGGAGTTGGAAGCTGTTTCCCGGACCGTCATGTGCCGAAATCGTAGCTGATCCGTCTGGGTCTGGATCGCCTTCTGGACGATCTTCGGGGCGGACAGATGGATCTACCGTCGGGGGTCGAGGACCTGCGATGACGAATCCTCTCCCACGTCCGAAGATCGCCGACCGCACCGTAATGGTGGATCTAAAGGTGAAGCAGTCTGTCTTCGCCGACCCGGCGTTCACCGAGAACCGATCGGAGGGAATCCATCGCTGGACACCGTGGATTGCAGGCATTTCGGCCAATTTTGTGTCTGAGGCTATCGATCGGCACGCCCCGCAGGGGGGATTGGTGGTGGATCCGTTCGCCGGCGTTGGGACCACCCTTCTGGAGACGGTTCGACGGGGGGTAGAGTACGAAGCGATCGGTTTTGAGATCAACCCTTATGCGGCTTTCGTGTCTGAGGCGAAGTTGCTCGCGGTGCGGCTTCGAGTAGCGGAGGTGGCTCGGGCGATCGAGCGGTTCCGCCGCGAAGCTTTGGCCGCGGACCCAGCGTCTGCGCCAGCGGGGTTTCATTTTTACTAGGTGGACTAAATAAGACTCTGTAGGAAAGACCCCTCTATCTTGGGGCTGGCTTTGTACCTACAGGGTCGAACAGCGTCAAGGTAGAAGGGTTTTTTGTTTACGCAGGCCGCAACTATCCCCAGCCATGCGATCTGGGTACTACCGCTTCAACGGCTCAAAGTACCGCGCCAGCGTAGCCGCCGAGGGCCTCGGCGTCAGCCACGACACCACCACCAGCAGCACGACCGACACGAGCGTCATCGGCACCACCGGCATCAGACCGCACACGGCGGTGCCGTTGGCCGTGCGGACCAGCACCTCGACCCCGCCCACCGACCACACCACCGTAGGCGGACCGGGGGCGGGGGCCGGAACCAGCCACTGCAACACGGCCACCGCCGCTACGCTGGCGATGACCCAGACCGTGGACGCCAGCGCTCCCCACTTCGTGCTTCGCCTCCAGTACACCGCCGCCACCACTAGCGGCGACAGGGCCGCAAAACCGGAAAAGCCGTACTGCACCGCCAGCTCGAAAATGCTCTGCGGGAAGCGCAGGGCGATCGTGTACGCCACGATGGTGAGGAGCACCACGAAGATCCGGCCGGTGTGTACCTGGACGCTCTCGCCGAAGCGCGCTTTGCCGCCGTAGTGCGCGAAGACATCCTCGGTGAACATGGTCGACAGCGCCAGAATCTGGGAATCGCTGGCCATCACCGCGGCCATGATGCCGGCGCCCAGAAGACCGGCGAGCCAGATCGGGGCGTAGCGGCCGAGCAGGAGCAGAACCACGTCGTCGGCCGCCATCCTGGCGCGGAGCTGGTCGCGCTCGGCCGGGCTCAGACGCGGTCCCCAGACGGCCAGGGCTCGCCGGGCCTCGATCTTGTCGCGGATCTGCGGGATGTCGGTGACCCGGTTGGCCGCCACTCCCAGGAACACGCAAGGCAGCCAGATGGCCAGGATGCAGAGCGGATAGAGAATCACCGTCTTGCGGAACTGCTGCAGCCGGCGGGCGGTGAGGCAGAAGATCGAGATGTGCGGGAAGGCGATGGCGGACAGCGGAATGAAGGTATAACTGAAGAAGAACAGCGGCGGGACGCGCTCGCGTGTGAGCAGCGGAGCCGTGGCGGGCGAGGCCAGCAGCGCTTCCATGGTTTCGCGGAATCCGCCCAGTCCGGCGCCGATCACCGTTACCGCCACCGCGCCGAAAGCCAGGAACAGGATGGTCTGAAAGGTATTGACCCAAGCGGTGCCGCGCATGCCACCGAAAAAGACATAGCTCATCACCACCAGGGCCACCACCGCGCCGCCGAACCAGTAGGGGACCAGGCCGCCGCTGATGGCGTTCAGGGTGGTGCCGCCTCCAATCACTCCGATGACGATATAGGGCACCAGCAGCAGGGCCTGGACGGCGAAGATCACGGTGCCGATGTGGCTGGTCTCCCAGCGATCGCGGAACATCTGCACCGGGGTCATGAAGCCGTGCCGCTTGCCCAGGGACCACACCCGCGTGCCCACCAGAAACAGCGTCAGCGGGACCACCAGTCCCGACGACGACGCCATCAGGCCAAACGTCACGATCCCGTTATGGAAGGCGTGGCCCGACGAGCCCAGGATGGTGAACGCCGTCATGTGGGCGCCGAACAGGGAGAACAGGAACACAAACGGCCCCAGCGACCGTCCCGCCAGGAAATAATCCTCGGCGTCCTGCCGGCCGGGAGCGCGGCGGAAGGCGAAGATCCCGATATACAGGACCACGCCGAGATACAGGAAGACCACTAGAGCCGGGATCATTCGAGATGGGAGGGCCAGGCGTACTTCACCAGCAGCCACATCAGCAGTGCCGCGGCTACCGAGTAGCAGGCGTGGTAGAAGAGTCCCACCGGCAGGAACCCGAAAACCAGGGGCTTAGCCGTCCGCCACCACCAGAAATCCTGGTGGAGCAGGTAGACGGCGATGACCACGACGACCAGCAGGAACCGGCGCGGCGACATTATTCGGACAGCTCGCGCTGCGGCTCGGGGAGAAAGAAGCTGGCCGCCAGTCCGATGGCATAGACGGCGAAGGCCACGGCCGCCGCCGCGTTGGCCAGTTTGGAGCCGGGAGCGGCTCCGGGCATGACGTTGGCCAGTTGGACGGTGACCCAAGCCGCGGAGGTCCCGATCATGCGACCGCCGATGTTGGCCGCGAAGCTCTCGCCGGTGCCGCGCAGGTGCACGGGGTAGACGCGCGGCAGATAATTGCCCCAGAAGCTGAACTGCGCAATGGTCAACAGCCCGCCGGCAAAGACGCCCCACTTCAGCAGCTCCAGGTTGTCGTGAGCCGGGAACAGAAAGACGAGCGGAATTATCACGAGGCCGGGGACCTGAAAGACCCGCATCAGCTTGCGGCGGGAGACGATTCGGATGGCGAGAAACGCCAGCACCACGCGTCCCACCAGCCCGCCCAACTCCTGATAGCTCTGCACGGCGCTGACCGTCTGCTGCTGCTGGGCGCGCGGCAGAGACCGCACCTGGGGGAGTCCGGGGACGATGCGCGGGGCGTGCTGCAGGGCGCCGAACGCCGCTCCGTAACTGCACGCGAACATCACGGCCGTCACCAGCGTGGTCCGGCGAAACTCCGGCCGGAACAGCTCGGCAAAGCTGGGCCGCTTCAACGTGCCCTTGGACTTCTTTTCCTGCCAGGCCGGCGACTCGGGCAGGAACGGCCGGATGATGATCAGAGGAATCGCCGGAATCAGACCCGAGATGAGGGTGTAACGCCACGCCTCGTGGCCTCCCAAGATGGCCGGCAGGCGCGGTCCGTAGGTTACCGCTATATAGTAGGCGCCGGTCACCATCAGGCCGCCGATCGAGGAGAAGGCCTGCGTATACCCCAGCACCGCTTCGCGCTGTTTGGCGTCGGGGAACAGCTCGGCCAGCCAGGCCACCGCCGCCACGAACTCCACGCAGACGCCGATGAAGGTAGTGCAGCGCAGGAACAGCAGTTGGGGCAGCGAGGTGCAGTACCCCGACGCCAGGGCCGAGAAAGCGTAAAGCAGAATGCTCCACACCAGGATGCGCCGTCGGCCCAGGCGGTCGGTGAGGTAGCCGCCGATCAAACCGAAGATGCCGCCGGCCACGGCCGGAACGTAGAAGAGCAGGCCCACCCACTCGTTGAACTCCGGCGTGCCGGGTTTCAGCCGGCCCAGCTCCAGCAACGCCGGCCCCACAATCAGCGGCAGCACCAGCAAACTATAAATGTCAAACGCAAAGCCCACTGCCGAGATCGCGCAGATGAGCCACTGCAGCCCCGTAAGTCCGGCAAGTCCCTGCTTGGTTTCCCTGGCATCCATTCCGTTGGCCCTGTAACGTGCGAGTGAGTAGCAACGTAGTATCCCATACCGCCGTCTCAACTTGCTAGAATGGAGGGAAGTTCATGGGCGCATTACAGCAAGGAACGACCGATCGGCAGCAACCGGTGTGTCTCGAAGAAGAGACCACGGTGGGCAGCTACTTCGTCTCCAACTATCCCCCGTACTCTTTCTGGTCTCCCCAGTTCGTGGCCGAAGCCCACGCTGCTCTGGATCGCGCCCCGGCGCCGGACACTCCGTTGGGCGTTTACCTGCACATTCCTTTTTGCCGCAAGCGGTGCCACTTCTGCTACTTCAAGGTCTACACAGATAAGGATGCGTCCGAGATCGAGCAATATTTGGACGCCGCCATCCAGGAGCTGACGCTGTATTCCCAAAAGCCCTTCGTCGGCGGCAGAAAACCGCGGTTTATCTATTTTGGAGGCGGCACCCCCTCCTTTATCTCGTCCCGCCAGCTTACCCGAGTCGTCACCGCGATGAAGAGGCTGCTGCCTTGGGACGAGGCCGAGGAGGTGGCGTTTGAAGGCGAGCCGGGAACGCTGACCGAAGGCAAGCTCCGGGCGATCCGCGACCTGGGGGTGACCCGTTTGAGTCTGGGGATCGAGCACTTCGACGATCAGATCCTGCAGGCCAACGGCCGGGCCCACGGCTCCAAGGATATCGACCGGTCTTATGAGTTGGCGCGCACGGTCGGCTTCCCGCAAATCAACATCGACCTGATCGCCGGGATGATGGGCGACACGGCCCCCCTGTGGCGGGAATGCGTCCAGAAGACCATCGCGCTGGTGCCCGACAGCGTCACTATCTACCAGATGGAGGTTCCCTACAACACCACCATCTTCCAGGGGATGAAGGTGAGCGGCCAGACCGTGGCGCCGGTGGCCGACTGGAAAACCAAGCGCGCCTGGGTCCATCATGCGTTCTCGGAGCTGGAAAAGACCGGCTACACCATCACCAGCGCGTACACCGCGGTCCGCGACCCGGCGCGTGCCCGCTTTCTCTATCGGGACCTGCTATGGACCGGCGCGGACATGATCGGCCTGGGCGTGGCCTCCTTCTCGCATATCGGCGGTACCCATTTTCAGAACGAGCACGACTTCGCACCCTATATCGCCAAGCTGCAAGAAGGCACGCTCCCGATCTACCGCGCCCTGACGCCGACCCCGGAAGAGCGCATGATTCGGGAGCTGATTCTGCAAATGAAGCTGGGACACGTTCACGGAGAGTACTTCCAAAGCAAGTTCGGCGTCGACCTGCAACAGCGTTTCGCCGGCTCCTGGAAGCACCTGCAGAACCAAGGCTTTCTAGCGTCCCACGGCAGCAGTGTCCGGCTGAGCCGCGCAGGACTGCTACAGGTAGACAGGTTACTGCAGGAGTTTTTCCTGCCCCAGCACCGCAAGGAAGCTGTTAGCCATTAGCTATCAGCAACCCGGATTGCTGATAGCTAAGCGCTAAGAGCTTCTTTTCTCATGTCCTACGAATTCAAACTGACGCGAACGGTGGAGTTCTCCGAGACCGACATGGCCGGCATCATGCACTTTTCCAACTTCTTCCGGTTCATGGAGGCGGCCGAACACGCCTTCTTCCGGTCGTTGGGCTTCTCCATCCATAGCACCCAGCTCGAGGAGCCGCTGCGTTGGCCGCGGGTTCACGCGGATTGCGACTTTCAGCATCCCCTCCGGTTCGAGGACGTCGTCGAAATCCGCCTGCTGGTGCGCGAGAAGAAGGAAAAGAGCATCGTCTATACCTTCCTGTTCCGGAAGTTGAACGAGCAGCCGGCGAGAGAGGTCGCGCGAGGGACCCTGGCCGTCGCCTGCGTGCGGCGCGACAGACCCGGCGGGAAGATGACCGCGGTCCCGATTCCGGCCGCCATCGCGGACCGGATCGAAGCAGCCCCCCGGGAGCTCCTCGACTAACGCCGTGACGCAGCTCGACCAGCTCCGGACGCTTCTAGCGGCAGTGCTGCCCGGCAATCCCTTTTACGCCGCCAAGCTCGCCTCCGCGCCGGCCAGCCTGGACGAGTTTTCAGCCCGCGCGCCGTTTACTCTCAAGCGGGAGCTGGTGGACGATCAGGCTAAGTACCGGCCCTGGGGCTCGAACCTGACCTATCCCCTGGAGCGCTACACGCGCTTCTGCCAGACCAGCGGGACCACCGGCCGGCCCCTCCGCTGGCTGGACACGCCCGAAAGCTGGAGCTGGATGCTGGACAATTGGACGCGGGTCTACCAAGCCGCCGGCGTCACCGCCGCCGACCGCGTTTTCTTCGCCTTCTCGTTCGGTCCGTTTCTGGGATTCTGGACGGCCTTCGAAGCGGCCTCGCGGATGGGCTGCCTGTCCATACCCGGAGGCGGCATGCGCAGCGCCGCGCGATTACGCGCCATTCTCGATACCGGCGCCACCGTGCTGTGTTGCACGCCTACCTACGCCATGCACTTGGCCGAGGTCGCCGGCGAAGAGCGGATCGACCTCGCCGCATCCGGGGTCAGAAGGATCATCGTCGGCGGGGAGCCCGGCGGCAGCATTGTGGGAACGCGGGCCTATATCGAGAAACTCTGGCCCGGCGCGCGCGTAGTAGATCATCACGGCATGACCGAGAGCGGTCCGGTCAGCTACGGGTGTCCCCAGCGGCCCGGGGTGCTGCACCTCATCGAATCCGCCTTCATCGCCGAAATCATCGATCCGGAGAGCCTCCAGCCCATTCCGCCCGGAGGCCGAGGCGAGCTGGTCCTGACCAACCTGGGGCGAACCGGCTCTCCCCTGCTGCGCTACCGCACCGGCGATCTTGTCGAGCGTCCAGCGAAGGCCGGCTGCGACTGCGGCAGCGACGACCTGGCACTTCCCGGAGGCATCCTCGGACGAACCGACGACATGCTGGTAGTGCGCGGCGTCAACGTGTATCCCAGCGCCATCGAGAACATCGTCCGCTCCTGCCAAGGCGTGGCCGAGTACCGCGTGGAAGTACGGACCAACCACGCCCTCCCGGAGTTGAGCGTCCAGGTCGAGCCTTCCCCGGAGCAGGCCGACGCCACGGACCTGGCGCAGCGGCTCGAAGCGGCGTTGCACACCGCATTGGGACTGCGCATCCCGGTGTCGACGGCGCCCTGTGGGGAGTTGCCGCGCTTTGAAATGAAGGCGCAACGCTGGGTGCGGGTGTGATCCGAGAACGCCCTAAATTGGAACCCCGAGGTTTTCTGTTGGCAGACCCTCGGCAGTAGCGACCTCACACAAAGTGTTATCAGCCGCCACAACCGAATCCAGAGCGCCTCGCCGGTGCGCATCCAAAGCCACTGCGAGTTGCAGCGCGTCCAAGGTGCGGAGTCTCTTTGCATTTCCATGCTGCACCAGAAGGCGCTCCGTCTCCGCATAATGGCGATCCATCACCGCAAGTACCAACAGGGCCGCCGCCGCTACATCGCCCAGGAAGTGATTCCGGAGGGCCGCGCCATCCGTGGCGGTTAGATCTCCCATTCTGACCCTCCGAGCGAACACGGAATGCATTTCGGCTACCGTGAGGCGAGAGATCAGGATGCGCCGGTTCGGTTCGTGGAGGATGGCCTGAACCCTAGCCGATCCGGTCTCGGGCTGGTAGAGCTTGGCAAGCGCGCTCGAATCGAAGAAATAGAGGGCCGCTCAGAACCGATCCTCACGCTCGGCGATGATGTCCTCACTCAAGGAGCCTGGGATCTTCGACAGGATGCTCTGCACGTCTTCCAGAGTTGGGATGTTGCGGATGGCTTCGACTTCGTGACGCGCCTGTTCCACGAATCCATGATCGATCATGGAGGTCAGTGGGTCTTCTGCAGCGTCAGAGACGGTTAAAGTGACACGCTGGTTCTCGTTAAGCGGTAGCGGTTCCAGTGGCCGGAGCATCCCATTTTCATAAACGGCTTCCACGTGCCGGGTCATAATCTCCATTCTACGGCTCTTTTCTGCCGGTGAACCATCGAATGTGAACCCTGTCGGCCCACGTTCACTCGTATCGCAACGCCTGGTTGGGGTAGGAAAGACGATCGCGGAGCCGGGAATAGCCCTGTGCCCCCGGGAGCAGCTTGATTTTCTGGGCCCGGTTGACGAAACGCGGTTGAGCGCCGTGCGGCGGTCTCGGGCCTCCTGCTCCACACCGATGGCGTAGAGTTCGGCCTCGATCCGCGGTGAACGCCGGATTCTTCTGCATCATCCGGGCGGCGTAGCGAATATCGGCCCAGCGGGCTTCCAGGAATCGGGACGCCGTGTTACCTCCTGGTGGCTCGCTCCTGCTGCACGAAGCTGGAAGCCAGGAACTCCGGCTCCAGGTCCGTCTTCCGAATGAGACGCCGCAGCAGCGGAGAAGTCATGTACGTCGTCACCACCGCCATCAACACCAGCATGAAGAACACGCTCGGTGGAATCACACCCATGTCGTGTCCCAAGTTGACCACGATCAACTCCATCAGGCCGCGCGTGTTCATCAGCACCCCGACCGACCAGGCCTCTCTCCGGGGAAGCCCGTTGAACAGCGCCGCGGCCGTGCAGCCGCCGATCTTCCCGGCGATGGCCGCCACCAGCACCAAGCCGCACAAGGCCCACAGCAAGCCGCCGTGCATGGCGCCGATATCCGTGCGGAGTCCGGTGTAGGTGAAGAAAATCGGAAGGAAGAAGACGGTGACGAAATCCCGCAGCCGCCGCATTACCGCTTCGCGGAACTCGTGCTGGTCATACAGAATCGCGCCCAGCAGGAAGGCCCCGAAAACCGAGAACACGCCGATGACGTTCGTGATCGCCGCCGCGGTGAAGATAAGAATCAGCAAAAACGCCAGGGCGGAAAGCGAGATTTCCCCGCCGGCGGTCTGCCACGTTGTGGTAATCCACCGGCGCAACAACGGGCGGACGGCCAGGGTCATGATCAACGCAAAGGCCAGCGTCTCGGCCACCATGGTCAAGGTCGCGAATGGATCGAAGCTCGAGCGGACAACGGCGCTCACCAGGGCCAGGAGGGTCCAACCCGTGGCGTCGTCCGCCGCGGCCGCGGTAATGGTCAGAGAGCCCAGCCGGGTGCGGCCGAGGTTGAACTCGACCAGCATCCGGCCCAGCACGGGCAGCGCCGTAATCGATAGAGCGGTCGCGATAAAGAGGGAGAACCCAAGCCGATTAGTATCGCGGCCGACATAGGGATGCAGCACCTGCGCGACGGCCAGCCCCAAACCGAACGGGAGCAGAATGCCGGCCAGGGAGATCGAGACCGCGATGTGTCCGCGGCTCCGGAGGTGGCCAAAATCGAACTCCAACCCGATCAGGAACATCAGCAGGATCAGCCCAATCTGGCTCAGCACGCTGAAGAACGGCCCCACGGAGGGGCGAAACACCTGCTCGAACAGACCCGGAAACAAGCGGCCGAACAGCGAGGGACCCAGCAGCAGGCCGGCGGCAATCTCGCCGCAAACCTGCGGCTGGCCCAGGTAGCGGCGAAAGACCGCGCCGAAAAACCGAGCCGCCGCTATGATGACGATCAACTGCACGATGACCGTCAACAATACAGACTCGACGTGCGCGCCGGCTGGTGAATTCACGCCGCGGGTAGTATCTCATAAACACACGGATACGCGACTGTCAGGGTCCGGATGGTTCGGCAAATCAGCGGCTCCACAGTTTCTTGACAACCTCTTGACCGCCGGTTGACCCGGCGCCGGGCGAGAAACAGGCTAAACTTGAACGAGGTATGAGACCTTCCCTTCGAGGGTCCGTGCTGCTGCTGTTCCTCCTGGCGGCAGCGTCTGCGCAGACCACCAGCACCATCACCGGCCTCATACGGGATTCTGCGGGAGGCGCCGTGGCTGGGGTGAAGGTTACGGCTCGCCATGTGGACACCGGTTTGGCGCGGTCGGCCACGAGCGGCGAGGACGGGCGGTTCGTGCTTCCCGTCATGCCCGTGGGCGCCTACGAGCTCCGCGCGGAGATGGCCGGGTTCCGGCCCGTGGTTCACCGGGGAATCCGCCTTACGGTAGGCGAGACGGCGGCAGTCCCCTTCACCCTGGAAGTCGGCGCTCTCGAGCAGGAGCTCACGGTCGTCGGGGAGGCGCCCCTGGTGAACACCCAGTCCTCGGAGTTGAGCTACCTGGTCAGCGAGAACGCCATCGGCGACCTGCCTCTCAACGGTAGGAACTACACAGACCTGGCTTTATTGCAGCCGGGCGTGGTGGCCTACCCGCACCGGGACGGCGGCTCGGCGGTCGCTCACGGCCTGGGCATGAGCATCAACGGCCAGGATCCGCGCTCCAACGTGTACCTGCTCGACGGCACGCCGCAGAACGATTTCACCAACGGCCCGGCCGGCAGCGCCGCCGGCACGGTCCTGGGCATGGAGACCATCCGCGAGTTCCGCGTGGAGGTCAATAACTACAGCGCCGAGTTCGGCCGCAACTCCGGCGGGCAGATCAACGCCCTCACCAAGTCGGGCTCCAACCAGTTGCACGGCAGCCTCTACGAGTTCCACCGCAACGACAACCTCGACGCCCGCAACTTCTTCGACCCCTCGAAGAAGCCCGATTTCAAGCGGAACCAGTTCGGCGGCGTTATCGGCGGCCCGGTCCGCCGGGAGCGATCGTTCTTCTTCTTCGGTTACGAGGCGTTGCGCGACCGCCTGGGCCGCACCATCAGTACCCTGACGCCCGACCTCGACGCCCGACGGGGCTCCCTGCCCGACGGCGCCGTGACCGTGAACACCAATGTCCGGCCGTATCTGGACGAGTTCCCCCTCCCCAACGGACCGGGCATCGGCGGCGGCCTGGCGTCTTACATCTTCGGCTTCAACCAGCGGCTCACCCAGGATTACGTGCAGGGCCGCTTCGATCACAACTTCGGGCCGGGCACCCAGTTTTTTGGCCGTTATACCCTGGACGACGCCGACCAGCAGCTTCCCACCGACTACCCGCAGTTTCCCCGGGCGTTCGTCTCGCGCAACCAGTTCGTCACCGCCGAGCTGCGCCACACCTTTTCGCCCCAGGCCCTGAACACGCTGCGCGTTAGCTTCAGCCGCACCCGCCTCCACCAGGACGTCCAGGCCAGCACTTCGCGCCCCCTGCCGCCGTTCACCCCCGGCCGAACCCTAATGGGAGACATCGACATCGGCGGTCTGCCCCGCTTCGGTCCCCAAAGCTCGGTGAACCTCTCGCTCATTCAGAACGTGTACGGAGTCGAGGAGGGTCTGGTGCTGAT
>JBGOUV010000352.1:0-7450 GCA_041477815.1 Terriglobia bacterium | reverse complement strand
CCGCTTTGGGTCGGGACCTGGAGCCAGGATAGCAGGGCTGGGATATTATTTCAAGCTTTTTCTATTACAGAACACTAGCCCTCTCCGAGGTGGAGGGGTCGATGAACCTCACAAGACTGCCGCTGACAGCCGAGGGCGGTTCTCCTGCGGGCCCCGAAGAGGTGCTGAGCAGGGGCCAAGTGTTCGACCGCGCGCCAAATGTCTCTCCCGACGGACGAAGCATTGCCTATACCAGCAATCGACTGGGACTCGCCGAGCTTTGGGTTTTCCACCTGGACCCGACGCGCCTCGAGCGTCTGCAGTTGCCCGGCCGCGACCTTGGTGTGAGCGGCTCACATTGGTTCCCCGATGGCCGGCGACTCCTCGTTCTCCGAAGCTTTCCCGATGGGAAGCAGTCCTTGTGGATCGTCGCCGCCGATGGGAGCCAGGCGGAGGAGCTTGTGTCTGCTCAATTGATGCCGGGAACCGAGGGGTTTCCCGTCTCTCCCGATGGCCAGTCTGTGGTGTACGCGGCGAGAGCCGGGCAACACTATCAGCTATTCCGTTTTGATATCAGCGCTCGCCAAGCACGCCAGCTCACCTTTTCTGCGGACGATAAGTTTACTGTTTGCTGGTCTCCGGATGGCCGCTGGCTCGTCTACGTGTCCAACGCCACAGGGTCCTTGCAGCTTTGGAGGATGCCGACGACAGGGGGCCAGGCCCAACGGTTGACCGAAGGCAGCGACAGAATTCGGCACATGGTCTTTTCTTCCGACGGCCGCTGGCTCTACTACCAACTCAACCATCAGAACATCTATCGGATGCCCGCCGCCGGCGGCCCGGTCGAGCAGGTCACGCGTTTTCCGGAGTCTGGCCTCTTTATCGAAGAGCCCGCCATCGCACCTGACAACCGCTACCTGGTTTATTGCCGCAGTAACGGCGGCTCGTCTTTGTGGTTACTGAAGATTGGCACTGCCGGACCGGGCTCGAAATGAATCGTCAGGATCGAGCTACTTACTGGACGGCTATTTCATCGTAGTGGATTCGTTCCTTGCCGATGCCTTTGGCGTGGAGCACCTTGACTACCTCGCGGACCATGATCGGCGGTCCGGCCAGATAGGCGTCGGCGTCGGAGGGGGCGGAGAGGTGTTTGTCAACCGTGGTCTGGATGAAGCCGGTTTCTCCCGGCCAGTGGTCCTCGGGCGCCGGACTCGACAGGGCGGGGATATAGTGGAACCTCGGCTTTGCCCGCGCCCACTCCTGAAAGCGCTCGTGCAGGAACAGGTCCCGCTTGCTGCGGACTCCGAAGAAGAAGTAGATCTCGTTGTTCCGGTCAAACTGGTTCTCGAACCAATACTCCAGCAGCGAAACGAACGGCGCGGCGCCGGAGCCGCCGGCTACGATGACCACGGGACGGCCGGTGTTCTGCCGCAAGTACAGGCTTCCGGCCGGCGCGCTGAAGAGCGCCTCGTCTCCGGTCTGGAGGCGCGTGTGGACGTAGGTCGAGGCCAGACCGGGTGGAACGTCCTTTCCCGGCGGCGGTCCGGCCAGCTTGATGATCAGATCGAATAAGGGCAGGCGGCTGGAGCTGGCGGCAAAGGAATAGGGACGGGACACCTCTTTGTGGTTGGTGTGGTAGCGCTGGTTCCACTCCTGGACGTAGTCGTCGGGAACTCTCAGGAACGTGTATTGCCCGGGGGTGAATTGAAAGCCTGGCGCGTTCACCAGGCGGAAGCGAATTCGCTTCGTATCGTGCGTGAGGTCCTCGATCTCGACCACCTTGGCGCGATAAGGGAATCCCTCGGCCTGGAGGTGCAAGCCCAGGCCGAGCCACACGGCCAGCAGTCCGAGGGTGCGCCGGTTCATGCCTTCCGCCAGAGGACGGAGAGATCATCCTTGGCCCGGAAGCCGAGGATCTGCTTGGCCTTGTCGTTGACGAACTGCCCGTGGGGCATGTCGGCGAAGACGAAAAAGATCTCGCACCGGGAGGGCAGTTTGGCGAGATCGATCTGCAAGCCGAGGCGGAAAATTTCTCCGGCGTCTCCCCAGGAGATCGAGAACGGCGTGGCGTCCGTGCCCGGGGTGAGGGTGGCCATGTCGCGCAGGGAGAAAAACAGGTATTCCTGCACGTGGATCGGGTGGTGCTGGGCGTACACCCGGCAGATCTCCTGGCCGAGCGACTTGCTTAGGCCGTAGAGATGGGTACCGGGCTGCGGGGGGGCGTCCGGGGAGATCCCGAAGTCGAACCGTTCGTACGGCTGGCCGCAGACGACCAGGTGCGGGCCGGTATTGATCACGCGGCGGATGCCGTGCTCCACCGCGGCGAGCATCATGTTGAGGCAGCCGCGAGTGTTCACGTCGAAGGCCAGTTTCCGGTCGGGCCGCAGGACGGACAAGTTGATGATGGCGTCCATGCCCTCGGCCGCCTTGCGGACCTGCTCCCAGGAGGCCACATCGACGCGCTGGAACGGGTGGCGGCTCTTCTCGGCCGGCGGCTTGATGTCGGTGACCAGCAAATCGTGCTCCTGCTCCAGGGCCTTGACGACGTGCGGCCCGAGGTAACCGTTTCCGCCCAGAATGAGGACCTTCATACAAACCCGCCTTTCCGTCTTTCACCAGCGGAATTTCGGCTGGTAGCCCAGCGCCGCCTTGGCCCGCCGGACGGCGAACCGGGAGGGGGGCGAGTCCGGCTGGATGTGGAAGACCTGAAACTTGCCGAGCTTCGCCGTCAACGCGCAGGAGACGGCGTGGACCACGTCGCGCTCCTCGACCCACAAGGGGTCGAACGGCTGGCCCTGGACCTCCTCGGCGCGTACCACCTGGCCCAGCCGCAAGACGACTACAGTGAGGCGGCCCTCCCGGGCAAACTCGCGGCTGGTGTACTCGCCGAGGTGCTTCGCCAGCGCTCGCGGCTCCGCCGGCGGTCGTGACCGCCAGGTCTCGCTGACGGTGAAGTTGGGGTCATAGGCAGTCATCAAATCCAGCGTGCTCAGGAAAACTACGCGCGGCACGCCCTCCTCGGCCGCCGCCCACAGCAGGTTGTAGGTACAGCGCGTCAGGAAGTCGATCTGCTGGCCGGGCGTTTCCTCGGGCGGCGGTTCGGCGACGTGCACGATCGCCTCCACGCCGCGAACCGCCAGATTGGTGGCGTTGTCGTGACCGAGAGCGCACTCCACAAACTCATGCCCGGTCCGGATCGGAACGCGGTCGGTCAGCCGGATCGGATAGGCTTCCTTCAAGCCGGCAGCCAGCGACTGCGCCAGCTTGGAGCCGCCCGAGGTAATCAGAAGAGGTTTCGGCTTGGCCGCCGTCTGGGCTGTCACCAGGGGCGTTGCCGCGGCCAGCCCGCTCCCTTGGAGAAATCTGCGCCGGTTCATGCCCCATATGCTAGCTTACTTAGCCCAAGGTCGCCAAATGATGCGGGCGGCCGAGCGTGAACCGAATCCGGTCGATCTCCTGGAGAGGTTTGAGGAAGAGCGGCTCCTCCAGGGGCCAGAGTTGCGCCGCCGGAGCGCTGGAACCAGAAGCGAGGAGCAGGCAATTGACGGCACGCCGGGCGGCTTCATTGGCGGCCTCCATGCAGGCCAGGTCGGTGTAGGTGTGGACGTAGTCCGACGCCACAAACAGATTTTCCAGCTCCACCTGCGCTTCCGGCCGGTAGCGGAGCGAGCCTGCGGTATTGATGAGCAGGGGCTCGGCGTTCGTCGCCTGGCTGGGATTGGGAAACTCGATGTCGGAATCGAGGAACCAGGCGACCAGGTTGGCGTCATCGATGGGCGTGGCTCCGTCCTCGTTCAGGTGCTGCTGAAGCTGCGTCCACACCTCCTGCTTGATCTCCTCGGCGCTGCATTCCCGGGCCGGCTTTCCGAACACCACCCCGGGGGCGTCCCAGTCGGAAATATCGACCGACAAAACGCCGCGCACCGTTCCATCGCCGTACTGGGACAGATCTATGTTGGTCCAGAACTGCCGCTGTGAAATCGAGGTCAAGGCCCACGGGGAATTCAGATAGATGACGTGACCATGGGCGAGGGGCTCGTCTTTGGCGAGAAAGAACTGAATGCCGTTCATCCAGCGGGTCCGGAGTTTGTCCAGGTTCGCCAGGGAGGGCGCCGCGCGTTTCAGGTCTTCCGTCAGCAGGGTGGTCATGACCTCCACGGGCAGGGCCGCGATGTAGTAATCGGCGGTGATCACGGAATGCTGCCCACCGCTCTCGATCGCCGCGCCGGTGACTCGCACCGCGTCGGATTCGATGGCGACCACCCGGCAGTCCCGATGGAATGCGACGCCCAGCTTCTGGAGATACTCGGTCCAAGGGTTAAGCCAGACATCGTTGGTCGGCCCCGAGAGGAGACGGTCGAAGACGCGGTCCGGGCTGATCAGCCCATAGAACAATTGCAGCAGGATGTAGCCGACGGTCCGGGTGCTGCCTTCCTCGGCCCGCATGGCCACCAGCGACCGCGTCAGGCCCTGGCCCAGGTAGACCTGGTAGGCGCTGGACATGCGGGGCGCCTGAATGAAGTCCCACCACGGAACGCCTTCGTATTCGGCCAGCCGCCGCTCCTCGCAGCTGGTAGCCAGGATCAGCAGCCGGCTAATGAAGAAACTCACTTCCTGCGGCGGAACGCCCAGGGGCGTGAGCAGCTCCAGCAGGAAGACGCGGAAGTCCTGGAGGGTCCTCGGAGTCCGGGCGAGCCACGTGATCTCGGTTTGCCCGGCGCGCGCGAGCAGGATTCGCGTAGCGACAGCGAGGTTCTCAAACGTATTGCCGTGGGCGCCATACGGGGTCCGGCGCATCGTATCAGTGATGTGCTTGTAGAAACCGGGGAAGAAACGAAACCCGTGCTCGCCGGGAAGAGGAGCGCGTCCAGTGGTGGCGGAATTCGGCACCTGCATGCTGCGGGCCTTCCCACCCAGTGCCGTCTTGCGCTCGTAGACCTGAACCTGGAAGCCCCGTTCGGCCAGCTCGTGCGCCGCGCTGAGGCCGGCAACGCCTCCGCCCAGAATGGCAACCGTCTTCGGCATTCCGCTATTCTACTCGACGAGCCGCAATCGTGCTGCCACCGCGTTGACGACGCAGCTCCCGGGGGTATATGCTGCCCCAGCACGTCCAATCCGGGACGTGATCCGAAGAATTTCAGATCGCTGGAGACAGGTGATGAAGGAACGGTTTTATCCCATTGTCGTGAGCGGGGCTTTTTCGGGTTTCCTGCTCACCTTCCTGTATGCGGTCCTGCGCTGGTCACTGGCGGAGTCCAGATCGAGAGGAAAGCGCGGAGGGCCGCTTGCCGCTCTGATGGTGGGATCGCCCGTATGCGCCTTCGAGGCGCGAATGGCTTTCCGGTCATTCGTGCCCCGTTCACTTTCGATAAGTCTTAGCGCTTCCGCCGCCCGGGCCGGCAGTCCCCGTCTATCCTGGCCTGGCCGGCTTGTTCAACAAGCCCGATCGTTGCAATTCGGAGCCGAGTTCCCGGCGGCCTGACGCTCCTGCGGTTCGGCTTCACGCGGGAGGATCGCCGGAAGTTTGCGTTTTGCTTTCCATGGCGCTGCTTCCACTTGCGGCCCGAGTGGCGGGTGTTCCTGCATTTTCTGAATCCCGACGGAGATATCAGCTTCCCGGGCGATCATGTGCTGGGAGAGGCGGTTCCGGAGGCGTCCGAGGAAAGTGACGCGCATTGGCTTGCCGAGATCCACGGGCGCGCCTACCCTCGGCAACGGCGAGTGCGCACGGCTTGGGCTGCGGTCCACCTAGTCCCACAGTTGGATATCCGGATCAATCCGGATCTTTCGGCGACTGCGCCGCACGCTCGTTCGGCGAACCGAGCGGCGCTCCGTATACAACGGCCCAGGGGTTCCGATGCGCCCAATGCGGCTGGACTATTTCCGAGTAGCCCGTAACTCGGGAAGAGTATTCCCAAGTCTACCGGAAGGTTTAGCGGAGGAATTCTTCGATCGACGGGGCGTCGCCTTCGCCGACATAGCGGTAGCGATACGGCGCGCCGAGAGGCACCACGCGGTTCATCCAGTTCGTGGGATCGGTCCACAGCACGCGGCGATCGCCGATAGCGTCAACGAGGTCCTGAAAGTCCCAGTGCAGCGCGAAGCGCGGGATCAGCGCCTCGAACAGGTGGCTGGTCAGCGGACCTGCGAGCGCGTCGGCGATGCTCCACGGCGTGCGGTCGAGCCAGATCTTGCCGAGGCGCTGGTCGACCGCGGCGGCGAGCAACAGCCACACGCCCTTGACGCCCCGCGCGTAACCGCGAATCGATCCCGAGTCGATATCGGGTCGCGCGGTGAGCAGGTCCACGGCGACGAGCAGGTCATGCGCGCGCAGGGCGGCGAGGTTTTGCCCTACAAGCTCCGCGCGTTCGTTCGCGAGCCAGTTTCCCAGGAAAGGACGGCCGTCGTTGGCGGCCGGCGAGTCGCGCGCATCGACCTCCATTACGATCTGTCCGGATCGCGCGAGCGCCTCGGCGATCGCCGTCGTCGACTGGCTCCGCTGCACGTACAGCGGCACGGGCAGCCGCTTCTCCTCGAACATCACTACCGCCGGTTTGCGGCCCGCGCCTTTCGGGAAATACAGTCTCGCGGACGCGGTCACGCCCGGCTCGCTCTCGAAACGAATCTCTTCGATGCGGAAGTCCGTTCCTTCGATCTGGGAGGTAGTGATCGCGGACGGAGCCGGACCTTTCGAAGGTACGCCCAGGCGCCGCAGCTCCGCGAGCAGTTCGGGAACGCTGCGCTTCTGCCGGCGCGCGCGGAACTCGTCCGCGATGATCTGATGCAGCTTCCGGCTGCCCGGTTCGCCGTCGACGTTGCCGCTCGGCGTCACCTGCAGCTCAAGGTTCGTGTAGAGCTTCACCGGCTGGTCCCGGGGGTCGCCTTGGCCGCCGGCGAGCCAGCGGATCATCCAGCGATAGATCTCTTCGCGCGAGTCGCGCGGCGTTCCATGCGGGCCCGTGCCGACGAAGAAGCGAAGGCGGTCCCCGGCGCCGTAGAGTTCGTACCAGCGGCGCGCTTCCGTGTAGACGGCTCGCGCGCCGTCCGGAGGAAAGTAGTCTGCGGTGGTCGCCATCATCAGCCAGGGAAGGGGCGCCGCCACTTCGAAAAAGTCGGCCAGGTCGAGACCGCTGGCGAGAAATGCGGGGAAGCTCATTTCCGAATCGGCCGTGGGACCGGTGAACAGGGTGCGGAACGAATTGATGAAGCAGCCCGGCGCGGCCGCTTTGACGCGCGGATCGAAGACGCCGACGTAGGTCGCAATGGCGCCGCCGCCCGAGCACCCGGTTACGCCGATACGATCGGGGTCGACGTCGGGACGGCTGACGAGATAGTCGACCGCGCGTTTGGCATCGAAGATGAAGTATCGCGCTACGCTCTGGCCGATGAGGAGGTTGCGCGCGCCAAGCTCGAGATGCTCGTTGCCGCCGCCTCCCGAGAGCGCCCTGCCCAGTTGCGGCAGATACGTCTG
>JBGOUV010000129.1:0-15890 GCA_041477815.1 Terriglobia bacterium | reverse complement strand
TCGCCTATGGCATCATTTGGAATGAGCGGAGTAACCCGGTCAATCCAGACCGCGGCGATGTCCGGCCGGGCCCGGAACATCAGCGCCCGCTCAATCCACAGCTGCCGCCACTCGGCGCCCTTGGGGACCAGCGGCCATAGGAGGTCGGAGGCCTTGTCTCGGTCCACCACCACGCGCAGCTCCGGGTAGGCGGGGTTGTAGCTGGAATCCACGTCGATCAGGCCGGGGATCTGCTTCATGCGGGCCTGCAGGTCCAGGGAGAACTGGCCCAGTTGCGCCAGGTCGGGCCCGCGCAGGTTGAACTCGATCTCGCCGCCGCCACGTCCGCCGCTCGAAAAGCCGGTGATGGTGGCCACGCTGGAGCGCACGTTGGGAAACTGCTTCAGCGCCGCGCGGGCGTCGGCCATGATGTCGAACTGGCTGAAGTAGCGCTGGCTGGGGTTGGGGTGGTGCAGGTATTCCCACGCCTGCAGGGGATTGAACCAGTAGAAGGTGCGCTGGTTCAGCTCGATCAGGCGCACGTAGATTTCGGCGTCGGTGACGGTGCCGCGCAAGGAGGAGTTAACAGAAGTGAGGATGTTCCGGACGCCGCGCAGCTTACGGAGCTTCTCTTCGATCTGCCGCAGCATCTCGTCGGTGCCCTCGATGGAGGTGCCCTCGGGCGTCTTGATGGTGATCAAAAACTCGTCCTGGTCGTCGCGGGCGAAGTACTCCTTGCCGATTTTCCGGTACACCGGAAGGATGGCCAGGGTAATGAGGATGCCCATGGCCAGGATCACGAAGCGGTGGGCCAGGGACCATTCCAGCATCCCCAGGTAGGCGCGCTCGATCCGCTGGTAGAAGCCGGCCTCTTTGGAAGCGTGCCCGCCGGCGTCGGCCTTTTTCAGGAACCGTGAGCTGAGCATGGGGGTGAGGGTGAAACTCACCAGCAGCGAGATCAGGATGGAGAGGGCCATGGTGAACGCGAAACTGCGCACGAAGCGCCCCGAGATGCCGCTCATGAACCCCAGCGGCACGAAGATGACCACCAGCGACAGGGTGGTGGCGGTGACCGCCAGGCCGATCTCCTTGGTGGCGTGGATGGCCGCTTCCAACGGCGGATACCCCTCCTCCTCGATGTAGCGGAAGATGTTTTCGAGCACGACGATGGCGTCGTCGATGACAATGCCGGTGGAGAGCATGAGCCCGAGCAGCGTCCAGTTGTTCAGGGTCATACCCATGGCCTTCATGAAGGTGAAGGTGGCGATGATGGAGGTGGGGACGGCCACGGCGGCGATGAGCGTGGAGCGCACGTTGCGCATGAAGATCAGCACCACCAGGCTGGCCAGAATGCCTCCCAGCACGAGGTGCTCCTCCATGGCGTGGACGGAAGCGTTGATGAATATCGACTGGTCGCGGATGATCTTGACTTCGAGGTCGTTGGGGAGGGTGGGGGCGATCTTTTCCATCGCCTGCTTGACCAGGCTGATGATGTCGATGGTATTGGTGCCGGACTGTTTGCGAATGAGCAGGGTGACGGCGTCCTTGCCGTCGAGGCGGGAGAGGCTCTTGAGCGGTTGCTCGAAGCCGTCTTCCACGTGGCCGAGGTCGGCGATGCGGACGGAGGCGCCGCGGACGTTGGCCACGATAACATCGGAGAATTCCCGGACCACGTCGACCCGGCCCAGAATGCGCAGGGTCAGCTCGGACTTGCCCTGCTCCACCTTGCCCCCGGGGATCTCCACGTTCTCGCGCTGCAGGGCCTGGCGCACCTGCTCGATGGGGACGCCGTAGGAATTGAGCTTGGCCGCGTCCAGGAAGACGTGGATCTCGCGGCGGCGGCCGCCGGCGATGATCACCTGTCCGATGCCGTTGATCGACTCCAGGCGCTGCTTGATGCGCTTGTCGGCGATCTCGGTGATCTCGCGCAGATCGCGCGTCCCCGACGACACCGTGATGGACATGATGGGCGAGGCGTCGGGGTCCATCTTCTCGATGATGGGCGGATCGATATCGACGGGAAGCTGGGCCATGATGGCCGAGACTTTGTCGCGCACGTCCTGGGCGGCCTCCTCGATGTTGCGCTCCAGCACGAAGGTGACCGAGACGCGCGAGATGCCCTCGATGGTCTGGGAGCGCAGCTCGTCAATGCCGCTGATGGTATTGATGGCCTCTTCGATGATCTTGGTGACGGTGGACTCGAGCTCCTCGGGGCCGGCCCCGCGCATCACCGTGGTGACGCTGACGGTGGGGAAGTCCACCTTGGGATAGAGGTCGACGCCTAGTTCCTGAAAAGACATCACCCCCAGCACCACCAGGCAGGCGATGAGCATGGTGGCGAAGACGGGATGACGGACGCAGATTTCGGCCAGCTTCATGGGCGCCGGACCTCACCGAGCCGCGCACGCAGGAAGCTGTAAAGACAAGGACGGCAACCCGAATCCTTCGCGCCAAGGCGCCAAGAAGACAAAGGACTCTTCCTTGGCGGGCTGGGCGGGTTGGCGACAGACTGGCTCTGTTTCACCATCATGGGCGCCGGACCTCCACCACCGTGCCGCCGGAAAGCTTTTCGAGATTCGTCAGAGCGATGACCTCGCGCTCGCGGACGCCGTCGAGCACTTCAAAGAACTCGTCATAGCGGTCGCCGAGCTTGACGGTGCGGTCCTGGACCTTGCCGTCGGCTATTGCAAATATCTTGTTGACGCCGTAGAAGTTCAGCACTGCCTTGGCCGGGATCATGAGGGCCCGCACCGTCTCGCCGGAGGTGACGGAGGCGCGCGTAAACATGCCGGGGCGGAGGGTGCCGCCGTCGTTGGGGACCAGGGCCTCCACCTGGAGCGTCCGGGTCTGCTCGGTGACGGACGGGTTGATGCGCCAGATGCGCGCCGGGAAGCTGCGGCCGGGCAGGCCATCGACGCGCAGCTGCACCGCCTGCTCGGCGCGGATGGACGGGGCCAGGCGCTCGGAAACCTCGATGCGCAGCCGCAGCGGGTTAGTCTGCACGATGGTGAACATCGGCGTCTGGGCCTTGACGTATTGTCCCACCGAAACCAGGCGCTCGCTGACGGAGCCGGCGAAGGGCGCCTTGCTGGCCGTATCCTTGAGTTTCTTCTGAGCCAGTTCGAGGGCGGCTCGGAACTGGTCGATCATGGCGCGCTGGGTTTCGATGTTCTCCAGGGTCAGGGCCAGGTTGGCCTGGGCGGATTTGAGCTGGGCGCGGGCCTGGTCCACGCTCTGCTGGGTTCCGATTTTCTCCTCGAACAGCTCGGTGACGCGGCGGAAGTTCGTCTGCGCTTCTTCGAGGATGGCGTTGGCGCGGCGGACCTCGGGGGTATCTTCGTTGCGGATGGAGCGGGGGTCCTGCCCTTCGCTGAGTCCGAGCTGGGCTTGGGCCTGCTGCAGGCGGGCCCGAGCCTGCACCACCTGGATACGGAACTCCTCCGGGTCGATCTCGCCGAGGAGTTGTCCGGGGCTGACGCCGTCGCCCAAGTCGACCAGCACGCGGCCGATACGGCCGTCCAGCTCGGAGCTGAGGGTCACCCGGTCATAAGGCTGGAGGGTGCCGGTGACCTCCAGCAGCCGCTGGGCGGAACGGAGCCCCACGGCAGCAGTTTCGACCGGGATGCCCTTGCCGGGAGCAGCGGCGGCGGTGATTTTCGATTTGTCCTGGGCGCACCCCGCCGCAAACAAGGCTGCCGCCAGGAGGCCGATACACGTCCACTTCATACCCCTATTCCCCAGGATACACCACTCTCAGCAGAGGATTCAGAATCCACAGAATCTTTGCGTTTGCGGCGCAGGGGGCTGATCCCTTATCCTGAAAGGGACATGCAGAAGACACTGTGGAGTTGGCTGTGGTTGGGGTTGGCGGCGGCGGGCGCCGCGGAGAAAGGACCGGCCAATGCGCCGGTGGTGATACTGGTGTTCTCCGACTTCGGGTCGCCGGAAGCGGGGAAGGCCCGGCCGGTGGTGGACGAGTTGCTGAAGGCCTACCCGGGGAAGATCCGGCTGATCTTCAAGCATGCCCCGCTCTCGAGGGCCGTGCTGGCTCACGAGGCTGCGCTGGCCGCCGAGGCGCAGGGGAAGTTCTGGCCCCTGCACGACCTGCTGTACGGCCAGACCGACGCGGCAAAAATGAGCCAGTTGGCCCAGAAGGCCGGATTAGACGTCGCGAAATTCGACGCCGCCATGAAGGACCACCGGTATCTGCCGGTGGTGGAGCGCGACATGGCCGAAGGCCAGGCCCTGGGACTGCAGAAAACCCCTACCTTCTTCATCAACGGCCGCGCCATGGTGGGGACGCCGTCGATGGGCGCCTTGCGAGCCCTGATGAACCAGCAACTGGACCTGCCGGCACAGGTCGAGACCAAGGGCGCCCCGCGACGGGGGCCGGAGAATGCGCCGATTAAGCTGGTGGAGTTCTCCGACTTTCAGTGCGGCTTCTGCACGCGGGCGCTGGCGACGGTGCAGCAGGTGATGAAGGAATACCCCAACCAAGTGCAGTGGATCTTTAAGCACTATCCGCTCGATTTCCATAAGGAGGCGCCCCTGGCCCACGAGGCGTCGATGGCGGCGGGGGAGCAAGGGAAGTTTTGGGAGATGCACGACCTGCTGTTCGAGCGCAAGACGCTGGCCCGCGGGGCCCTGGTCGGCATGGCCAAGGAGCTGGGGTTGGATGTGCCGCGGTTCGTCAAGGATCTGGACAGCCACCGCTTCCGGCCGACGCTGGTGGCGGACCAGCGGGAGGGGTCGGAGCTGGGGGTGGATGGCACCCCGACATTCTTCGTGAATGGGAAGCAGGTGGTGGGAGCGGTGCCTATCGAGCAGTTCCGCAAGGTCATCGACGCGGAGCTGAAGGGAAGGGCTAAGTAAGACTGGCTTGACGAACGTGGGCTACGAAGCAAAGAAGACCGCGCACTCCGGCCCCCCACGAGGCAACGGCGCTTCCTGGGGCTACCAGCGCGACGCCAAGAAGGAATCCAACTGCGCTCGCCGTACCAACTCGCGCCGCGAGATCCGGAAGGAACTCGCCGGCGCCGACGGCGGGCAACACCAGCGCTAGAAGACAAAATGATGGGCTTGACGAGCCGGCATCGGTCGAACGGTTTCGGGTGACGGTCAGCCAGGTGGCGTTGGTGAATTTCGCTACTCGAACAGTCGGGCGGCGAGCAGGGAGGCCACGTGGCCGTGGGCGCGCCGGTCGGGGTGGGAGTCGAGGGGAACGTACCAGGTGTTCCAGCCCGGCGGCTGCTGGTGACGGGTATCGATCAAGCGAAGATTCAGGCCGGTGAAGGGCGACTCCGGGGCGGCGGAAGGTCCTTGGGCCCAATCGACCAGGTAGAAGCGCGCGCCGCGGGACTCGGCGTAGTCCCTCATGGCCAGGACCAGGGCGCGGGTCAACGCCAAGCCGGGGAGGGGGCCTTTGCGAAACCAGGCGATCCGGAAGCAGGCCCCCAACTGGAACCGGGTCAGGTGTTCAAAGCGGACGGCCGGCTCTTTCAGATAGAGGGCGCCATCGCGGCGGAGCGCAAACAGCGGGGTAGTACCTAGAAAGCGTTCGTCGGGGTGATACAGGCGGCGATCCCAGATGGCGTCACGGTCCGGATGCTGCGGGATGAAAGTATAGACCACCGCCTGGACAGGAAACTGTTCCAGCAGCCGCTTCATCATCTGAAAGCTTTGGCCGGTGCTGAATCCGATGACACCGCCGTTGACCACCTGGAGAGGGAAGTCGGGGCGGGCCTCGAGTTGGCCGGCGAAGGTTTCTTCGTAGGGTACGGCTTCCCCGAGCGTGAACGAACACCCCACCAACAGCACGCTGGGACGGGCCGGATCGTGCTGTACACCGGGGGCGCGGACGCGCGTGCCGAAACGGTCGAAGAAATAGCCGGCCGGCCGGCTCCCGAAGACTCCGCCGCGCACCACGGCGTAGTTAGGTACGTAGGACCACCCGGTATCGGGATCGAAGCGGGCCATGGCGTCCCCGGACGTGAGCACGCGGGCGCGGAACGGAAAGTGGAGAAGGCGTAAGGCCATCTCGGCGAGAGCCAGGGAGGCGGCGGTGGAGCCGAGCACGGCCAGCAGGACGAACAGCACCTGCCGGCGGGTGGGAAACGCCCGTCCCCAGGCGGCGTCGATGCGAGGACGGACCGCCCAGCAGAGGAGAGCGGCGCCTCCGAGGACCACCTGGAGTCCGTGCAGCCAGGGCCGGATATTGCCAATGCGCCAGTCGAGAGAGACGAATCTCTCGACGATGTCCGGCGCGGCCAGGACGGCGAGGCCGGCCAAAGCGACACTGAGTGCACTACCTAGGCGGCGGGGGCCGGACATGGGCGGGACGTGGAAAGTATAGCACGAGGGCCTCCGAGTCACCGGCTGCGGGGCCGACTGTACATTCTCGTTTGAGAGAGGCAGGGAGGTCGAATCCGGCTTCATTCCCAGCCGATCCGCAGACTGGCGAACGTGTCACGCGCTGGGTGCCGGGCGCTCGCCGCGGATGAGGTCGGCGTAGGTTTCGCGATCGCGGATGACGGTGAAGTTCGGGCCGTCTACCAGGACTTCGGCGGCGCGGGGGCGGGCGTTGTAGTTGGACGAGAGCGCGAAGCCGTAGGCGCCCGCGGTGCAGATGGCGAGACGCTCGCCGGGTTCGGAGGCCTGGAGTTGCCGGTGGCGGGCCAGGAAATCGCCGGTTTCGCAGATGGGGCCCACTATGTCGGCGGTGACGGCGGGACGGCCGGGGACGCGGTGCACGGGAAGAATTTCGTGGTGGGACTTGTAGAGGGCCGGGCGGATCAGGTCGTTCATGGCGGCGTCTACGATGAGGAATTCCTTCTCGGGGCCGGGTTTGCGGTAGAGGACCGTCGTCAGCAGGATGCCGGCCTGGGCTACGATGGACCGCCCCGGCTCGACGTGCAGGTGGAGGTGGTGGCCCTCGATTACCTGGAGCAGAGCGTTCATGTAATCGGCAATCGCGGGGCTCTCCTCCTCGGGCTTGTATCCCACGCCCAGGCCGCCTCCCAGGTCGAGATCGCGAATGGGGATGCCCGCCGCGCGGAGGCGCCCGATCAGCTCGATTACTTTGTGGAGGGCTTCCAGAAAGGCGCTGATGTGGAGGATCTGGGAGCCGATGTGGCAGGCTACGCCTCTTACGTCGAGATGCGGGAGGGAGGCGGCGCGGCGGTAAAGAGCCTCGGCTTCGGTGATGGGGATGCCGAACTTGTGCTCGCGGAGCCCGGTGGCTATGTAGGGATGCGTCTCGGCATTGACATCGGGGTTGACGCGGATGGCGATGGGAGCCCTGACTTGGCGCCGGGCGGCCCGGGCGTTGAGGAGCTGGAGCTCGGGTTCGGATTCGCAGTTGAACGAGGCGATCCCGACGCCCAGGGCATAGTCGATTTCATCGGCGGTCTTCCCTACTCCGGCGAAGACCACCTTGGCCGCGTCGCCGCCGGCCTGGAGGACGCGGAAGAGCTCGCCGCCGGACACGATGTCGAAGCCGGCGCCGCGGCGGGCCAGGAGGGAGAGGATGCCCAGAGAGCCGTTGGCTTTTACCGCGTAGTGGACGGTGTGCGTGGCAGGGCCGTAGGGGCGGGCATAGGAGTCGTAGTTGTCGAGAATGGAGTTGGAGGAGTAAACGAACGCGGGGGTGCCGGCGCGGTCGGCGATGGAGGGCAGAGGCACGCCTTCGCAGTGGAGAAGGTCGTCGCGGTAGTGGAAGCCTAGTGTGGGCACAGAATCTTAGAAACCAAATCAAAAGGCAAAAGGCAAAAATCAAAAGGCAAAAATGGCGGACGAGGACATTTTTGATTTTTGATTTTTGATTTTTGCCTTTTGATTTGCAGTCTCATTTGGCTTTTATGACTACTACTGTTTGATCGTCAAAGGTGGGCGCGGTGGCGGCGTGGGTCTTCACGTCGTGGAAGATGGCGTGCAGGAGCTCCTGGGCAGGCAGGTCGCAATGGTGATCGACCAGCAGCGCCAAGCGCTCGTGGCCGTATTCCTGGCCGAATTGGTCGCGGTTGTCGGTGATGCCGTCGGAGGCCAGGACCACTACGTCGCCGGGACCGAGGGGAATGGTTATCTCCTCGTAGTCGCTGGTGGGGAGAAGACCTAGGGGGACGCCTACGATGCGCTCTTCGGTGACGCGGCCGTCGCGACAGATGATGGGGAGCGGGAGGCCGGCGTTGGCCATGGTGAGGGTGCGGGCTTCGGGGTTCCAGTAGGCGGCCAGCAGGGCGACGTACTTGGCCTCGATTTGGCGCTCGACCAGGGTTTGGTTGAGGGCGCGCAGGAGCTGGCCGGGGGAGCGGTGGTGGCGGGTGAGGGACCGCAGCAGACCGCTGACCATGGCGCCGTACAGGGCGGCGGCGGCGCCCTTGCCGCTGACGTCGCCCACGGTGATGCTGAGGTGTCCTTTGGGGAAGGTGAAGAAGTCGTAGAGATCGCCGCCGATTTCGCGGGCGGGCTCGACGCGGGAGGAGATGTCGAGGCCGGTGGCGCGGGGAGAGCTGGGAGGCAGGAGATGCTGCTGCAGGCGGCGGGCGGCTTCGAGGTCCGACTCCATGCGGGCCTGGTTTTCGGCGGCCTGTTTGTAAAGGCGGGCGTTCTCCAGCGCCGCTGCCACCTGGGGGGCCAGCAGCGACAGGGTGCGGAGGTGGTCCTCGGTGAAGTAGTTGATCTGGGCGCTTTCCACGTCGAGGACGCCGATTACCTTCTTCTTCACCATAAGAGGGACAGCTACCTCAGAGCGGATACCTGGAGTGAGGGGAATGTAGCGGGGGTCCTTGGAGGTGTCGGGGACCAGAACAGCCTGGCCGGATTCGGCGGCGGCGCCGACGATGCCTTTGCCCAGCGGGATGTTGTCGAGCTGCACGTGCTCATCGTAGCGGGCGCTGATGTAGTGCTTCAGCATCGACTCAGAAGGCTCCAGGAGGAGAATGCTGAAGGCGTCGTAGTTGATGAGTTTGCGGACCTGCTCGGAGATATTGCGAAGCAGGGCGTCCAAGTCGAGGATGGAGGAGAATTCCTGGGCGATGGAAGAGAGCGTGCGGAGGGTCTTGTTCTGGCGGACGACGCGGCGGTAGAGGCGGGCGTTGTCGATGGCCATGGCCACCCGCGAGGCGGTGAGCTCGGCGAGGGTGAGCTCCTGCTCGGAAAAAGCGTGGAGGCTGGTGGATTGAATATCAATCACACCTACAACCTTGCCTCGGGCGACCATGGGGACGGCCAGCTCGGAGCGGACAATATCGAGGGCGTTGAGGTAGCGGGGGTCGTGGCGGACGTCGCCCACCAGGACCGACTTGCGATTGGCGGCGGCGGCGCCGGTGATGCCCTCGCCGACCGGGATGCGGAGATTGCGGATGACCTCCTCGCGGTGGCCGATGGCGTACTGGATGCGGAGGGTGTTGGTGCGCTCGCTGAGCAGGAGGATGGCAAAGATCTCGTAGTCGATGACCTTCTTGATGAGCGAGGCCAGGCCGGGGAGGAGGCGATCGAGGTCGAGGGTGTGGGCCGAGACCTCGGCGACCTCCAGGAGGAAGTCGAGGAGCTCGCTGCGGCTCTCCAGCAGACTGTTGGTACGGGCGCTCATCGGGGAGAGGAGGCGGCCTGCTCCATGATTTTGACACTGGCCGAGGCGCCGATGCGGGTGGCGCCGGCGGCGGCCATTTTCTGCAGGTCCTCCAAGCTGCGAATGCCGCCCGCGGCCTTGATGCCCATCTCGCCGCCGACCACGCGTTGCATGAGGGCCACGTCGTGGACGGTGGCGCCGGAAGGTCCGAAGCCGGTGGAGGTCTTGACGAAGTCGGCCCCGGCCAGGCGGGAGAGGGCACAGGCTTGCAGCTTCTGCGGGTCGTCGAGCAGGGCGGCCTCAATGATGACCTTGACGATGGCGCCGCCGCGATGGGCGGCGTCGACCACGGCGCGAATGTCGTTGTGGACGAAGTCGAGATCGCCGGACCGCAGGGCGCCTACCTGGATGACCATGTCGATCTCATGGGCGCCGAGTTTGACAGCCTGCTCGGTTTCGGCGCGCTTGGCTTCGGTGAGGGTGGCGCCCAGGGGGAAGCCCACGACCGCGCAGACCTTGACCGGTGAGCCGTGCAGGAGTTGGGAGCAGAGCGGCACCCAGACGGTGTTCACGCAGACGGAAGCGAAGTGGAACTTACGGGCTTCCTGGCAGAGTTTGATGACCTGGTCTCGGGTGGCGTCGGGGCGGAGGAGGGTGTGGTCGATCAACGCGGCGATGCGCTCGTCGATCTTGGTGAGACGCTCGGAGGCGGAGACGCGGTCGGCGCCGGCGGCGATGATGGCGGCGGTCTTTTGGGCGCAGGTCTGCGGGCAGCGCTGGATGCAGCCGGGACAGACCAGGTCGGGGATGTTGAGGCCCTCGGCGCCGGGGGGATGCCCAGCGGCCAGGGCGGGGGCTTGGGCCGCGTAACAGGGGGAGGGGGGCGTCAGGGTTTTGGGGTCCACGTTCGGTAGCGCTGTTCCAGCCCGGCAATCTTGGCCACGCGGTTGGCGTGACGGCCTCCGGCGAAGGGGGTGGTCAGCCAAGCATGTAGCACGTCGCGAGCTTGAGTTTCCGTGAGCAAACGTCCTCCGAGGGTGAGGATGTTGGCGTTGTTGTGCTCGCGGCTGTTCTTCGCGGAAGCCTTATCATAACATAGCGCGGCGCGGATGCCGGGGACCTTGTTGGCGGCCATGGCCGAGCCAATGCCGGCGCCGTCGACGATCACGCCGCGGGAGGCGGCGCCGGTGGCGACCAGCTCGGCCACGGCCTGCGCTATGTCGGGGTAGTCGGCCGGTTGCTCATCGTGAACGCCCACGTCGCGGATTTCCAGGCGCAGCTCCGTGAAGACGGGCTTGAGGGCCTCCTTGAGGCGGTAGCCTCCGTGATCGGAGCCCAGGGCGATGGTGCGGTCGGGGGGGACGGTGGGGAGGTCGGAGAGGGAGACTTCTATGAAGTGGATATGCCGGAGAGCGGCCTGATCGCGCGCGGAGGGGGTGATTAGGGCGCCCTGGGGGATGGGGAGGTCGCAGTGGTCCGGTAGACTGGCGAGGTCGGCAGCGGTGATCACAGCCTTCATCGGAGGGTGCCTTCGGCCGGGCCTTCCGCCAGGACGCAGATGTCGCGGAGATTGCGGTACCTTTCGGCATAGTCGAGGCCGTAGCCGACCACGAACTCGTCGGGAATCTGGAAGCCGGTGTAGGCCACGTCAACGGGCTTGATGCGGCGGCTGGGCTTGTCCAGCAGCGTGGCGATGCGCAGAGACCGGGGCTTGCGCTGCTGCAGGAGGTGGCACAGGTACGTCAAAGTGATGCCGGTGTCGACGATGTCCTCGACGATGAGGACGTCGAGGCCGGCGATTTCGCTGTCGAGGTCCTTGGTGACGCGCACTTCGCCCGAGGAGGTCTTGTTGCGGCCGTAGGAGGCGATGCCCATGAAGTCCAGGGAGACGTCGCGCTCGATGGCCCGGGCCAGGTCGGAGAGGAAAAAGCAGGCCCCTTTCAGAATGGTGATCAGGCGCAGGGAGCCGTTGGGGTAGTCGGCGGCGATCTGGCGGCCCATTTCGGCTACGCGGGCCTGGATCCGCTCAGCGGAGATCAGGGGGCGAAGCTCGGGCTGGAGCATGGAAGAAGAGTAGCAGAGGACCGCCAAAAATGCCAAAATTGGCGCTATCCTGGTAGAATCGGGTTCCAATGATCGTAGAACCACAATGCGCGTCGTTTGATTCGCTCCCGCTGGACTGCGGCGAGACTCTGGCGCCGGTGCAGGTGGCCTATGAGACCTATGGGGAGCTGAATCGCGACCGCTCGAACGCCATTCTGGCGCTGCATGCCTTCTCGGGCGACGCGCATGCAGCGGGGATCTGTCCGGAGACGGGGAAGCCGGGGTGGTGGGACAGCATGATCGGGCCGCACAAGGCGTTTGACACCACCCGGTACTTCGTCATCTGCTCGAACGTGTTGGGGGGGTGCCGGGGGACTACGGGGCCCAGCTCGATCAACCCGGCCACGGGGCGGCCGTATTGCGCGGCGTTTCCAGTGATCACCGTACCCGACATGGTGCGGCTGCAGAAGAAGCTGATGGAGCACTTGGGGATCCGGCGCTTGCTCGCGGTGTCCGGTGGCTCGATGGGCGGGATGCAGGCCTTGCAGTGGGCCGTGGAGTATCCGGACGCGGTGATGAGCGCGATTCCCATCGCCTCGGCGTTTCGGCATTCGGCGCAGCAGATTGCCTTCAACGAGGTGGGCCGGATGGCCGTGATGTCCGACCCGGACTGGAACGGAGGCGACTACTACAGCGCGTCGCCGCCGGCGCGCGGGTTGTCGGTGGCCCGGATGATCGGGCACATCACCTACATGAGCGACGAGTCCATGCGGGAGAAGTTCGGAAGACGGCAGCGTCCCAAGGAAGAATTGGGGAACGAAGGGTTCGCCGTGGACTTCGAAGTGGAGAACTACCTGCGGTACCGGGGCGGGCAGTTTGTGAGTCGCTTCGATGCGAACTCGTACCTGTATATCACCAAGGCCATGGACAACTTCGACCTGAGCGCCGGATACGGGTCGGTCTCGGCGGCGCTGGCGCGGACCCAGGCGCGGTTCCTGGTGATCAGCTTCAGCTCGGACTGGCTGTATCCGAGCTACCAATCGCAGGAAATCGTACGGGCGCTGCGGGGACATAATTTGGATGTAGCGTATTGCGAGATCGAGTCCAATTACGGGCACGATGCGTTTCTGGTGGAGGTGGGGGAGCAGACCGAGCTGATCCGCCACTTCCTGGCGAATACCTATAAGAGGCTGGCGGCGGCGTAACCATGGCGGTGACGGCGACACCGGAACGGAGTTTCGTAGGCAGGCTGCTGGAGCGGCGCGATTTCGCCATCATCAGCGGCATGGTGGAGCCGGGGAGCAAGGTGCTGGACCTGGGGTGCGGGGACGGAGAGCTGCTGGCCTGGCTGGCCGAGCACAAGAACGTGGTGGCGCGGGGGGTGGAGATCTCCTCGGCGCGCGTGCAGAAGTGCATCGCCCAGGGGTTGTCGGTGTACCAGGGGGATATCGACGCGGGCCTGGCCGACTACCCGGATCAGTGCTTCGACTATGTAGTTCTCAGCCAGACGTTGCAGGAGACCCACCGGCCGCAGCAGGTGCTGCACGAGATGCTGCGGGTGGGGCGGCGGGTGATCGTGGCGTTTCCGAACTTCGGGCATTGGTCGATGCGGGCGTCCATGCTGTTTACCGGGCGGGCGCCCAAGACCAAGCTGTTCCCGCACGAGTGGTATAACTCGCCCAACATCCACTTTCTGAGCGTCCACGACTTCGAGGACCTGGCGGTGGCGGAGAACCTGGTGGTGGAGCATCGGATCTTTTTGAGCGGGGAGCGGACGGTGGGGTGGATGCCGAATCTGCTGGCGGAAGTGGCCGTCTACAGTGTACGGCGGCGGTAAGGAGGCGGTATGGAGCTGGGCAGGCGCGAGTTTCTGGGAGTTCTGGCGGCGCAGGCCGTACTGCGGCCGCAGAGCGGCGGCAAGTTGGGAATTCCCGGACCTTACCCGGGACGCGTGGTGGCCGTGCAGCACCCGCAAAGCGTGGTGGCAGACCGGTATCAGGCCGCACCAGTGCGGCAGATGGTGGAGACCGGCATGATGAAGCTCACCGCCGCGCCGAGCGCGGTGGAGGCGTGGCGGCGGTTCTTCCAGCCGGGCGACGTGGTGGGGATCAAGCTGAATCCGGTGGGACGCCCGTATCTCATTTCGGCGCCGGAGGTGCTGCATCCCATCCTGGAGGGACTGGAGCAGGCCGGGGTGAAGAAGCGGGACATTGTAGTGTATGACCGCTATCGGGAAGAGTTCCTGCTGGCGGGGTTCGATAAGTGGCTGCCGCCCGGGGTGCGCTGGATGTCGGCTTCGGAGAAGTACCTGGCGGTGCAGCTCGATATGGACGGGTACGATCGGGACGTCTACATGGAGATGGCCCTGGTGAATCCCGATTGTGCTCAGCAATACCAGTTGAGCGACCGGCATGTGCGGCGGTCCTACGTGGCGCGGTTCCTGACGCGGGAAGTGAACAAGCTGATCAACGTGGGCGTGCTCAAGCATCACCAGGCGGCGGGGGTGACGCTGGCCCTGAAGAATCTGTCGCACGGCCTGGTGAACAACGTGAATCGGAGCCACGTGAGCAACACGGCTAACTCCACCGGGACCTTCATACCGGCGGTGGTCGACCAGCCGGTATTTCGCGAGAAGGTCGTCCTGAACATTCTGGATGGCGTCAAGGCGGCCTACCATGGAGGTCCAGGCGCGAAGGTGGCGAAGTATCTGTGGGCGCATCAGACGATGTACTTCGCTACCGATCCAGTGGCTCTGGACAAGACCGGGTGGCGGGCCCTGGACGCCCAGCGGGCGTCGCTGGGGCTGGCGCCGATCGCCCTCTTGAAGCCGGACGCGGACAGCGTGCGGCTGCGCTGCCAGGTGGAGCATATCGAGATCGCCGGGAACATCGGGTTGGGCGTGTTCGACGACGCCAAGATCCGCGTGGAGCGGGTGGAATTGTAGGGCGGTCCTCCCGGACCGCAAGCGGCCCCCTGGCCGCGCCCAAGTCCTATGAATATCGAGCAAATCGAAAACGATGTCACCCTCCTGCGGCCAACCGGACGGATCACGCTGGGGCGGGAGTGTCAGGAGCTGGAGGCGGCGGTGCGGCGGCTGGTCCGCGAGGAGCGCCGGCGAGTGGTGCTGGACCTGGGCGCGGTGGAGTATTTGGACAGCATGGGCGTGGGGACGCTGGCCATGATCTGCGCGGTGGCGCAGCGGGCGGGCGGGGAGTTGCGGCTGTCGGCGGCGACGGGGATGGTGCTAAAGGTCTTGAAGCTCACCCGCATGGATACGGTGCTGCCGATGTATCAGACGGCGGCGGAGGCGGTATCGGGCTGGAGCTGATGGCGGCAGGAAAGATTTCCTCGCAACTGGCCATTGATTTCATTACCAGCGTGCGGAGCCGGGGCTATGGATATTATCGCTATGGCTCGGTGCGTATCGTGCGCGGGTCGGACCGGGAAGTGGTGGCCCGGGTCCAAGGAACGCGGCCGTACCAGGTGCGACTGCTGTGGGAAGAGGGCTACCGCCTCCGTCTCTTCTGCGACTGCCCCTATTACCAGTCGACCGGGCCGTGCAAACATCTGTGGGCCACGATTCTAGCGGCGGAGGCCAACGGTTATCTGAGCGCGGCGCGATCGGGCCGGGAGGTGATTCCGTATTTCGACGAGAACGAGTGGGACGACGACGGGGAGACGGCGCCGCCACTGGCCCGTCCTCCGGAGCGCGTGGAATGGCGGGAACGCCTGGCCGCGGTCGGCGGGATGCGGCGGAATGAGCGGGAGTCCGGTGGGGAGTGGCGGGCCGGGCGCCAGATTGTCTACGTGGTGGACGTGGCGGGCACCTTGCACGCGGGCGACCTGACCGTGGAATGGATGGTGCGCGACCGCCGGAAGGACGGCGCCTGGGGCAAGCTGCGTGAAGCGCGGCTGTCACGCCGTCAGATTCCAACACTGCCGGAGGCGGCCGATCGCGAGATACTGGCCTTGCTGTTGGGGGCGAAGCAGTCCTATCTCGATTACTCGCCGCTGTCGCGTTACGGCGTGCCGCATCCTCTGGCCGGCCTGGTAGTACCGTTGATGGCCCGAACCGGCCGTCTGGGTTTGCGCTGGGCGGGTGGGGAGGAGTTCGCTGGGGTGGCGTGGGACGAGGGGGGACCGTGGCGGTTCGCGCTAGAGGTGCGGCGGGGAGTGAAGAACCACTGGGTGGCGGCCGGGGTGTTGCGGCGGGGCGAGCAGCGGATGGAGCTGTCGGCGCCGGTGCTGCTGACGGCGGGCGGACTGGTGTTTACGCGGGAGCGGGTGGCGCCGCTCGCGC
>JBGOUV010000591.1:0-2720 GCA_041477815.1 Terriglobia bacterium | reverse complement strand
TCGGCCTATCCGTAGCCGACGGCAGACCGAAAGGCACGGGCTCGCCGCTGGTGAGCAGGGTGGTGGCCCACGCCTGCGGGCCCGCGGCCAGACTGGCAAACACAAGAATAAGAAGGGAAAAAGGACGGGTTCTCATCATGTACTACCTCATCAGTTCAGCGGAATTCCGAACAAGGCTTCGACGGCCACGGGCAAATCGTTCCTGCGGGCCGGGCGAAAAGTCCATTTGCTCAACACGGCGACCGCGCGAGCGTCGATGTCCTGCCCGGTGCCTCGCACCAGCCGGATGTTCTCGGTTTCACCGCGTTCGTTCACCAGCGCGTAGATTATCAGGCGCGGAATCTCCCCGCGATAACCATTCAGATCCACCGGCAATCTGTCCAACGGAAAGGGCGGCTGCACGGACCGGTTCGGCAACACCCGGATCACGCTGTCCCCGTCCCTGACAAACGATTTAGCGGAAACGGAGCCCGGTACGCAGTAATGCAAGACCCATTTGCGGGGAGCGCCGGGGACCTCGAAGTAAACGGTGTAGACCGGGTGTCCGCTTAGCATGCCGTCCGCATCGACAGCCGGCTCCTGGGGGGATTGCCGGACGATAATAATCCCGAGATTGCCTTTGGGCCCCGGGGCGATAGAGGCGGTGGACGAAGGCGTGTTGCCGGGCCTTGCTGGCTCCACGGGACCCACTGTCGTATTAGATACTGTGTTGGATACTGGGTTGGATGCCGAATTGGAACCCTTGGCGACGTCGGGTCCTGCGGTGGACGGGGCGGCCTTGCCGGACCTCGCTGCCTCCTCGGAGCCCGCGGCGGTGGGCGCACCCTTGCCGCTGCCGAGATCGGCCGCCGCAGGCCCCTCCGGCTGCGGCGGGCCGGCCCGGAGGAGTTCGCTGAGGCTGGGGCTCTTCGCTTCCGGCGCTGCCCCGGTGGCGCTTGCCGGTCCCTCCGCCGGCGCGGCCAGCCGGTTGCCGGCCTCCAACAGATAGCTGGCCGAAGGCGGAGCCGGAGTGCTCATCAGGGCGATCAGGTTCATGGGGTTCCCCGGCGGCAGGGCCGACGCCGGCAGCTCGCTGGGAGCCTCCAGCAACGGGCCGGGCATTCTTACCGGAGCGACGTTCGCCGTCGGAAGGGTCAGCAGTGGGGGCCGTGGATTCGACCGCGGGACCTCCGCGGCCTGGACGTCGGCGATGGCGACCTCCCGATTCGGTTTCTGGACGGCGGGCTGCGAGCGCGGCGATGTGACCGCCGGCGCCGGAGGCTGCAAAGCTCCGGCCACGCGCGGGGCCTCCAGCGGAGCCGGCCGCTGGGCCCACAGGAAAGCGGTCGGGAGTACCAAGCGGGGAATCTCCAGCCGGAGCTCGGGTGGTTGATCCGGCTGGATCACCACATCCCTGGTTGCGGCACGAGCGGAAACCGGCAGTTGCAGCCTGGGGCGCGCGAATGCTACCGCCGGCTGGACGAGGCCAGACGCGGCCGGCTTGCGGGCCACAGTCCGGGGTTGCTTACGGACGCGGACTCTGGCTCTTTTCGAAGCTGGTTCAGCCCCCGCCGGCGGGTTGTAGTAGAGCCGTTCGGGAATCCGAAACTCCATGAGTCTTACCTCGAACCTGCGCAGGTCGAAGGGCAGCCTGTCGTAAAAAATAAACGGCAGCAGGGGCGTACCTACCACGGCAACCAGATGTAAAACGGCGGAGAGCGTGAGTCCCAGCGGCGAGAAAGGACGCTCCAGCAGGACGCTCGAAAAGAGGCCGCCGTCCAGCGACGTGCCCTCTCCCGCCAGGGCCTCCCAGAACTGGGTTTCCAGGCGCGCCCTCCTGAATCGCACGGCATAGAAGATCACCAGTGCAAACGCGGCGGCTGAAATAGCGGCCACGAGGAGTTCGCTGGGCTGGAAGGCAGGCATCATACCCTCCCGCTCAGAATCTCCAGCTCACGCCAACGGCCCCCAGCCAGTGGTGCAGCAACCCGCTGATCTTCGCCCCAGGCGCCGGCTCGAAGATTTTAGGCACTTCGGTCAGGTAGTCTCGAAACTCCACTCGCAGCGTGGCGCCGCCCGACAGGCGAACCTTCGCCCCGCCCCCGAAATCGGCCGTGGGGAGGAGTTCTCGCGTACGGGTGAGCAGGGCCAGATTACTGAGGGGCTGAAACGCCTGTTCGACGCCCGTTCCCTGATACACCTTGAGTCCGCCACCGGCTGCGAGGTAGGGGCGCACGGGAGCGTTACGGCCGCTGGGGTAAATCAGGAGGTCGTAGTTGACAGTGTGCGAACGGCTGGCGAATTCGGTGGAGGTGCCTCCGGAGCTGAGCTTCTGGTTGTTCCTGGAGAACAGGTAGCGGATCTCTCCACCGATGTGCTCATGCATGTCCTGGCCGAAGAAGGCGCCCGCCCCCGCTCCGGGCGTGAAGCCGACCGACCCGGTGGTGGGGCCCGACTTCACGTCCGCCGCGCGATAGGTCCCGAACAGACCCAGAACGCCCACGTCGAACTTGTTCTGAGCCAGGAGGGGGAGGCTGGAGGCCGCCGCCAACAGCAGCAGCATCCGCCGGTGGTGTTGGATGGTCATCGGAATTCCCCTCACTCCACGATCCTCACTTGCAGAGTGGTCGCGTTGGCGCCCGCCCCGATGGTGAGCGGGATCTGGGTGCCGCGGGGGACGTAGCCGGGCAACAGGATGTTCATCTGGTAAACACCCACGAAGCCGGGAGCCAGGCCGGCGA